>NZ_VOSK01000608.1 GCF_009296175.1 Microvirga tunisiensis | reverse complement strand
ATCCGCGCTTCCACCTGCACTTCACGCCGACCTCGGCCTCATGGCTCAACCAGGTTGAGCGCTTCTTTGCCCTGATCACCCAGGAGCGCATTCGGCGGGGCGCCTTCACGAGCGTGCCCGATCTGGAGAGTGCTATCATGGACTACCTGGAGCACCACAATGCCGACCCGAGACCCTTTGTCTGGACCGCCTCGGCCTCAGCTATCCTGGAAAAGGTCGCCCGTGCGAAACAAGCGTTAGAGTCACAACACTAGCAAGCATGATCCTCTCATCCCGTCCTCATTCTGGAGTTGGAACAAGAGCTGCTCTCAAACGATGGGGTGGATGGCTCCCGCTCCCGACGGTGCCAAGATGAGCCCGTTTAAGGTGGACGAGAGGGAGTGGAGATCATGGGAGAGATCACAACAGTCGGCCTGGACTTCGCCAAATCGGTGTTTCAGGTCCATGCCGTTGATGCCGAGGGCCGGGTTGCCATCCGCCGGCAGGTCCGGCGCCCACAGCTTGTGAAGTTCTTTGCGGGCCTGCCGCCCTGCCTGATCGGCATAGAAGCCTGCGCGACCGCCCACTACTGGGCCCGCGAGCTCACTGCTCTCGGCCATGAGGTCCGCCTCTGCCACCGGCCTATGTGAAACCATACGTAAAGCGCCAGAAGAACGATGCTGCCGATGCGGAGGCTATCTGCGAGGCGGTCACCCGCCCGACTATGCGTTTCGTGCCGATGAAATCACCCGAGCAGCAGTCTGCCGCTATGCTGCACCGTTCCCGGGCTCTCCTGGTAAAACAACGCACCATGCTCCTGCACGCGATCCGGGCCCACTTGGCCGAACTCGGGATCGCGACCGGGGCCGGGGTCTCTCAGGTAACGAAGATGGTTGGAGCTCTGGTTCGGGGCGAACCTCTCGACCTGCCCGATCTTGCCCGCGTGGTACTGGAGACCTTAGCTCGGCTCGTGTTTGACCTTCAGGAGCGGCTGCGGACGATCGACAAGCAACTGGCGCACTGGCACTACACCAATGACCTCTCCAACCAGCTTGAGACAATCCCGGGCATTGGTCTTGTGACCGCCTCGGCCCTGGCGTCGAGTATTCCCGACCCAAGCACCTTCCGATCAGGACGCCACTTTGCGGCTTGGCTCGGGCTGGTGCCGAAGCAAAACTCGTCCGGGGGCAAGACCCGGCTCGGGCGGATCAGCAAACAGGGAAACAAGTACCTGCGCCAGCTGCTGATCTTGGGCGCGACGTCAGTGCTGCGCTATCTTCGCCGGGAGGGCAGTAATCCATCGCCCTGGATTGCAGGCCTGCTCCGACGCCGGCCGCCAAAGGTGGTGGCGGTGGCCCTAGCCAATAAGATGGCGCGGATCGCCTGGTCGGTGATGACGCGGGGTGGCGAATATGAGGATAAGCCAGTGCTTCAAGCGGTCTGAACGGACCGCTGGGTGACTGGCGCACGAGGTTGAGGCGCGGGAGGTAAGTGAAGGTAGCAGATGGTCGATCGCCAAGGACCAGCCGAACCCGGTTAGCGTGTCGGGCGTGACAGCCCGCTTAAACGATAGGGGGCTTGGTCCGGCGAAACCCTTCAAGGCCAGCAGTGAACAGACTGCATGAACAGGCCGGACACACGACTGCACTCGACAGCTGCTGCACGAGCGATACCTACCAGACTCAACGCGGGAGCCATCCACACACGGGCTCATCTTGGCACCGTCGGGAGCGGGAGCCATCCACCCCATCGTTTGGAAGCAGTTCTTGTTCCGCCCCCGGGTTGCTCAGGCGACCCTGTGGCTATCGGGGAGGAGTCCCCGCACGGCCTGGGACTATCACGCGGGCGCTGCTGGCCGCGCCGGAGATTTCTCTGACGGATGTATTCGCAGTGACAGGCACTGCGTGGGCGAGAGTTGGACGAAGAGTATTTGTTTTGAGGGACGAAAAGTAAAAATCCCTGAAAGAACAGTCTGATCTGAGCCCAGTGGCTCGAGGTTGGATCCTCTCATCAGGCCACGTTGCCATGCTCTAATGGCTCGCGGTCTATCACTGACCTGCCATACCATCATGAATGAACAACCACTTGACCTGGGCGCCCGGCTGGAGGCGCATGCCCTTTTGGACCGCCTCGTTGCCGACGGACCAACCTTTCCAGCCGGTGACGCCCGCCGCCTCATCGACCTGATCCCGGTGGCGCCTAGATCCTCGACACAGTGATTTTGACCGGTTGGCCTGCCGTCTCTTGTGACGGCACTTCGAAGCGGTGCGGGATCTGCAAGTGGATTGATCCCCATTGGACGGGGCCTCGGTACCAGATGCGAAGT
>NZ_VOSK01000607.1 GCF_009296175.1 Microvirga tunisiensis | reverse complement strand
TCATGCAGGGTCATGTCGACAACCCGCTGGATCACCGCGGCCGTCAGGGGCTTGCGCCCTGGCGGGCGGGTGGCGTCCTTGAGAAGCCCGTCGACGCCCGCCTGCGCATAGCGGCGGCGCCAGCGCCGTACCGTCAGAGTGCTCGTGCCGACGCGGCCGGCGACCTCGGTAGCGCGCAGGCCCTCACCAGCCAGCAGAACAATCCGAGCCCGCCAGACGACCTTCTGGGATGTGTTGCGGTCACCGACCAAGCTCTCCAAGCGATCCCGATCAGCGGCGGGAACCTCAATGCGTTCGATCTTGCCCATCAGAGCAGGATCGCACGTCAGACCAGATTTCGGAATCACCCGTCAGAGACACAACACTAGTATCGCGCCAGGCTTGGCTTTGAGCCGCTCGGTCTCCAGCCTGCCACCTACCGCGTGCTTGCGCAGTCGCAAGCCGGTTAGGCTTCCTTTGGCAATCCCCCCCTTGGGTGCTAATTTCAGCTGCTATCATAAGGTAGCGGGAGAGGATCTCATGCCCCATTGTCCAGCTCCACCGCCGGCGGCCGAAGAGCCCGTCATTTTTATCGTTGAAGACGATGAATCCCTGCGCGAGGCACTCAGAAGCTTGTTCCGCTCCGTCGGGCTGAAAGTCGAGTTGTTCGGTTCCGCTGCCGAACTGCTGCGCAGCACGTTTCCGGACGTGGAAAGTTGTCTGGTGATTGACGTCAGGTTGCCAGGGCTGAGCGGCCTCGACCTTCAGGCGGAGCTGGCCGAAGCAAATATTCACATCCCCATCATCTTCATAACGGGCCATGGTGACATTCCAATGTCGGTGAAAGCCATGAAAGCTGGAGCCGTCGATTTTCTGCCCAAGCCGTTTCGCGATCAGGACATGCTGGACGCGGTCACCATGGCGCTCGAGCGCAATCGTCAGCAGCGACGGGCCGCGAACCAGCTCTCGGATCTGCAGGCCCGTTTTGAGACCCTGACTCAGCGCGAGCGCGAGGTGATGAGCCTAGTCGCGGCCGGTCTGATGAACAAGCAAATTGCGGGGGAACTGGGGATTAGCGAAATCACCGTCAAGATCCACCGCGGTCATGTCATGCGAAAAATGGGCGCACGTTCGCTGGCCGATCTGGTGAAAATGGCCGAGGTGCTCAGGGGCTACTCATCCTCACAGTAGGCCCACGGGCACGAAGACGGCGCGAGGGAGCCCGTGCTGAGATGTCGAATACTTGCTCGAAGAACAGCGAATAGCCATGGCGAGCCGAATTCGAGAACAATCCGACAATACTTCATCACCGAGGTGTCCGGCACCATCCTGTGCGTCAATCCCTTTGTCGCTGTGCAGCTCGGCTACACTGTTGGCAAGCGGACTGGGCGGTCTGTGCTGGGTCTCTTCCATGAGGCCGATCGAGAGACCTCACGCGAGACCCATATGGAGCTAACGCATGTCAACCGCGTCACGACGGTGGGGCAACAGGCGGCCTTGATCGTCCCTGAGGTCGATCTTCCGTCCGAAGCGACGGCTTAGTTTAGCGGAAATGGCGAGAACGACTGGGTCTCTGGCGACACGCACGAAGCCATCGCGCGTGTAAAACCTAAGTATGATATCATTGGACTATATTCGCTTCATGCTCTTGGCACTTACGGTGGCTTCGTAATCAGAGAACTTTCCATTCCTCACATCGGGAAGGTTGGCCAGTTGTCCAAAGTTCCGATCATTTCAGTCGTCGACGATGAGGAGTCCGTTCGAACCGCGATGAACAGCCTTCTGAGCTCGATTGGAATGATTGTTCATCTGTTTGAATCCGCTGAAGACTTCTTGCAGTCCCCTTACGTGAGCGATACGGCGTGTCTGATCACGGATGTTCAAATGGCGGGCATCAGCGGAATCGAGCTGCACCGATTCTTGATCGCTCAAGATCAGGGCATGCCAACAATATTTATCACGGCTTCCCCCGAGGAGAGCATTCGGCCGCGACTGCTGGAAACTGGAGTGGTTTGTCTCCTGTGCAAGCCGTTCGACGAGCAAGCGTTACTCCAATGCCTCGATACCGCTTTGAAGAGAAATAGGGATAAGGATGTCATGCGATAGTTTCTCGGTCGCCGGTTATCCGCCCAGCGACCCAGTACGAAGAGGCGACTGGCCTGCGGCTCACTTTACAGCCATCGCTTTTCAGACGGTCGCCCGAGACGCCGGGGTCTAAGTAGGTCGCCATGAGTCTTGCAACGCGAGAGCTGCGGGTGTTCCCTGGGGAGTATGCGACGACATGATCCCTTTCCTGAGATGCAACTCGACGAGGCGGATCGCAAGCGGCTGGCCGCCGCG
>NZ_VOSK01000606.1 GCF_009296175.1 Microvirga tunisiensis | reverse complement strand
CGACGACGCCGACCCGTATCGACAATCTCAACTCGATCCATAGCCGCACTGTCCTTTTTGACGTCAATAAGGACAGTCAGTGCCAAATCCGACAATTCCTACAAGGCGGCCCACCTCGGATGCGTACCCGGAAGTGTCCGACAATGACGGCGAGGCTCTCCCATTGCTAAGAGATCAGGTGCCGTAGGTACCGGGCAGCAGCCTTGCAAAGTGGGAACGGATTTTGCCGTAACACTCACAGGCGGCCTGTTCGAGACCCGCACGATTTGTCACAACGATACCGCCTCGGCGCTGAACGATCAGGCCGCTCGTTTGGAGGCTCCGCAAGACGAGGCTGACCGTGGACCGCTGAACGCCGAGCATTTCAGCCAGCATCTCGTGGGTCAGGGGCAAGGTATCCTGCCTTACTCGGTCGCACGTGCTGAGCAGCCAGCGGCAGCACCGTGCCTCAACCGGGTGAACAGTATTGCAGGCCACCGTGCGAAAGGCTTGAGCAAGGAGCGCCTCGGTGTAGGCAAGCATCAACTGCCGCAAATGGGGGCGGGTTCGAATAGCCCTTTGCAGCCGCTCAACGGCAATTTGCGAGGCTGTGCCGGGAAGCAGGACCATATAGCGCCCGAGGGCTTCGCGAGAGACAAGAGCGGTCAAAAAGCCGAACACTCCCTCACACCCGAACATTGCAACTTCGACCAGCCGCCCGTCTTTCATAACTTC
Organism: Microvirga tunisiensis; assembly: GCF_009296175.1. Classification (GTDB taxonomy): domain Bacteria; phylum Pseudomonadota; class Alphaproteobacteria; order Rhizobiales; family Beijerinckiaceae; genus Microvirga; species Microvirga tunisiensis. Next base: position 1,611 of record NZ_VOSK01000606.1, on the reverse strand, counting down.
GACAAGGCATACGATAGCGTCATGTGGGAAGTAGGTGTAGCGGATGATCTCACCAGCCTCGTACACCACTGCGCCACGCGGAAGATCCACCACCTTCAGATGCGGCTCCAGCAAGGCGAAATCCACGGGCCGCATGGCAGCGAGAAGCCGATTGGCCCGGTGATCCTTCGGTGGCCCTTGAGCCTCAGGGAGATTGCGTCGTTCTCCTGGTGACGCCATAGCGGTTACTCTTAAAGCCGCAGAGCGATTAGAAGCAAACCGATTTATGATTATCAATGTTTCACTCTGAGGGCGCAACCGAAAGAGTGTGACAGGCCGCTCGTGATAAGCGGCCTTTTGTTGCTCCAGTACCCGTCTACCGTGGGCGAACCAGCAAATACCAATTTCACATCACAGGTTTGACCAGCAGAAAGGGCGCTGTGCCTATACAGGAGAATGACGTGACGGTCGGGAGCCTGCGTGAGCTTTTGTGGTATCTCGCCCTCACCTCCGGATGGCTGGCGATCATCCTGCTTGGGAGTGGCTGGTATGCTCGTAGGAGATTTCGGGCCTTCCTGAAGTTTCCCCTGACCGAGGAAGTGGAGCATCTGACCCATGTCTGGGAGAAGCGCGTCAGTCTCTGGACGGCGGCTGGGCTGACCTTTTCCGGTCTTTCAATCATCTGCCTCGTGTCCTGGCTGATCGCTGGAATGATCCCGTGAGGTCATCCTGATGAATCGGACTTCACTGCTGCGGGATCAGTTTTTTGGCGGAATTGTCTGGCGGCGAGAGGGGGCTGAAGGAGGAAGGATTCTACCCCAGAGGCGGTACAAGCCCTACCACGTATGCTCCCGAGTTGCCGGTTGCGGATCAATTGGCCAGCGGGGTCAAATACTGCGGCGCGTCGGCGGCTGACCAAGTGCTGGAGGCAGTGATGCGGGAGCGGAGCCAATGCGAACAGGCTACGGACGAGTTTTTGCGATTTCGTTAGTGCTCGGGTGGTCCGCGCCTGATCTGACTCAACCCAACCTTGGCCTCGCCGCACAAGCTCGGGCAAAGGCCCATGCCCAGAAGGCCGTGAAGAAGCGCCATCAGACCGTCCAGAAAAGGGCGGTGCAGAAGCGGGTAGCAAGCAAAGCTGCTATTAAGCGGTCCGCTCCACCCGTGAGGTTTGCTATGGCCGACCAGCAGCCTCAATCTTCATCACTTTCGCCCTCTTCGGATGTGCCAATCCCGCCCGACATGGTGTCTCCACCTCCTGAGCTACACGCTCCGACACCCGAGGAGCAGATGGAAAAACTCAGGGTCGGTCTTGAGAAACTTGCACGAACATACCCGTCCCCCGAAGCCCATATGGAGGCGCTCAGATTGGGCTTGGAGCGGCTTGCCAAGACCATGAATGAGGGCGAAAGCTAAAACTGCATTGACGCCACACGCTAGGATCAACTCGTCATACTTGATCAGAGTATGGATATGTCGGGCGACCTACTCGCACCGACGCTTACAGAGCTGGCTCGGGAAATTTGGACAGCGGGATAAGTGGAGTTTCTGCCTGAGAGCAGCCAGAATGGCTGCTGAACAGGAGAGACGATGAGCAAGAGACCCCGCCGGAACCACTCTCCGGCTTTCAAA
>NZ_VOSK01000605.1 GCF_009296175.1 Microvirga tunisiensis | reverse complement strand
ATCCCATCCCGTCCCTGCCAACGCGTTCCCCACGTTCCAGACCTTGCCGCGGTGAAAGAAACGCAGCGGATCGGCACGCCCGCGCTACCAAATAGGCCCCGAAACAAACTCTGGTGAATAGGAACGGTTAACTGTCTTCAGCGACAGGGCGTCTCCCGCATCTATCTTCACCTTGATGTTGATGTCATTGACGCTGCACTTGCGCCGGCCAACGAATTCGCACCCGAGGGTGGCCTATCGCCGAAGGACATCATCGATATCATTGCCGCTGTCGCGGAGCAGTTCACGGTCGCGGCTGCCACCGTCGCATCCTATGACCCCACATGGGATCACAAGGATTGCATCCTCCAGGCAGCTACTCAGTTTCTCATCACAGTAGCATCAACGCGCTCGTTAGAACCGAACTGACGAATTTCGCGGAACGGGCCTTATGGAAAGCATCGCCACGCAATGGTCCGCTCAGGGTCCAGCCTGTGTGAAAACTCAAACAAGCTCGACTTTGACGCACCATTCGTACAATTTTATGCGTCTGTGCCGAGAAATCCACGGCCCGCTGGGGCTTTCAAGACATGAAATTGCTCAAAGGCGTGGCCTTTCAACGTTTTCACAGCCTCGGTCAAGCCGAGCCATTGAACTCATGCCTCTGAAGGTCAGTTCAGGCCGCCAATGCGGAAGTACGGCTAAGGTCAGGCACGTGCCAGACTGTGAAATCCATCGCTTTATGGGAGTGTCTGATGTGCCTGCTCAAAGCAGACATCTGATGCACCGCGTGGCACTGCCATGCGTCAGGGGCATGAACACGCCGCGGCTTCCGGGGCTATATATCACCCGATGTTGCCCTGAGCACCAGGCGGAGTATGGAATGGAAGAATTGACCGCGAAAACGCAGCTCCACCCAATGACCCGGGAGGCTCTCCAGAACGGGTTTGTCAGTGAGATGATCGCCCGCTCGGGCACGAACCTTCGGGTGCTGAGTGACGAGGAGCGGCGCCAATCCTTGGAAGCAACGCTCGCGGCTCAACCTGTTCCGGGGGACGTCTGGCTGTTTGCCTATGGCTCGCTGATCTGGAACCCGGCCTTCCACTATGTCGAACGGCAACCCGTGTTGATCCGAGGCTGGCATCGACAGTTCTGCTTAGCCACCCCGATTGGACGCGGGACGCCGCAACACCCCGGTCTGGTTCTGGGACTGGATCGCGGCGGCTCCTGCCGGGGCGTAGCCTTTCGCATCGCTCGTTCCGAGGCAGAGGCTGAGCTCGAGTTGGTCTGGCGGCGCGAGATGGTCACAGGAGCCTATGTCCCGCGTTGGATCAGGCTGCACGGCCCCAATCTCCCTCACTGTATGTCTGGCATCGCCTTCACCATCAACCGCGCAGCGCCGAACTATGTGCGTCCTGTCTCGGAGGCCGCCACGGCCCAGACGATTGCGACGGCGTGTGGGGTACTCGGCTCCTGCCGGGATTATCTCTTCGACACGATTCACGGCCTGAAAGGATTCCAGATCCACGACGACCACCTCGACCGGATCGCACGCTTGGTGCGAGAGTACCGGGACTGAGCAATCGCCAGCCTAACTCAAGGCAGAGCACACACTGACATGCACACACAGGTACCGTTGAGACAACTCCGAGGGAGATCAACCTCGCGGCTGTGCTTGACCACCTCCCACTTAAACAAAACCAGCGAGTGCGTGCGGCACGTAGGGCTCTTCCAGGGCCGCTATCTCCTCCGGTGACAGCGTGAGGGACAGGGCAGCCACGGCATCCTCCAAGTGCTGCGGTTTCGAGGCGCCGACAATCGGCGCGGTCACGACCGGCTTGTGCAGCAGCCACGCCAATGCAACCTGCGCTCGGGGAACGCCGCGACGAGCTGCGATCTCCGCCACCCGTTCCACCACCCGGCGATCGGCCTCCGCCGTCTGGGCGTACAGCGACTTGCCGAACTCGTCCGTTTCCGACCGGGCGCTGGTCTCATCCCAGTCTCGGGTCAGGCGGCCGCGGGCAAGCGGGCTCCAGGGAATGACCCCGATCCCTTCCGCCTGGCACAGACGCAGCATCTCCCGCTCCTCCTCCCGGTAGAGAAGGTTGTAGTAGTTCTGCATCGACACAAACCGCGTCCAGCCATTCAGGTCGGCCGTGTAGAGCGCCTTGGCGAATTGCCAGGCATACATGGATGATGCCCCGATATACCGCGCTTTGCCGGCTTTGACGACGTCGTGCAGCGCTTCGAGTGTTTCCTCGATGGGTGTCGCATAGTCCCAGCGATGGATCTGGTAGAGATCGACATAGTCGGTGCCGAGCCGGCGCAGGCTGTTGTCGATCTCGGACATGATCGCAAGGCG
>NZ_VOSK01000604.1 GCF_009296175.1 Microvirga tunisiensis | reverse complement strand
ATCTCGCCCGGGCGGAGTTCGCAACGCTGCGGTTGCGCCTGCTCAAGATCGCCGTGCGGGTGCAGGAAACCACCAGCCGCATCCGACTGGCCTTTGCCTCGTGCTGTCCGGAAGCGGATCTCGTCCGGCGTCTTGCGAGCGCTCTGGCACCCCAGCCCCGGGCGGCCTCGCCCTGAGCGCCGGGGCTGCCATCGCCCCGGTCATCCCATCCCGTCCCTGCCAACGCGTTCCCCACGTTCCAGACCTTGCCGCGGTGAAAGAAACGCAGCGGATCGGCACGCCCGCGCTACCAAATAGGCCCCGAAACAAACTCTGGTGAATAGGAACGGTTAGCACAGTGATTTTGACGGTTTGACACCGCCAAGCTCGTGCTGCGGACTTCGCATCTGGTACCGAGGCCCCGTCCAATGGGGATCAATCCACTTGCAGATCCCGCACCGCTTCGAAGTGCCGTCACAAGAGACGGCAGGCCAACCGGTCAAAATCACTGTGTCGAGGATCTAGCAACTCAGTATGAGCATCTGGTTGAGTTCAACTCTTGCCGTGAGGTTTCCTACTACGGCGGCATGAGCTTGCGATGATTTTTCAGGTAGTCGTTCAGCGCCCTCAAAACTACTCTCATCGTTGTCACTCTAGCCATTCTCCATACATGATCTTGTCTTCAGACGAGCAACTCCCAAGGCATCGCTACGGCACGTAGGGGCAGTGGACACCCAGGAGCGTCCTGAGTGTCATTGAGAAGGCTGGACGCTAAAGGCTCTTAGGAGAAGCTTGGAACGGCTGGCACTCCTCAGTCGGTATCGTTCCTCTTGTCTGGCATTATTGAACCCTCCTGGTCCGTCTTGGCCAATGGCTGCTGGGATCGCGTGTCCCTGCGGTGGGTCAGCCTGTCAGTTATCGCCTTGAGAGCATCGCTTACCCTGTGAGTCATTTGAGACAGGTTCATGGGGACCTCCCTGGGTCCAGCACATAAGCTGTGCTTGCAAGACAACGCTGAAGCCTTGGAAGTCGTTCACGCACCTGGGTTGTTGAAGATGAGACTCAAGCTCTTTAATGGCAGGAATTTATACCGAGACCGCGCTTTAGTTACGGCCAAGGCTCTTTGGAAAAGGTTGGCATCCAGAGATAAGGCAGAAACGCTAATGTACCTAAGGCAGTAAGCCAGAATCTTAGGTGGCACAAAGTTTATCTATTTTCTGTCAACAATAAAACATGTAATCAGCCCAACATGTTTATGTAAAACGACAGCCATCATAGCGCCATAGCTATAAGATACCTGTTGATTGTACGTCTCGACTCAGTTAGTTCGGTTCCTAACCTAAATTGAAGTCGGATGTTCCGAGAGAAATATGAAGAACAATCTTATTGTGAGGCAAGGATGTGTCTCACTATCCGTCAAGCACGGCTCAGCCACACAACTCCAAAGAAAGGAGTCCCCTTGGCGTTCCTAAAGCGTGGGTAGACCACCCATGTCTTAGGTTTATTAATCCAGAACTACGGATACAAAGAAGAAAAATTCTATGGAATTTGAAGACTTTGATTTAGCATGCCCTAAGTTAAATGTGGTAGAAAACCTATATTACTATAATAAGATTACTACCACTTCTTGTGTCTCGGATTCTCTCTCACTGAATGGACACTAGGAAAGCTCAAGATCACCTTTGATAACCGTGGTCTGTCTCCCAGTCCTGAAATGTGGACAGGGCTAAGGTCAGCTATCCAGGTCATGGCTGATGGTGGCTGTGCTCCAGCCTATTACGTCAGCAGCCTTGATCCTGGTGTCGGCAAGACCACAGCCATGGTCCACTTCCTGAGGGAGTTGGTGACATCCCAGGATTACCAAGGTGTCTCAGCTTTGGTCTGCCTTGGTCGCTTGGATCAGATCAGGAATGTGATTGAGGAAGCTAACCTTCAGGATCAGGACTTCGCTGTTCTGACAGCCAAGACCAATGAGTATCTAAACTCCCTGGGCTGTGGTGTCCCTGAGGATGCTCGCATTCTCTTCACAACCCATGCAATGGTCGAGAAAAGGTGTTTCAAGACCTCCTTCAGTGACACCAAGATCCTTTGGTTCCAGGGTCAGCCTCGACAGGTGAAGATCTGGGATGAAGCTATTCTGCCAGGGCATCCTGTGACCTTGTGTCAAGCGACACCGAGATTTACGAGATAAGGCGACATCCAGTTTTACGACGGCTCAAGCGTGAGCCCGCTGGAGAGCCTCCTCCAGATCCCGCAGGCGATAGCTGCGCCCCTTGATGTTGAGAACATGCGCTCGGTGCAGCAGGCGGTCGAGGATGGCCGTGGCCAGCACCTCGTCGCCGGCCAGCAGCTCGGTCCACTCCCGGATGCTCTTGTTC
>NZ_VOSK01000603.1 GCF_009296175.1 Microvirga tunisiensis | reverse complement strand
CTATCTGGCGCGAAACGGGTTTACTCACATCCCGGCGCCGGCACAAAACGCCAAAACCCTCACAGGCGCTTCAGCGATGCTTGGTATACGCACTCTGCCATGCCGTGTGATGGGCTAAACTCGAGCTAAGCTGCGGTCCGTTATTCTGGATCGGCCCAATCAGATTACACCCCAACGCCGTGATCTCTTGGCAGCCTATTGCCGGCTGCGCCAGCGCCTTTCGGAGATCGCGCCCACGGGGTTCGACCGCAAGGCGGCTCCGTTCTCGATCACGACGTACGATCCGAGCGTCCTGCCGGAAATCCGGAGCGTGGTTGCCAGCACAAATGTTGGCTTCTTCGTCATTGAGGATCCGGACAAGGAAGAGGCCCTGAAGCCCCGCCTGGCCGAAGGGCTGATGAATGCCAGCATTGTGGCGGTCGGGCCGAAGGGCCCAACCGAAGCGTGGATCCGCCAGAAGGCCGGATTTACCCGTCACGACGATGCGGCTCGCGTGCGGGAGCGCAGCTTCAGACTGGCCCTGGACGACTTGTGCGATGCCGGCAAGATCTCCCGGCAGAACACTATCGCGATCACCCTGACGCGTCTCGAGTACGTCGAGATTGCGAGTGCAAAGCCGGGGCGCGAACTCACCCGGGCTATGGCGGATGTCGTCAAGGATCTGATGGTCGTTCTGACTGACGACGGGCAGATCCCTGCCGACGGTGCTCAGGTCGAAGCCATCCGGTCGGCGATCGGCAACAATCTTCCGGAACTCGCCATCGAGTTTCCGGTCGGGCGGCTCTGCGCGCGGTATGCCCAGCAAACGGTTCCGAACCAGAAGAAGATCCTGAAGACGTTGGAGCGGGCTGCCGTTTTCAAGAAGAACCGCGATGCCTTCCTTCGGGCCCGGCAGCAGGTCTCAGACAACCGCCTCAGAGCAGGGGCGCACCGCTAGGCTCAGAACTCGTCAATGCCGCAGGCTTGACACTGCCTGAGGTCACGCCAAGATTCCGCCATGGCCGAGAAGGACATCCATACTGTCGCCCGGTTGGCCGGCATCCCCAAGGCGGGGTGCCGGGATGTCGACCACGCAAACTGAACACGCGGGTCGCCAACCCTGGCCTCGCCCCTCGCGGAGGAGGTCTTTCGGCTTTGAAACGTGCCCCGTCCTCCTATCACCATGGAATTAAACATGGCGCAGAATATCTACGACAACCCTGGTTTCTTCGCGGTCTACAGTCAGTTGCCGCGACAGGTCCATGGGCTGGACGGCGCGCCCGAATGGCCGGCAATCCGGGCCATATTGCCTACGCTAACCGGCAAGCGCGTGGCCGATTTGGGCTGCGGGTTCGGCTGGGCCTCGCGCTGGATGCGCACACAAGGTGCGGTCTCGGTGCTTGGCCTCGATCTGTCGCAGAACATGATCGCCCGCGCCAAGGCCGATACCTCAGACCCCGCCATTGAATACCGGATCGCGGATCTCGAGACGTTGGAACTGCCCGAGGCCGTTTTTGACCTCGTCTACAGCGCCTTGGCGTTCCACTATGTCGAGGATTTCCGGCGCCTCACACGCGTGATCCACAAGGCACTGGTTCCCGGCGGGGATCTGGTCTTTACGGCCGAGCATCCGATCTTCATGGCTGCGGCCCATCCGCATTGGATCACCGATGAAGACGGCCGCAAGACCTGGCCGGTCAACGGCTATTCACTTGAGGGCGAACGCCGCACGGACTGGTTCGCCAGGGGCGTGTTGAAGTATCACCGGACCCTCGGCACGACGCTCAATACGCTGATTGATGCGGGCTTCGAGTTGCGCCGGGTCGAGGAATTCGCCCCAACGCCCGAGCAGATCGAGCAGTTGCCCGAACTGGCCGAAGAACTCGAGCGGCCGATGATGCTTCTAGTCTCCGCTCGAAAGACAGCAAGGCGTTAAGCGTCAAGCTGCCCGTGCCACATGACTTGGGCGGCTCGCGATTGACTGCCCCGTCAAGACCTACGGCCGATATGGGGCGCAGCGATCTGATGCTTTCGATCGGTTATGGGTCCTGACCTGAGAAAGCACATAGTAAACCACAGGCAATGACTAGTCACGTACAAGTGCTTGCAAGGCTTCGATTCTTCAGGCGCTGGATCCCTGCCGGGTAGCCGGACCGCATTGCTGTGGTCCCGCCCCCTCAGAACGTACGTGACAGTCGCCCGTCATACGGCTCAAGCCTCAGCCAATTTGTATCCATGTCGTTGATGGTGTGCGTGATGATCTTCCCCCGAATGCGCGGCTCTCCCGCACATTGCGTGGATTACGCGGCCAGGAGCACTCTCCGGCGTAGGAGATCGAAGTTGGCTCGTCCGTACATCGAGCGCTTGAAGAGTTTGAGGCGCGTGATCTGTCCCTCGGCTT
>NZ_VOSK01000602.1 GCF_009296175.1 Microvirga tunisiensis | reverse complement strand
GGAGGCCATCAACCGCTACGTGGCTGAAACCAATGCACGTCCCAAGCCCTTCACCTGGACGGCCAACCCAGATGAGATCATCGCTGCCGTCCGGCGAGGGCACCAAGTGTTAGATTCCGTCCACTAGCTTCAGACGTAGCAATGATCTGATTAGACTACAGAGCGAGCTACTTCACGAGAACTGTTAGACTACCAATCGAGTTCTGTTCCAGAAACATCTTGCCAGATCCAAGACCCCTTAGGTCCCGCCCTTGGACTTCTAGACGAGCCACTTGGCCTCGGGCGCGTGTTCCCAAGTAACCCACGAGCATCGTCATTTGGGTTCCTGCTATATAAGCCCAAGACATAGAGGCAGAGAATATGCCAAAGGGCACGGACCGCTTCAGTGGCAGACCGAATTATCACCGGCATATCTGCCATGTGAGCAGGATCCTATTGGCAGTGGATTATGGTTGAAACGTTAGATTGTGGATTACGACGGTGCAGCAGCAATCGTACTGTAGAAGCTGGAGCATTACATCTGTTAGTACGAGCGAATGACCAGTAGCCGCAAAATCGTTAGAGCTTTCCTCGCCTCGCCAGGAGATCTGGTGCAAGAGCGAAAGATAGCTAAAAGAGTTGTCGACGAGTTCAACAACAGCTGGGCAGATCAATTAGGTTGTCAAGTTGAACTTGTGGGGTGGGAGCGGACGGTTACAAGTTTTGGGCGACCGCAGGAACTAATCAATCGAGACCTAGCAGGCTGTGAGCTCTTTATCGGGATGATGTGGAAGCGTTGGGGTACGCCTCCTGATACCACGGGTATGTTTACATCAGGTTTCGAGGAGGAGTTCAAAACTTCCGTAGAGAGAAGAAAGAGGGGAGAAAACAAGCCTGAGATCAACCTATTCTTCAAAGATGTTGATCCAGAACTCGTGCGAGATCCTGGTCCAGAACTACGCAAGGTGCTGGATTTCAAAGCCCAATTGATTGATGAGAAGATTGTGCTTTTCGAAACCTTCGGAAGTGAGGAGGAGTTCCGAGAGAAGGTGCAGCGTTGTATCACGCACTATGTGCAATCCGTGATTAACGCGGATAATGCTGTTGAGAGAGAGCGGGAGGAGCCTCGCTCGTCCGAAGTATCCGGTAGTCGGCCCGTCGAGACTATTTCTTCCACTGGAACATTGTCTGGAGAGGCTGCCAAATTTCTCCTTGAGATCGCCCCAAGGGTCGAAAGGAGAGAAGGTGCACCGGCGCTGGGATCCGTCGAAGTTGCGAGACTTCGGCTAATAGGCGCTATGGAGCAGGTGCATGGTAACGACGAGCATTACCTTGGTGTGCACGATATCAATATCTTATTCGCTAATAGGAACGTCCTCAAATTAGAGGACCGCGAGTATTTTGCGCTTGTTGGGAGCGGCTTAGAGTACTTCTCGTCTGAGAATGCTCCGCTCTGGTTCTGGATAGCAACTCTAGGTGCGAAAGCAGGCAATTTACTAGTGCTTTACTCTCGCCATGGCTCCGCCTCGCACAGAGCCGCAGCGATTTCCGCAATGCGCACCACTGCTGAGCCGATCACTCTCGAAGCGCATACACGAGAGCAACTTCTAGGCTCATGGTTAGGACCAGATATTGACGACATAGTGAAGGCATCTGCTCTTTCGTACCTAGCTGACTTTGGCAATCCGTCGGACCTTCCCGCTATCCGTGCAGAGTTCGATCGGGACAATCGCCACACTAGGACCGAAGCGGTTGAGGCCTTGCTTCGTATTAACATGCGAGAGAGTCGAGTAAGAGCTGTGAAAGCTCTGATTGAGCTTCAGCCTTTAAGCGTCGATGTGAAGCTTCTTGATGAACTCTTTGGGAATGAGGGATCGCTATCAACTCCACTGTTGCTGGACGTAATCAAGCATCGAAATCCTAAGATTCGTGAGATCGCAGCAGGGATCTTAAGACAAAGGAACGCGCTGAGTGTCGCGGTAGCTGAGGAACTACTTTCTGATGAGGATGCGTCGGTTCGTTATGAGGCGCTTAGGGTCCTACATGAATCTGGCAAGCGCTATTCGGATGAAGAAGCTAGCCGTTCCTATTCACCAGAGTTTGTTTCGGGGCCTATTTGGTAGCGCGGGCGTGCCGATCCGCTGCGTTTCTTTCACCGCGGCAAGGTCTGGAACGTGGGGAACGCGTTGGCAGGGACGGGATGGGATGACCGGGGCGATGGCAGCCCCGGCGCTCAGGGCGAGGCCGCCCGGGGCTGGGGTGCCAGAGCGCTCGCAAGACGCCGGACGAGATCCGCTTCCGGACAGCACGAGGCAAAGGCCAGTCGGATGCGGCTGGTGGTTTCCTGCACCCGCACGGCGATCTTGAGCAGGCGCAACCGCAGCGTTGCGAACTCCGCCCGGGCGAGAT
>NZ_VOSK01000601.1 GCF_009296175.1 Microvirga tunisiensis | reverse complement strand
AAGGAAGCAGCCACAGACTACCCATTCCGAAGATCTTCCAACGTCCATAACCATCACTCGGGAGCGGCACGCATTCGAGGGCTGTCGCCTGACTGTCATCAGCCGTCTGAAGCGCCGCGGCATACTGTTTCTGCTGGCAGTGCTGCCGGATGGCAGTCGATCGCTCATTCCAGCACGCTGGACCGACTGGCCGGCGGCGGCAAGCCCACACCTCTCGCCAGAGGCCGATGATGCAGACTGCGATAGCCTTGGCACGATCAGCGATTTGCTCAAGGCGCGCACCATCACTGACGCTCTCCTCTGCCGGCGAGCCGAGTCGGCGCCACAGCAGGAGGCCAGTCATGCAATTGAAGTTGGCATTTCTCGAGGAGCCGAAGCCGCGCCAGACCCAGTCGGAAGGACCATGGAACCAGATCGATCCGGGAGCCCGTGCCATGGCGCTGGAGATCCTCTCGCGCCTCATCGCTCAGATGCTCGCAGCAAGGACAGCCAAGGAGGCGAGCCATGATTGAGTCTGCAAAGATCATGCCCCGCCATCTCGTCCGTGTGGCCATTGTCTATCTGCGCCAGTCCAGCGCCGCCCAGGTCGAACACAACCGCGAGTCAACCGACCGCCAATATGCATTGGTTCACAAGGCAGGCGACCTGGGATGGCCGGCGGACCGGATCATCGTGATCGACGAGGATCTTGGGCTATCAGGGTCCGGCTCGGTGGCACGATCGGGCTTTGCGCGTCTGACCGCTGAGGTCGCCCTCGGCCACGTCGGTATCGTTCTGGGGCTCGAGGTCTCGCGGCTCGCGCGCAACAATGCCGACTGGTACCGGCTTATCGACCTGTGCGGGCTGTCCGACACCTTGATCGGCGACTCGGACGGCCTGTATCACCCAGCGGATTTTAACGACCGGCTCCTGCTCGGCCTCAAGGGTACGATGAGCGAGGCCGAGCTTTATGTCCTGCGGGCGCGCCTCAATGGCGGCATTCGCAACAAGGCGGCGCGCGGAGAACTCAGGCGCGGATTGCCGGTCGGCTTCGTCTGGGGTGAGGCGGATGGCGAGGTCCGGTTCCATCCCGATGAAGCTGTCGTGACAGCCATCAATACCATCTTCAGGCGCTTCGCCGAGACAGGCTCAGCGCGCCGCGTCTGGCTGTGGTTGCGTTCGGAGGGGCACCGTTTCCCGCTGCAGATGCACCAGGGTGCGGATATCCGCTGGGTCGAGGCGAGTTACACGGCCGTCCACCATGTGCTGACCAATCCTGTCTATGCGGGCGTGTATGCCTATGGCAAATCTCGCCATGAGACTATACTCGATCCGGCCGGCGTCCGCAGGAAACGCGTACGCCGCCTGCCGCAGTCGGAGTGGCAAGTGCTGATCAAGGAGCACCATGCAGGCTTCATCGACTGGCCAACGTACGAGGCAAACCAAGCACGCCTTGCGGCGAACACGCGGCCAAAGCCACACCAGGCGGGTGGCGCCGTGAGGGAGGGCAATGCCCTTCTCCAGGGGATCGCCCGCTGCGGTCATTGTGGCCGCAGCCTGCGAACGCACTATCGCGGCCGTAACAGTGCCCCAGGCTATCATTGCGCCGGCAAGAATGTCGTCGAGGGTCGTGGCGTTTACTGCCTCAACATCGGCGGCGTCCAGATCGACGATGCAGTCATCCAGAGTTTCCTGGCCGCGCTCGAGCCGGCTAAACTGGCCGCCACAATAGCCGCTGCCGAGCGCCTCGAGGTCGACACGCAAGCCGCCCTCAAGCAATGGCGCCTTGGCGTCGAGCGGGCGACCTATGAGGCGAGCCGCGCCGAGCGGCGTTATCGGGCTGTCGACCCCGACAACCGGCTTGTCGCCCGGGGACTCGAGCACGAGTGGGAGCAGCGCTTGTCAGACCTTGAGACCGCGAAGAGCGAACTCGCCCGACGCGAACGGCAGCGCCCCCGTGTCTTGGGGCAAGAGGACCGCGAGCGCCTGCTCGCCCTTGGAGCTGACCTTGCGACCGTCTGGCAGGCGCCGACCACGACATCCCGTGACCGCAAGGAACTCCTGCGGGCGCTCATCGAAGAGGTCATCCTCACAGTCAACCGCGATAAGGCGGCTGCGCATGTCACGCTGCGCTGGAAAGGCGGGGCGCTGATCGATCTCGACGTGCCTCTGCCGCGGTCGCGACCTGCGACCGTTCGGACCGACGAGGACACAATCGAACTTGTCCGACGCCTTGCGGCCCTCTACCCCGACACGGTGATCGCCGGCATTCTCAATCGCCAGGGTCGAAGGACCGCGCGTGGTCACCGCTTCGAGGCTAATCGTGTCGGCAATCTGCGGCGGCATTGGGACATCCCGTGCTTCGAATCGAAGCCGGCTTCCGAAGGCGAGGTCATGACGATCAAGAAG
>NZ_VOSK01000600.1 GCF_009296175.1 Microvirga tunisiensis | reverse complement strand
CGACGACGCCGACCCGTATCGACAATCTCAACTCGATCCATAGCCGCACTGTCCTTTTTGACGTCAATAAGGACAGTCAGTGCCAAATCCGACAATTCCTACAAGGCGGCCCACCTCGGATGCGTACCTTAAGACCGTAGCGGCGAGTGGTGATATTCCCCAAAACGTGAATTTCGCCTTGAAATCGTCGGCAGCCGCATCGTTCCTTGAGAGCAACCGCGTTGCTTTTGAGACAGGAACAGCAACGGCCACCTTGGGACCGGCCGACCTCGCCGACTATGCGAAAGCGGTCAGCGTCTTTATCACATGCACTAAATGATCGAACTTCAGCCGTCGTGCACCGTCCGAAGATCCATTGCGTCGATCATCTCGGTGCGACGAGCTTCATAGGCTTGGATTCTCGCCGAAATCCCCTCAAGGCTGCTCCTGCTCGATCCGTAAAAGCCTATTCCGGCCAGTGTCGCAGCGATCCCGATGACGAGAACGATTGCATCGACCCGGATTACGCCCAAGAGGGAGGCCGCGAACAGCAGAGCACCTACACCAATCACGACCTTCGCGACGATCATGCTCTTCCGACATTGCTCAGCGGCATCGGACAAGGCGTCGATCTCAGCTTTGAGATCGGCGATTTGCTGGTGGAGGTCAGTGATCAAGGATTTGGCTCTGTACAGTTCGGGAGCGAACCTAAGATCTCCAATCCGAAGTCGGCTGCGATGGCCATGATCTCGTCCATGTCCTCGTCCTCACGATGGCGCTCGGCGACTGCTTGCTCAGCCAGCAGCAATCTTTGCGCCAACGAGGTCGCCCTCATTTTCGAAAACAAGAATGAGATCGTTCTTACAGTATGTTATCCACCACTTACCTTTGATCAGAGCGTCAGCGGTGTCCATGACATCACAAGCGGTAACGGTTCTATCAATCTTAACATACGGTAGAAGCTTGGTTTGCACCAACATGAAGGCGTCTCCATAGATTTCCAAGTTCGTTTGGAGAGGCCCCTTCATCAAGATAGTCGAGGGCTGGCGCAGCAATTCTGTTGCGACTTCATTGAACTTAGACCCACAGAAACGCTGTATAATCGTTGTCTGAGAGCACTTCCAAAGCAATTTGTGCCAGCGGGTGCCGTACTGGATCTTTGCGACATTCATGAGCGGTTGATCGCACAGCGGCCACATCTCTCGCTTGCTCTCTCGGGAACCTGGAACGATGGGGTAGACAATCCCGACACGCTTCTTCGGAAGGGTCGGCTTCTTTATTGAAATCATACGACTGAAAAGCTCATAGTTGAATTATTGTTACTTTATAACGTGTAATTCTTAAGAGATCAATATTTTTCGAACTCAAGTAGCTCAATAATTCCCTGCGACTGTCCCCATTGAATTCTTCCTGTCAGTCCCTTGAGTGCCGTGGTCCGATCCATTTGAGTACACTGTATGGCCTGTGAATCTCAGAGCCAGGACTACAAGCGAACGATCAGACCTCAACACAGTCGAACCTCATTCACGGTCGGCAGGGATGAACGGGATCATGCCCTTCTCAAAAGCGATTTCCTGAACTTCACGCGGCATTTCACGCAGGTCCACAAGGAAGCCATTGACCTCGGCCATCCAAACTAATGGATTCCTCTCTATCAGGCTCGGCAAGGACCATTCGGGATTGAGCGGGCTGATTTTGAGTGCCCGTGAAATGGCCTGCGCTTTAGCACTGGCCGTACTCTGGCCGACCCGAAAGCCAGCACATACGTCGGCCATGGTCATGAACGGTTTGAAGGATCTGTCTGAAAGGTAGTTCGTCTGGCCAAGGGAATAGATGATGCCGCATGCCCAAGTGCGGGGCTGCCCTGAGGCAACCGGGCTTGGTCGCTTCCGGCACAAGGCTGCCGCCATGTCCCGCGCCAGTTCGAGGTATTCGTCGTTCAGGTGCTCTCGGCAGAAGGCGTCCGTCAGAACCGTGATGGTCTCATAGGTGACCTGCATACCTTTGGGCACAGACCGGGAATGGGTGAACTTCGTCATGAGAAACTGTCTGAAACAGTCCGAACCAAAATATCATCACTAACCGTTCCTATTCACCAGAGTTTGTTTCGGGGCCTATTTGGTAGCGCGGGCGTGCCGATCCGCTGCGTTTCTTTCACCGCGGCAAGGTCTGGAACGTGGGGAACGCGTTGGCAGGGACGGGATGGGATGACCGGGGCGATGGCAGCCCCGGCGCTCAGGGCGAGGCCGCCCGGGGCTGGGGTGCCAGAGCGCTCGCAAGACGGCGGACGAGATCCGCTTCCGGACAGCACGAGGCAAAGGCCAGTCGGATGCGGCTGGTGGTTTCCTGCACCCGCACGGCGATCTTGAGCAGGCGCAACCGCAGCGTTGCGAACTCCGCCCGGGCGAGAT
>NZ_VOSK01000599.1 GCF_009296175.1 Microvirga tunisiensis | reverse complement strand
CCCGTGCCTGCTCGGCCAAAGCCGGATCGTACTCGACCGCGGTCACCTGGCCTGAGGAACCGACCAGTTCGGCCAGGATGGCGCTGTAGTAGCCCGTGCCGGCGCCGATATGCGCAATCGTGCTCCCCACGGCCGGGTCGAGCGCGTGCATCATCCGCGCATGCAGGGAGGGGCTGCCGTTGTTCACGCCCCGCTCCTGCTTGAGGGCGAACAGCACGTCCTGGTACGCGTAGACTGGGTCATTGGAGGGCAATGCCACGTATCCGCTCGAACCCTGCTGGACGTGCCAGGGCTCGAGGCCGAGGAAGCTCTCACGGGGAACGGCCGCGAACGCGTTCTCCAGGCGCTCGCTCATGATGCCGAGCAGCCCGACCATCTGGCGGGCGTAGGCGCGTCTGACGATGTCGAGTTCCGAAGCAGACATCTCGTGATCCTTTGCAGCCCCTGTGCAGTGGGACAGGAAGCCTAGAAGCAGGGCTAGCCCGTGGGAAGAGCTGGAACCTTCCCGTCGAAGCCGCCAGGCTTGGCCCGATTGGGGGAGCCGGCGGCTACCGCGAGCCGCCCATCCCTATGGTGATCGGGATCGTCCACAGGGATCAGGCCGCGAGCAGCATCCGCCTCTCGCCGACTGAGTGCCTGCTCGAAATCCCGGTGCAAAGACACGCAGCAGCGCCTCGATCCGTCGGGGCGTGTCCTCGTCCGGTCTCACGTGCTTGTGACGGTTGTAGAACTCCATGAACCCGCTGACGACCTTGTTGAACTTGAAGGCGCGCACGTCTCGGTCCACTTGGTCCTCGGAGGCCGACAGGTCGATTCTGTCGGATCCCCGGCTCTCCAGCCACCGCCGCATCCGTGACAGGAACCTGCGTTGCCCGATGATGTGCTCGTCCGACCACTCTCCGCCCTCGGAGTAGGGACCGATGAACATCAGATACAATCTCAGCTCGTCGGGATCATAGTCATCGGGACTGACGGCGTTCCCCTTCGACTTCGACATCTTGGCTCCGTCCTTCCTGATGACGCCCTGGTGGATCACCTTTCTGAACGGCTCCTCCTGCGGGACGATGCCCATGTCGAACAGCACCATATGGATGAACCGCGTGTAGATCAGGTGCATGCACGCGTGCTCAGCCCCGCCCACGTACAGGTCGACAGGCTGGTAGCAGCCCTCCGGCAGGAACTCGGTGTCGCTGTCGGTCAGGTAGCGCAGGTAGTAGAACGAGGAGTCGACAAACGTATCCAGGGTGTCCGTCTCACCCTCGACCGGAATCGGGCAGCCCCATGTCCGCTGCCGCGAGACGCACCAATCTCTCAGCTCGGCCAGCCACGCCCGCTGCATCCGCTTCGTGGACTCCGGCATGTCGATCCTGTCCAGGTTGGCGATCAGGCGGTCCCGGTAGTCCGTGATCCGGAAGTACCATTGGTTCATGTCCCGACGCTCGACCGCGCTGCCGCAGCGTTCGCAGTGTCCGTCGATGATCTGCTCGTTCGCCAGCACCGTCTCGCAGGACGGGCACCAGTTCACCTCGCCCCAGGCCTTGTAGGCCATCCCGCGCTCGTGCAAGCGCGTGAACAACCATTGCGTCCACTTCACGTAGGAAGGGCCACAGGTGATCAGGCGCTCCTCGAAGCAGGTGTTCATGCGATCCGTCTGTCGCCTGAACTGCTCGATGTTCTCGTAGGTCACATCAGCCGGGTCGCGTCCGACCTTGCGGGCGTAGTTCTCGGCCGGCAGCCCGAAGGCGTCGTAGCCGAAGGGCTGGAAGACGGTCGTGCCGCGGTGCCTCAGCCAGCGGCAGTAGGAATCGATGATGGCGTAGTTGTAGTAGTGGCCCAGATGCAGCCCCGCCGCGGACGGGTACGGGAACATCACGGCACAGTAGAAGTCGGCTTTCATGGCTCAACTCTCTGCGTTCGGGCGAACGCGCGAGAGGAGCGTCGCCCAGTTTACTTCGCGAAAACGACGAAAGGCCCGGCCGTCGTGACGACCGGGAGGCGAAGTCGCAGCATCTGAGCGAAACTGATCATGGCCTCAATGTAACGATGGCTCTAGCACGGGTCAATGCGCGGCTCGGAACAAGCCGATTGGGAGATATCGATCGTGCCAGACTGAGGGGCAGCGCTGGCCATGGAATGTCTGCTCGGGTTCAACCCAGGGAATTCTCGGCCCCTCAGGAACGTCCCGGCTTCCCTTCTTGAGCAGACATTCGGTCAGCTTCCGGGCCGCGCCACATGTTGCTACTCGCCTTGGATCAGAGCTCGAGGGGCACATCGCAGTCTGCCTGCTCACTTCGCACCGGATGATCAGATCGCGCCAATCAGCGCGTCTCCTCACAGCCTCCACCTCAGAGCGAACCTTCGGCATACCGCCGCTGCGTGCTAACTTTGGAGCGGACTTCACGATGAACAGCGATCGGTACGTCGCAGGAC
>NZ_VOSK01000005.1 GCF_009296175.1 Microvirga tunisiensis | reverse complement strand
TTTGCAAACCGTCGTCTTGAGGCCCTGTCTCCTACATTGCGCATGAGCTCCACGATGCGGGACCAGCCATGATTGGCGGGATGAACAGTCGTGGCCGTGCCGCTTGCATTTGAACATAAGAGTTCCAGCGGAAGGCGATCGCGGCGGCACCGAAAAGTGCAAAGGCTCCAACGGGTGCCCAGAGGGCCGGCTGACCATCGGCCTGGAAGAACAGGATGATGCCGATCCCGAAGAGGACCGCGACCCAGGGGAAAAGCCGGCGCTGCTCGATCTCCCGAGCAATGTTCTTCAGGAGCCAGCCGCGACCGTCGAGGAAGCTCCATTCGATAGGAGAGCCCCAGGACCGTGGCAGCGCCGCGACCTGCGCAGAGCTGCGCGGGATCCGGTGGGGCTTTTCGTGGTTGTCTTCCATCGTGGCTTCGGCTTAACGCGGGTGCGGTTGCATGCTAGACGACCGCACGCTCCGGCCCAAACCGCCCTGTGGATTGAGTCGGATGACGCTTGCGGATGAGACAGGCCGCATGCCCCCAGGTTTTCAAGTCAAGGTTTTCTGCGATGACCGTCGTCACCCGCTTCGCTCCCTCTCCCACCGGTTTCCTGCATATCGGAGGGGGACGCACGGCCCTGTTTAACTGGCTCTATGCCAAGCGGCATGGAGGCAAGATGCTGTTGCGCATCGAGGATACCGACCGGGAACGCTCCACGGATGCCGCCATTGCCGCGATCCTCGATGGCATAAAGTGGCTCGGCCTCGATTGGGACAGGGACGTGGTCTATCAGTTCTCCCGCGCCGCCCGACATCGCGAGGTTGCCGAGAGCCTTCTGGCGAAAGGCCGTGCCTATTACTGCTATGCCAGTCAGCAAGAGCTGGAAGAGATGCGCGAGACCGCCCGCAAAGAGGGCCGCCCTTTGCGCTATGACGGCCGCTGGCGCGACCGGGATCCATCCGAGGCTCCGGAGGGCGTAAAGCCTGTCATTCGCCTCAAGGCCCCGACGGAGGGCGAGACGGTCGTCGAAGACGAGGTGCAAGGCCGCGTCGTCTGGCAGAACAAGGATCTCGACGACCTCGTCCTCCTGCGCTCGGACGGGACGCCCACCTACATGCTCGCGGTCGTGGTGGATGATCATGATATGGACGTGACCCATGTCATCCGTGGCGACGACCATCTCACCAACGCGGCACGCCAGACGCAGATCTATCAAGCGCTCGGTTGGGGTGTGCCGAAGATGGCCCATATTCCGCTTATCCATGGTCCTGACGGTGCCAAATTGTCCAAGCGTCACGGTGCGCTCGGTGTCGAGGCCTATCGCAGCATGGGCTACCTGCCTGAGGCCCTGCGCAATTATCTCGTGCGCCTCGGCTGGAGTCACGGCGATCAGGAAATCTTCTCCACCCAGGAGATGATCGACGCCTTCGATCTCGGCAGCATTGGTCGTTCGCCAGCGCGCTTCGATTTCGCCAAGCTCGAAAACCTCAATGGGCATTACATGCGCCAAGCCGATGACGAGCAGCTGGTGCAGGCGCTCGAGGATCTGCTGCCGGAGCTGGACAAGGATGAGCACCATCTGGGACGGACCCTCAAGCCGGCTCTGCGCCAGAAGCTGATCGCCGCCATGCCCGGCCTGAAGGAGCGTGCGAAAACCCTCGTGGAGCTGCTCGACAGCGCCTACTACCTCTATGCCCAGCGTCCGCTGCATCTCGACGAGAAGGCGGCAAGCCTGCTGGCGGACGGCCGTTCGCGCCTCGTCGGTGTTGCCGAGAAGCTCGAAGCCCTTTCCGACTGGTCGGCCCAGAGCGTGGAGGCTGTCGTGCGTGAGCACGCTGAAGCAATCGGAGCGAAGCTCGGTCAGGTGGCACAGCCCCTGAGAGCAGCCTTGACGGGGCGGGCGACCTCGCCCGGACTCTTCGACGTCATGGCTGTCCTCGGCAAAGACGAAACCCTGTTGCGCTTGAGGGACCAAACCAAAGATGCGCCTGCTGCATAGCAGGCGCATCTCGCCTTTAGACCTGCTTGCTCCGTCCCCACGGATAAGCTACCGAAGGCGCCATTATCCTACCGACCGACCGGCAAACCTCGGTTCGGCAGCCCCGGAGACCTTCTCCGTTTCACAGGTTGCTCTAGGTTCTGCCCGGCCTCCTTTTTGAAAGGGCCATGACGCATGAGTTCCAACTCCAGCACAGTCACCGTCGACAACAAGTCCGTGGAACTGCCGGTCAAAGATGGCACCATCGGCCCGAGCGTCATCGACATCTCGAAGCTCTACGGTCAGACCGGGATGTTCACCTACGATCCCGGCTTCACCTCGACGGCGGCCACCGAGTCGAAGATCACCTATATCGACGGCGACAAGGGCATTCTGCTTTATCGTGGCTATCCGATCGATCAGCTCGCCGAGCACGGCGACTTCCTTGAGACCTGCTATCTGCTGCTCTACGGAGAGTTGCCGACCGCCGCCCAGAAGGCCGATTTCGACTATCGCGTCACGCGCCACACGATGGTGCACGACCAGATGAACCGGTTCTTCACCGGCTTCCGTCGCGATGCGCACCCGATGGCGATCATGGTCGCCTGCGTGGGCGCCCTGTCGGCCTTTTATCACGACTCCACCGACATCTCGGATCCTCATCAGCGCATGATTGCGTCCATGCGCATGATCGCGAAGATGCCGACGCTGGCTGCCATGGCCTACAAGTACTCGATCGGCCAGCCCTTCGTGTATCCGCAGAACGAGCTGGACTACACCTCCAACTTCCTGCGCATGTGCTTTGCGGTTCCGGCTGAGGAATACAAGGTCAATCCGGTGCTCTCGCGTGCGCTGGACCGGATCTTCATCCTGCACGCCGATCACGAGCAGAATGCCTCCACGTCGACCGTGCGCCTCGCCGGCTCGTCGGGCGCCAATCCTTTCGCCTGCATTGCGGCCGGCATCGCCTGCCTGTGGGGTCCCGCCCATGGCGGCGCCAACGAGGCGGCTCTGAAGATGCTCGAAGAGATCGGCACGCCGGATCGCATTCCCGAATACATCGCCAAGGCGAAGGACAAGAACGATCCGTTCCGCCTCATGGGCTTCGGTCACCGGGTCTACAAGAACTACGACCCGCGCGCGCGCATCATGCAGAAGACCACCCACGAGGTGCTCAACGAACTCGGCATCAAGGACGACCCGCTCCTCGACGTGGCCGTGGAACTCGAGCAGATCGCGCTCAAGGACGAGTACTTCGTCGAGAAGAAGCTTTACCCGAACATCGACTTCTATTCGGGCATCACCCTCAAGGCGATGGGCTTCCCCACCTCCATGTTCACGGTGTTGTTCGCGCTGGCCCGCACGGTCGGCTGGATCGCCCAGTGGAGCGAGATGATCGAGGATCCGTCCCAGCGCATCGGCCGCCCGCGCCAGCTCTATACCGGCTCGCCGGAGCGCGACTACGTCACGGTCGCCCAACGCGGGTGAGACAATCGGAAACGCTGGAATTGGAAAGGGGCCGAAAGGCCCCTTTTTCATTGGTGCTGCTTATTGAATGCGTGTCACTCCCGGCCCGAGCGTCAGCGGAGAAGAAGGGCATCCATAGCGCTGAGTCTGTTGGTGGTTCCTTTCCCGGCCCAGGGCTGTCGGGGATGAGACGCGGGAGAGCCGCCTATGCTTTTCCTCTGCAGGTCAGCACTTCTTCCACGATTCTCGCCGCCCGCTCGCTTGGATCCTCATTGCCGATCTTCATGATTTCATCGAGCTTGCTGAAGGCTTCGATCTGTTTTCGTCGTTCAGGGCTGTCGCTGAGGAGCGGAAGGAGCGCATCGACGAGCTTTTCAGGTGTGCAATCCCATTGGATCAGCTCAGGAATGACGTTTTCGCCAAGCACCAAGTTGGTCAGCACGATGGAGGGGGCCTTGATGAGATATTTCAGCACCTCCTCGATTTTCGAGACCCGGTAGGCGACAACCATCGGCACGCCAGAGAGCCCGAGTTCCAGAGTCACGGTGCCGGAGGCCGCGAGCGCCATATCCGCTTTGCGAAAAGCAGCCCATTTGGCGGCTTCTCCCTCGACGATTCTCGGTTTCACGCTCCAGGATTCCGCTCGCTTCCTGATCTCCTGGGCGAGGTGCGGGACCGCCGGGATCGTGACCTCGAAGGGACGTGGCGAACGCTTCCTCAGGAGCGTTAGAGCCTCACCGAAGGGCTCCATGAGGCGGCTTACCTCCAAGCGACGGCTGCCCGGCAGAACCAGCAATTCGATGGGCCCGGGATCAGCACTCCCCCGCTCACTAGGCGCGGGCCTGATCTCCGCGAGACGCTCGATCAGCGGGTGACCGACATAGGTAGTTGGTGGACCGCCCAGACGCCTGTGGGCGGCAGGCTCGAAGGGCAGCAGCGCCAACAGGTGATCCACGTAAGCCCGCATCTTCGACGCGCGGCCGGGTCGCCAGGCCCAAACCGAGGGGCTGACATAATCGATGATAGGGATTTGAGGCGCCCGTTGCCGGACTGCCTTGGCAACCCGGTGCGTGAAGTCCGGGCTGTCGATGATGATGAGCATGTCCGGGTTTGCCGCAACAGCCGCATCGGCAGTGAACCGGATGCGCTTCAAAATCGAGGGCAGCCGCGCGATGACTGCGGAAAAACCCATGACGGCGATTTCCTCGAGAGGAAACAGGCTTTTCAGCCCTTCCTTCCCCATGGCATGCCCGCCAACACCGCCGAAGCGCAGGCGCTCGCCTCCGAACCTTGCCTTCAGGGATCGCATCAGTTTCGCACCGAGCTGATCGCCCGATTCCTCACCCGATACGATCCAGATCGTCAGAGGCTTGTCCTCAGCCACGGGAACTCTCCATCCAGGGCAGGTCGACGGCGATGAGAAACAGGCCGAGACGGTCAGCTGTGCGCAGGGTTTTCTCCTGTTCCAGCACGAAGGTGGAGCCTGCGCCGATGGCGATCCCGGAAAGCCCTGCCTTGGCCGCCTCCATAACGGTGCGGGGCCCAATGGTCGGCATGTCGACCCTGAGATCCTGGCCGCGTTTTGCAGCCTTGATCAGCACCCCGCCCTCCTCCCGCCGACGAAGGCCGAACCAGGACTGGCGCATTTTCATCACCCGCCGCATCATCCGGTCGGTGCCCTCCGGCCCCTCGATCGCAAGGACATGCCGGCGCGCAATGACCGCGCCTTGGCCGATATCGAAGTCGGAGAGAGACTTGAGGAGATCGAGGCCGAACCCGATCGTCTCGCAGTCATCCGCATTGGGTGTCAGCTTCCCGATCAAGGATTGGGAGGCAACGAGATCGGGAGCAAGCTCATGGGCGCCGACGACCCGGTGCCCCCGCTCCTCAAGCAGCATCACGGCCCCGCGCAGCACCTGATCGTCCCCGCGGGTGATCACCTCCTTCACTTCGTGCATGTTTCGCAACAGTGAATAGGCGCTGAGAAGCGCGGAAAAGCCGGGACGGCGCACGGCGCCGACGAGGGAGACGGCCTGCGGCCGCCATCCCTCCAAGGTGCTCATGATGGTCTTGAGGTCGAGAAGATCGACGGTGGCATCAGCGCGGCACTGTAGTTCGACTTCGGCAAAGCCGCGGAATGCCAGTACACGCACCTCCTGTCCCGTCCGCTCGAGATGGTTCACGAGTTGGATGGGAAGCTGCCCGGCCCCGGCGAGAACCGCGATTGGGCCTGCGGGCATCAGGCGACCGAATTGACGGGGTCCCGCGGCGTGCAGATCGCGCGCTCCTTGCCCTCACGGATGAAGTCGAGGATCTCGTGCACGAAGGGGTGATCGTCGAACTCGCCGGCCACGTCCTCGACCCGCTCGGACAGGGTGCCTTCATCCGCGAACAGCAGGCGATAGGCGCGGCGGATGTCGTGGATCTGCTCACGGGTGAAGCCGCGGCGGCGCAGACCGATGATATTGAGGCCCGCCAGATGCGCCCGGTTGCCCATGGCCATGCCATAGGGAATGAGATCGTTCTCCAGGCCCGACATGCCCCCTACGAAAGCGTGGGAGCCGACGCGGGCGAACTGGATGACGGCAGAACCGCCGCCGAAGATGACGAAGTCGCCCACCGTGACATGGCCTGCTAGCATCACGTTGTTCGAGAGAATGCAGTCGTTGCCGACCTTGGTGTCGTGACCGACATGGGAGTTGGCCAGGAAGGCGCAGCGGTCACCGATGACCGTGCGCAGACCACCGCCTTCGGTACCGGGGTTCATGGTCACGCCTTCGCGGATCATGCAATCAGCGCCGATCTCAAGCGTCGAGGCCTCGCCCTTGTATTTCAAGTCCTGCGGGATATGGCCGATGGAGGCGAAGGGAAAGATGCGCGTCCGAGGGCCGACCGTCGTCCGCCCGGCCAGAGCCACATGGCTCATGAGCTGACAACCCTCGCCCAACGCGACCTCGGGACCGACGGTGCAGAAGGGACCGATTTTCACACCCGGGCCGATCTTCGCGCCATCCTCGATGATGGCGGTCGGATGAATCACAGTTTCCATTATTCGAGTACCAGCATGGCACTGACTTCGGCTTCGCAGACGAGCGTGCCGTCGACCTTTGCCTCGCCCTTGTACCACCACATGTTGCGGCGATTGTTCAGCTTACGCATGTGGAACTCGACCCTGTCGCCAGGCTCCACAGGCTTGCGGAACTTCACCTTGTCAATCGTCATGAAAAATACCTGCTTCGGCTTGGCCTGCTGTGCAATCTTCGCCTTGACGCAGATGGCGCCGGCCGTCTGAGCCATCGCCTCAATCAGGAAAACTCCCGGAAAGATTGGGCGGGAGGGAAAATGGCCCGTGAATTGTGGCTCATTGAAGGTGACGTTCTTGATGCCGATGCACGAATTGTCGCCGTCGATCTCGATGATCTTGTCGACCAGCAGGAAGGGATACCGGTGCGGTAGCAGCTCCAGGATCTCCATGATATCGGCGGTTTGAAGCGTGGTGGGCGCTTCGGACATGACGTGAACTCCAGGCGGTAGTGGATGCCTTCAACGAACATTATGAAGACGCATCGTCGTCTTTGGCGGAATCGCCCTGGGATGCAAGCTTTTTCAGAGCCGTGATCTCACGGAACCATTCGCGCATGGGACGAGCGGGAATGCCGCCCCAGCGGGCGCCGGGGGGAACATCCCCGTTGACGCCGCTGGTCGCCGCAATCTGAGCGCCCATGCCGATCCTCACATGGCCCTTCACGGCGACCTGTCCGCCGAGAGCCACATAATCCTCGATCGTCGTGGAGCCGGCGATGCCGACCTGCGCGACAATTACGCAATGGCGCCCGATCACCACGTTATGGGCAATCTGGACGAGGTTATCGATCTTCGTACCCTCGCCGATCACGGTATCGCGGCTGGCACCCCGGTCCACGGTCGTATTGGCGCCGATTTCCACGTCGTCCTGAATGATGACTCGGCCGACCTGCGGCACCTTGAGGTGCCCCTGCGGCCCCATCGCAAAGCCGAAGCCGTCCTGCCCGATGCGCACGCCCGGATGAAGAATGACCCGGTTGCCGAGGAAGGCGTGAGACACGGTCACATTGGCCGAGATGGAGCAGTCGCGCCCGATCTTCACCTGCGGGCCGATCACGGAATGTGCCCCGATCAGTGTTCCCGAGCCGATCTCAGCGTGAGGACCAATGACGGCTCCCGGATCGACCCGGACCCCGTGCTCCAGCCGCGCAGACGGATGAACGAAGGAGCCGGGCGAGGTTCCCGTCGACGCAAAGGACGATTCCGGGCGCATTGCAGAGGGGAACAGGATCCCAAGCACCTGCGCGAATACGCGATAAGCCTGCGGCGTCACGATGGCGACAGTCTGGGAAGGCACCTTCGCGGCGTAGCGCGGCGTCACAAGACAAGCCCCAGCCCGCGTTGCGGCCAAGGCGCCCACATAGGCCGGGTTGTCCATATAGGCGAGATCGCCCGGGCCTGCACTTTCCAGAGGAGCGACGCCCCTAAGCAAAAACTCCCCGTCGGTGCCGTCGCGGAGAGTCGCATTTGCCATCTCCGCCACCTGACGCAGATTCAGCGTCCGGCTTTGCGGAAAAAAATTGGATTCTGTCATGAATAATAAGTGAGGGCGCCCACCGGCGCCCTCCCCGATTAGAAGCGTGTTCCGCCGGAGAAGCGGAAGGCCTGAGTGCGGTCGGCGCCGACCCGAGTTCCATCTCTCCAAACGCCCTCTTCCTTTGAGAGCGCAAATGCGTAGTCGAAACGGATCGGACCCAGCGGCGAGGTCCACAAGATGGAGGCGCCGACGGAGGAGCGGATCTTCTCGCTGTCGAGAACCTCGATGCAGTTCTGCGGCTCGTTATTAACCTGCGCGCAGCCGTTGACGGGGTCTAGAATGCTGCCGCTCCCGTTAAAGGTTGTCGGACCTTCGTAGCCAAACAACGTACCGGCATCGGCGAAGACAGCGCCCTTCAGGCCCAGCTCACGTGGCAGACCCCAGATCGGGAACTGCACTTCAAGCGTACCGCCGAAATAGGTGGTGCCGCCGATGGCGTTGGCACGGCTGTCGAGGCTCGAGATATCGCGTGGGCCAATGCCGTTCGGCGCGAAGCCGCGGACCAGAGACGGCCCCATGAAGAAGTGGTCGACGATGCGCAGATCGCCGTTATTGCCATCATCGTCGCCGCCGTTGAAGCCCATGATGTGACCGCCCTGGAGACGAGCGATACCGACCACGTCCTCAAAGAACTCGCGGTAGTAGCGAGCGTCGCCTGTCACACGGAAGTAGCGGGAGTCGCCGCCGAGACCAGCGAAGTCCGTCTTCACTTCAGCATAGAAGCCATTACGCGGCTCACGGACGCTGTCGAGCGTGTTGTAGTTGAATGTCAGGCCTGCCAGCGAGGTAATGGTATCGCCCTGCGATTCCTTGATTGCCAAGGAAGCTTCACCGTTGCCTTCACAAAACTGGCGGTTCGGGGTCCCATTGGCGTTCAGCTGCGTGTAGCCCGGGATCGGAGCCGAGCAGTCGTTGAAGGGCTGATCGGTGTCGTTCGGGATATCCAGCGACTGCTGATAGAGCGAGTAACGTGCGGTGATCGTGAACTCTTCCGTCATCGGAAGGCCGAGGCGCAGCGTACCGCCGGTCATGCGGTTCTCGTAACGGGAATACCGGGTCTGGTCGCTGAACTTCGAGAACAGATCGATACCGGCCGACATCCGGTAGCCGAGGAAGTACGGCTCCGTGAACGAGAAGTCGACGCCGTGAGCTCGCTGGCCGAGCTGGCCGGCAAGACGGACGAACTGGCCGCGGCCGAGGAAGTTGGTTTCGGTTACGGAGACTTCACCGATGAAGCCATCGGCCGTCGAGTAGCCGCCCGAGATGGCGAACGAACCGGTGGACTGATCTTCCACATCCACGTTCACGACCACGCGGTCGGCCGACGAACCGGGCTCGTTGGAGATACGGACGCGCTTGAAATACCCGAGGTTGTTCAGGCGACGCTCGGCGCGGTCGACGAGCACCTGATTGTAGGCATCGCCCTCGCCGAGTTCGAACTCGCGACGGATCACGTAGTCGCGGGTACGGCTGTTGCCGCGCACGTTGATGCGCTCGATGTAGATCCGAGGCCCTTCCTCGACCACATAGGCGAGGTTGACCGTGCGGGTCGAAGGATCGCGCGTGCCGACCGGACGCACCTGAGCGAACGGATTGCCCTGGCGCCCGACATTGCTAGTCAGCGCCTGAACCGACTTCTCGACGGCTTCGGCGTTGTAGATCGAACCTTCCGAGGTCGTGATTCCCCTGCGGATAGCCTCCGCATCGACGCCGCCGAGACGGGGATCGACGCTCACGCTGCCGAACCGGTACTGCTCACCCTCGTCCACGGTGATGGTGATGACGTAGCCGCCTTCGTTCGGGTCGAACTGAACGTCACTGGAGACGAGACGGTAGTCGGCATAGCCGTTCTTCAGGTAGTACCGGCGGATGAGGTCCAGATCGTTCGAGAGCCGGTCCGGATCATAAACGTCGGTGCTCTTGAGGAAACTCAGGAGATTCGTCTCGGTGGTCTGCATGATGCCACGCAGGCGGCTGGACGAAACCTGATTGTTTCCAACGAAGCGGATTTCCTCGACGCCGGTCTTGTCACCCTCGTTGATGGTGTAGACCACGTCGACCGTGCCGTTGGGCAGATCGACCAGACGGGGGGTCACCTGGGCAAGACCGCGACCCGAGCGGCGATAGACCTCGAGGATTCGCTGGACGTCGGCATCCACGGCAGCTTGGTTGTAAGGCGCACGGGCCCGAGCCTGTAGCTGATCCTCGATCAGGGCCTTCTCAACCCTCTTGTTACCTTCGATCACCACCCGGTTGACGACGGGGCCCTGTGCAGCCGAAGCGCGGCGATTCCCCGGGACTACCTGCTGCGCGAAGGCGCTCTCCGCGGCAGTAATCCCGGCCATCAGCGCGCTGATCGCGACAATGGCGGTCGTGGCCGGCTTTTTCCGGCGAGGAGTGGTCGTCGACATCATCAACTGGCCCGTTCTTTATATTCTGTCCCTAGCGAGGAAGGCCCCGCAGGTTGGAGACGAGTGCCCCCAACCTTATCTGTGTGGTCCGCTTGTACAAACTTTCGCCGCTATTGCAAACGGCACATCCACAACAGAGTACCAATTTTTAAATAGCGTGGCGTCCTTGTCACGATCCCTGATCCAGAAAACTGGTGCCAAGGTGAACAAGATCATTCCAAGTGGCGAAAAGCATGAGCATCGCCACCAGGGCAAATCCGATTCTAAAGCCGATTTCCTGGGCTTTCTCGCTCAAGGGGTGCCCGCGAACCGCCTCAATGGCATAGAACAGAAGATGGCCGCCATCCAGCAACGGAATGGGAAAAAGGTTAATGAGACCGATCGAGACCGACATGAAACCGATTAGACTGACCAGGCTATAGACCCCTCCAACGTCGAAAGCAGTCCCCGAGGCCCGGGCAATTCCGATGGGACCTGAGAGCTGATCGGCCGATTCCCAGCCCATCACCAAGCGCCGGATGAAGTTGAGGGTCCGGTCGACGAGGTTCCAGGTTTCGACCACGGCGGCCTTGACGGCTCCCCAAGGGGTATAGGTCAGACGCTTGATCGCAGACGGGTCCCTCGATGCTTCGACCCCAAGAAGCCCGATGCGCTGCTTGCCGAAGGGGCTGGTCCTCTCGACGAAGTTCGGCGTTGCCGTAAGGGCAACAGCTTGGCCGTTGCGCTCGACTGTGAAATTCAGGGGTTCACCGGCGCTGGAGCTCACGATGAGCTGCATGTCGGCGAAAGTCTGGATCTGGCGGCCGTCAACCGTCAGAATCAGGTCCTTAGACTGAAAGCCCGCCTTCTCGGCCGCGCTGCCAGGTTGGACCGCCTCGATCCGCGGCTCGAGAACCTGTCGCCCGTTGAAGTAGTTGAAGCCCGCGAAGATCGCGATGGCCAGGATGAAATTGGCGATGGGACCCGCAGCGACAATAGCGGCACGCTTGGCCACATTCTGGTGGGGAAAACTGATCGCCCGCTGATCTAACGGCATACGATCGAGCTGATCGTGGTCTGGAACGCTCGCGGCGTTGAGATCTCCGACGAATTTAACGTAACCGCCGAGGGGAATCGCAGAGATCTTCCAGCGGGTTCCTTTCCTGTCGGTCCAGCCGATCAGTTCGCGCCCGAAGCCGACGGAAAAGGCCGTCACACCGACCCCGCAGAGCCGTCCAACCCAAAAATGGCCGAACTCGTGGATGAACACGACGACCGTGAGAACCACAAGGAAGGAGATCAGGGTCAAGAACAGGGAGCCTGTTGCACCACTGATCGTTGTGAGAAAGTCCATCGTTGTCCCTTTCGCGCTCTTTAGAGCCGCGTCGCTTCAGCATAGACCGGAATGAGTCGCCGTGCCGCCTGTCGGGCCTCATGATCGATGCCAAGGGCATCCGCTACGGTTGCAGGCGCCGGATTGTTTCTTCCCGAGAAAGTCGAGCAAATGCTCTCAACTAACTCTGAAATATCGTAAAACTTAATCCGGTCTGCCATAAAGGCCTCGACAGCAATCTCATTGGCCGCATTCAGGATCGTAGGCATAGCCCCTCCGGCCTTGAGCACTGCCTTGGCCAGAGATAGGCACGGGAACCGCTCCTCGTCAGGTCGCTCGAAGCTTAATCGGCCAATCGCGGCGAGATCGAGACGGGGTAGATTCATCTTAAGGCGCCCCTGATTTCGCAGGGCATTGGCGATCGGAACCTTCATATCCGGCAGGGCGAGACCGGACGTTACGGCGCCATCGCTCCACTGAACGAGTCCATGGACGATCGCCTCCGGATGAACCAGCACATCGAGACGTTCCACCTCGAGGTCGAACAGGTGATGGGCCTCGATCAGCTCGAGCCCCTTGTTCATCAAAGTGGCCGAGTCGATGTTGATCTTCGATCCCATGGACCAGACTGGATGAGCCGAGGCCTCCTTGGTATTGGCTTTTGCTATGCGTTCCCGGGCCCAGGTGCGGAAGGGACCACCGGATGCGGTTATCACCGCCTTTTCCACATCCCTGTTGAGGCCTGCCGCGAGAGCATGATCCAGAGCGTTATGCTCGGAATCCACTGGCATGATCTCGACGCCGAGACGGCGGGCATCGGCCATGAAAGCGCTGCCGGCACAAACAAGGCTTTCCTTGTTGGCAAGGGCAATCCGCCTGCCGGGCTTCAGGGCCGCATGGGTCGGAGCCAATCCGGCGGTCCCGCTGATTGCGGCAAGCACGGTGTCAGCATCATGCTCAACAGCCTCGAGAACAGCAGAGTGGCCCGCGCCGTTCCCAATCCCGGTTCCGGACAAGGCCTGCTTTAACGCCTCGCCCTCACGCTCATCGGCCAGAGCCGCGAACTTGGCTCCAAGTCGCCGGGCGACTTTCGCCAGAGCCGTGGCATCGCGCCCACCAACGACAGCTTCGACACGAAACTCATCTCGGTGAGCCAGAACGACATCGGCCGTCGAGCGGCCGATCGATCCGGTGGCTCCAAGAATCGTGAGAGAACGGGTCATCAATGCCTATGCGGTGAAATGAATGGTCAGAAGAACGGCCGCAACGATGAGGCATACGGCCCAGAAGCCATCCAGGCGATCCATCACGCCACCATGCCCTGGGATGAGATGGCTCGAATCCTTGACGTTGCAATGGCGCTTGAGAGCCGACTCGCCGAGATCTCCGATCTGGCTCGCGACGGAAGCGATGACGGAGATAATAGCTGTACCGAGAAGACCGAATGGCAGGCTCAACCCATATTTCTCCCCGGCCCAGGCGACCAATACCCCACCCAAGGCCCCTGCGACGACGCCCCCGATGAACCCGGACCAGGTCTTCTTCGGGCTGATGGAGGGACAAAGCTTAGGACCGCCGAAGGTGCGGCCCGTAAAATAGGCCGCGATATCCGTTGCCCAAACCACGGCGAACATCCAAAGCAGCCCTAGGATGCCGAGTTCGAGATGGTCGCGCACGATCGGCGGAACGAGAACGATCAGCGACGCATAGAGAAAGCTCGAAGTAGCCCATTTCTTGTTCGATGCCCCCTTCGTGGCGAGGACGCCGGCCGCGAGAAAGGCGAGACCGGCCGCCGCGCCCAAGCCAAAGCTTGCATCGGCCAGAAAAAGCAGCGTCAGAATGGCAAGGCCGGAGCCCAGGATCGCCTGCACCAGCCGGCGCGGCTCAATGCCAGTCATATCGGTCCATTCCACCATGATGGCGATACCGGCTGCCAGCCAGAACAGGGCAAAAGGCCATCCGCCCCAATAGGCCATCACAAGTGCCAAGGCGATCATGACCACGGCGGACAAAATCCGTCTCGTCAGTTCCTTGGATGAGGCTGATTTAGGGCTGGACGGCAAGGATGAACCCTGGTCTGCGACCATTGTCAGCCTGCCCTGACGCTCAAACCACCGAAACGGCGATCGCGCCTGCAGTATTCGTCAACGGCGGACCTGAAAGTCGCCTCGTCGAAATCCGGCCAGAAGCAGGGCAGGAAAACGAACTCGGCATAGGCCGTCTGCCAAGTGAGGAAATTCGATACCCGCTGCTCGCCCGAAGTCCGGATCACCAGATCCGGATCTGGAATGCCATGAGTATCGAGGGCCGCTCCCACCGTATCCATATCGATGTCGGCCGGATCGAGCGTCCCCTCCTGCACCCTGCGCGCAAGAGCTCGCATGGCGCTGACGATCTCCTGGCGCCCGCCATAATTGAAGGCAATGACCAGAGTCAGACCGGTGTTGCCCCGGGTGAGCTGCTCCGCCTCGTCCAGCAGCAACCGGATGTCAGAGGCCAAGCCTTCGCGCTCGCCGATGATCCGGACCCGGATATTATTGGCATGAAGCTCGGCAAGATCGTGGCGCACGAAACGCTTGAGCAGCCCCATGAGGTCGGACACTTCCTGAGCCGGGCGGCGCCAGTTTTCAGCCGAGAAACTGTAGACCGTCAGGTATCGAATTCCGAGATCGCCTGCCGTTCGCACGGCACGGCGAATGGCCTCGACCCCGCGCCGGTGCCCTTCGAAGCGGGGCAGCCCTCTCTGAGCGGCCCAACGGCCGTTCCCATCCATGATGATGGCAACATGGGTCGGCATCCCCTCGCCTGCTTCCTTGCAGGCAAAGCTTGGGGCCGACCTTTTGGCTTCGCCGCTCATATTTCCGTCCCGATGCACGCCTGACGATCAGACGTGCATGATTTCCTTTTCCTTGGTCGCGAGAAGGCTGTCGATCTCGGCTACGAACTGGTCGGTGGCCTTCTGAACCTGATCAGCATGACGCTTGCCATCATCCTCGCTGATCGCGCTATCCTTCTCAAGTTTCTTGAGGAGATCGAGACCGTCGCGGCGGACGTGCCGAACCGCGACACGCGCCTCCTCGGAATATTTATGCGCCACCTTCACCATCTCCTTGCGGCGCTGCTCGTTCATCTCGGGGATGCGCAGGCGGATCACCTGGCCCTCGGTCTGCGGATTGAGGCCGAGGTCCGATTCCCGGATCGCCTTCTCCACGGCGGATACCATGCCCCGGTCCCACACCTGGACGCTCAGCAGGCGCGGCTCCGGCACATTGACGGTGGCAACCTGCGAGATCGGCATCAGGGAGCCATAGGCATCGACCTGAATGGGGTCCAGCAGATTCGGCGAGGCGCGCCCGGTCCGCAGGCTAGCCAGGTCGTTCTTGAAAGCGTTGATGGCGCCCTGCATGCGGCGCTTCACATCGGCGAGATCAAAGGTCGTGGCCATCAGATTCTGTCCTTACGCGAACTATTTAAACGGGCTTACGCTTCCCAGGGTCCAGCATCAAGGCCCTTGGATCAAGGGGCAACGACCGTGGAGGGCACTTTCCCCTGAAGAAGAGCGGTCACCGAGCTGGGAGCGTGCACCGAGCCCACGACGATCGAGAGCCTGCTCTCGCGAGCCAGGGCAAACGCCGCCGTATCCATGACCTTCAGATCCCTGGCGATAGCCTCGTCATGGGTCAGGCGGTCGAATCGGATTGCATGAGGGTCCTTTTTCGGATCCGCCGAGTAGACGCCATCGACCTGGGTCGCCTTCAGGACCGCATCGCAGCGCAGTTCGGCGGCGCGAAGGACGGCCGCGGTGTCGGTGGTGAAGAAGGGATTGCCGGTGCCTCCGGCCAGAACCACCACCTGCCCCTTGTCGAGGTGGTGCAGAGCCGGCTGACGGGCATAAGTCTCGCAGATCGTCGGCATGGAGACTGCCGACATGGTGCGCGCCGGAACGCCGGCCGCGTTCAGGGCCGTCTCGATGGCGAGCGAGTTCATCACGGTGCCGAGCATGCCCATAGAATCGGCGGTGGGGCGGTCGATCCAGCCGGCAGCGCTCATGCGGGCCCCGCGGATGATGTTGCCGCCACCGATGACGACGGCGATCTCGAATCCGGCGCGGGTGGCCTGAGCCAGGTCGGCTGCCAGAGAGGACAGGATCTGAGAGTCGAGCCAGTACCCATCGGGAGCCATCAAGGCCTCACCCGAAAGCTTCACCAGGATGCGCCGGAACGTTGCCATCGTCAGACCTTTCTTTTCGAAACCTCTCATGAAAACGGCGGCTCTTCAGCCGCCGTTTGCCTGGGTTCGATTTAGG
The DNA here is from genome assembly GCF_009296175.1 of Microvirga tunisiensis. Classification (GTDB taxonomy): domain Bacteria; phylum Pseudomonadota; class Alphaproteobacteria; order Rhizobiales; family Beijerinckiaceae; genus Microvirga; species Microvirga tunisiensis. The sequence continues at coordinate 95,120 of NZ_VOSK01000005.1, read as the reverse complement.
CCTTGAGACCGGCCTGGGCGGCCACTTCCGCCGCGAAGTCGGGAGCCTCTTCCTTCTCGATACCCTCGCCGAGGGCAAAGCGGACGAAGGCCTTGAGGGTCACCGGCTTGCCGGCCTTGGACTCGGCTTCCTTGAGGACCTGGGTCACGGTCTTCGAAGGATCGTGAACGAAAGGCTGCTCCAGGAGGGTGACCTCCTTGAAGTAGCTCTTCAGGCCGCTTTCGATGATCTTCTGCATGACATGATCCGGCTTTCCGGCGTTCTTGTCGCGCAGGATGGCGCTCTCGCGCTCGACGGTCGCCTGATCCACGCCGGACGCATCGAGGGCGACCGGGCTGGTGGCAGCCACGTGCATGGCGATCTGGCGGCCGAGCGTGCCGAGAACGGTCACATCGCCCTCGGACTCGAGCGCCACCAGGACGCCGATCTTGCCGAGACCATCGGTCACCGCGTTATGGACGTAGGACGCGATCACGCCCTTGGGCACTTCGAGCTTCGCGATCCGGCGCAGGGTCATGTTCTCGCCGATGGTAGCGATGAGCTCCTGCAGGCGGTCCCTCACGGTCGTCTGCGAACCAGGGAAGTGGGCAGCTTCGAGCGACTCGACGGTGCCGTTGCCCATCAGACCGATCTTGGCGGCTTCGCGCACGAAAGCCTGGAACTGGTCGTTACGGGCGACGAAGTCCGTCTCGGAGTTGACTTCGAGGATCGTGGCGGTGTGACCGGAGGACTCGACGGCAACAAGGCCCTCGGCCGCCACGCGGCCGGCCTTCTTGGCAGCCTTCGACAGGCCCTTCTTGCGGAGCCAGTCGATCGCGGCTTCCATGTCGCCATTGGTCTCAGCGAGGGCAACCTTGCAGTCCATCATGCCGGCGCTGGTCGTCTCGCGCAGCTCTTTCACCATCGCAGCGGTAATGTTCGCCATGGCTTTTCCTTTCAAAGGTTCACGCATAGAGGGAGCCCGGCGCTCGTGGAACGCCGGGCTCGATCATTCGTTCAAGCGGCGCTGCATGTTGCGCCACCGTAAGGCTTACGCAGCAGCCGCTTCGATCATCGAGCGGGCCTGATTGATCCAGCCATCGCGCTCGAGGCGGCCATTCAGCTTCAGATCCTTGTCGAGCTGGGCGGTATCGCCCGGCTGCATGGCGGCCAGCTGCCAGTAGTGGAAGATGCCAGCCTCGTTCAGCTTCTTCTCGAGTTGCGGGCCGACGCCGTTCAGCTTGGTCAGATCGTCGGGAGCGCCACGTGGGGCAGCCAGACGCTCGAACTGCTCGCCTTCATAGGCGGCGACAGCCGTATCGTTCGCCGGGAGCTCCTCGGCCATCGGGTTCTCGGATTCGCCGATGTCGATGCCCATGGCGCCCGCGCCACGGGAGATGCCATCGAGAGCTGCGCGGGCAACCAGATCGCAGTAGAGCGAAATCGCACGGCCAGCGTCGTCATTGGCTGGGACCGGGAAGGTGATGCCGTCCGGATCGCAGTTCGTGTCGACGATGGCAGCCACCGGGATGCCGAGGCGCTTGGCCTCCTGGATCGCCAGTTGCTCCTTGTTGGTGTCGATGACGAAGATCAGGTCGGGCGTGCCGCCCATGTCCTTGATGCCGCCAAGAGCGCGCTCGAGCTTCTCCTTCTCACGAGCGAGCATCAGGCGCTCTTTCTTCGTGAGGCCCTGGCCGCCGCCGGAAAGGATCTCGTCGACCTTGCGCAGACGCGAGATCGAGCCGGAGATCGTCTTCCAGTTCGTCAGCATGCCGCCGAGCCAGCGGGAGTTGACGTAATACTGAGCCGAGCGCTTGGCCGCATCGGCAACCGCATCGGAAGCCTGACGCTTGGTGCCGACGAAGAGCACGCGGCCGCCCTTGGCAACCGTGTCGCTGACGGCCTGAAGGGCGCGGTGCAGCATCGGAACCGTCTGCGCGAGGTCGATGATGTGAATGTTGTTGCGGGTGCCGAAGATGTACTGACCCATCTTCGGGTTCCAACGGTGGGACTGGTGTCCAAAGTGCGCGCCAGCCTCAAGCAGGCTGCGCATCGAAAAATCGGGAAGCGCCATAGTTTATTCTCCGGTTAAGCCTCCGCGGAACAGTGGACCGGTCCAGCCGGCCACCGGGATACCTCATAGGCTTATGAGGTGGATTCCGCGTGTGGGATAGGCGCGCATATAGGGGTAAAGTCGCTGGAATGCAAGCCAAAGGATGTCAGCCCTGGGAGGAGGCCTCAATCGGCTTATCCGTGACCGGAAATCGCTTGTAGAGAAAGGAGTGGGCATGGCCTTGAGGCTTCTCCCCCTCCCTGTTCTCCAGCGTTCCGAAAATATCATAGCCAAGCTTCGCGTAGAAGTTTCGGGCGCGCTGGCTGGAGGTATCCAGCCAAGCCCCATGGCAGCCTCGGCTCAAGACCTCCTCTTCGGCCAATCGCATGATTCTGGCACCGAGGCCCTGGCAGCGGAGGTCCTCCGCAACCCAGAGATATTTGATCAGCAGCCATCCATAGGACGTTCCTCCGATGAGCCCGCCTAGGATCGTGCCTTCACTATACCGGGCGAGAACTCCGAAAGGAGCATAATCGCTCGCCGGAACATTCTGCTTCAAGGAATCGAGAAGGCGTGTCTCGATCTCCGCCGCGAAGGTGTCAGGATCAGGCTCGACTGTTATGCGGATATCAGGAAGACGCTCATCCATAACCTCACCGATGAGTTAGTGGCTCATGCCGTAGCATAAGCCGCCCTGACCGGCTCAGTTCATGTGCACGTCCACGACACCCGGCACGGCACGGAGCGCTCCGGCGATCTGGGGGCTGGCCATGTACTTGCCGGGCAGCTTGACCTCGACCTCTCGGTCGCCGTCGTCGAGGATGAGCACGAGGGAGACTTCACCCTCGCCTCGTACCTTCAGCCGCTCGAAGACGCTCGTGATCGGGCGTTCGTCGCGCAGGAAGATCCGCATGCCCTTCTGGTGCTTGGCGACAGCCTCCTCCAGGGGCTCGGCCATCCCGATGCGCGCCCTCACCTCTTCGCCCTCGACGCCGGCCTGCAGCATCAGGACCACGGCCGATCCGGGCTCCAGGACATCGCGCAGACGTTGGAGTCCCTCGGAGAAGATGATGGCTTCGAACTGCCCGGTCTGATCCGACAGGGTGAGGATGCCCATCTTGTTGCCGGTCTTGGTCCGGCGTTCCTGACGATCCAGGATCGTGGCGGCAACCCGCCCCACGGAATTGCCGGCTTTCACCGAGCGGCAGAATTCGACCCAGGTCTGTACCCGCAGCTTCTTGAGAAGATCGCCATATTCATCGAGCGGATGGCCCGAGAGGAAGAAGCCGACGGCATCGAATTCCCGCTGCAGCCTTTCCGCGGTAGGCCAGGGCTCATAAGGCCCGATGCGCAGTTGCACATCCGCCGAGGCGACCCCGCCGAACATGTCGATCATGCCGCCATTGGCTGCCTCATGCGATTGCTGGGCAAGGCTCATCATGGCGTCGATTGAGGCGCAGGCCTTGGCTCGATCCGGCTCCAATTCGTCGAAGGCGCCGGCAGCGGTCAGGTTTTCCAACGTGCGCTTATTGAGCATGCGCGGATTGATCCGCCGGGCGAAGTCCGCAAGATCCTTGAAAGGCTTGTCACCCCTCGCCTCGACCACGCTCTCGATGGCCTGGCGTCCGACGCCTTTGACAGCAGCGAGCGCGTAGAGAATCTGGCCTTTGCCGTCCGCATCATACTCCACGTCAAAGACCACGCGCGAGCGGTTGATCGAGGGCGGGATCACCTTGAAATCGAGGCGCTGGGCCTCACGGCGGAATTCGGATAGCTTGTCGGTGTTGTCGAGATCGAGCGTCATCGACGCGGCCAGGAACTCGACCGGATAATTAGCCTTGAGATAGGCAGTCTGGAAGGCAACCAGCGCATAGGCCGCCGCGTGGCTCTTGTTGAAGCCGTAATCCGCGAACTTGGCGAGAAGGTCGAAGATCTCGTTCGCCTTCGCCTTGTCGAGACCGCCTTTGGTGGCACCTGAGACGAAGCGCTCACGCTGGGCGTCCATCTCGGCCTTGATCTTCTTACCCATGGCGCGACGCAAAAGGTCCGCGTCGCCGAGCGAGTATCCGGAGAGGACTTTCGCCACCTCCATCACCTGCTCCTGGTAGACGATGATGCCGAAGGTCTCGCGCAGGATCGGCTCCAGCTTGTCGTGCGGGTACCAATCCTTCTTGTTGTGCTCGTCCTTACCAAGCTTGCGCGCGCAATAGACCGGAATGTTCGCCATCGGGCCCGGGCGATAGAGCGCCACGAGAGCGATGATGTCCTCGAAACGGTCGGTTTCCATCTCGACGAGCGCTTTGCGCATGCCCGCCGATTCCACCTGGAACACGCCGACCGTCTCTCCGCGCTGGAGCATCTCGTAGGTCTTGCGGTCGTCGAGCGGCAGGGCCGAGAGATCGACCTCGATCCCTTTTCGCCGGATGAGGTCGACAGCGGTACGCAGGACGGTGAGCGTCTTGAGACCCAGGAAGTCGAACTTCACGAGGCCTGCCTGCTCGACCCATTTCATGTTGAACTGGGTCACGCGCATGCCGGTCTTCGGGTCTCGGTAGAGCGGGACCAGTTCCTGAAGCGGACGGTCGCCGATCACGACGCCGGCGGCATGGGTCGAGGCGTGCCGATGAAGGCCTTCGAGTTTCTGCGCGATGCCGAGCATGCGCTTGACGACCGGCTCCTCATCGATGGCCGCCTGCAATTTCGGCTCGCCCTCGATGGCTTGCGCAAGTGTCACCGGATTGGCCGGATTCTGCGGCACGAGTTTGGTGAGCTTGTCCACCTGACCGTAAGGCATCTCAAGGACGCGGCCGACATCGCGCATCACACCGCGGGCGAGCAGCGTACCGAAGGTGATGATTTGCGCGACCTGCTCCTCGCCATAGCGCTGCTGCACATATTCGATGACGCGCTCGCGACCCTCGACGCAGAAGTCGATGTCAAAGTCCGGCATCGAGACACGTTCAGGATTAAGAAAGCGCTCGAAGAGCAAAGCGAACCGCAGTGGATCGAGATCGGTGATGGTGAGCGCGTAAGCAACAAGCGAACCTGCACCCGAGCCACGGCCCGGACCGACCGGAATGTTGTGATCCTTCGCCCACTTGATGAAGTCGGCCACGATCAGGAAGTAACCCGGAAACTTCATGTTCCGGATGATATTGATCTCGTAGGCAAGGCGGTCGCGGTAGTCCTGCTCGGTCAGGCCCGGTGCGGGCCCATGCGCGGCGAGACGCCTTTCAAGTCCCTCTTCCGCCTGTCGTTTCAACTCCTCGCCTTCGTCCAGAGAGGCGGCATCGGGGCCTGTGCCGAAATTCGGCAGGATGGGTTTGTGGGTTTTCACGCGCGTTGCGCAGCGCATGGCGATTTCGACGCTGGCCTGTAGCGCATCCGGCAGATCCGCGAACAGCTCCATCATCTGCCGGCGCGTCTTGAAATGATGCTCCGGCGAGACGCGGCGCCGATCAGGATTGGAAACAATCTGCCCTTCAGCGATGGCCAGAAGGGCATCGTGTGCTTCGTAATCCTTCGCCGACGAGAAGAAGGGCTCGTTTGCCGCGACGATGGGCAATCCGTTGCGGTCCGCCAGAGCGAGCAGTTCTCCTTCGATCAGCCGTTCATCTTCAAGGCCGTGGCGCTGAATTTCCACATAGAGCTGACGGCCGAAGGCGTTCTTGAGAATGTCGAGCCGCGCTTGCGCCAAGTCCTGACGTCCACCGTTGCGCAGGGCGCAATCGAGCGGTCCCGAGAATCCGCCGGTCAAAGCGATCAGCCCGTCGCTATAGGCCGACAAAACCGGCGCCATCACACGCGGATCCTCCCCCAAAGGCACGCCGAAATAGGCGTGGCTCACGAGACGCATGAGGTTGCGGTAGCCCTCCTCCGTCTGCGCGAGCAGCACGATGTCGGACGGCTGCGGCGCCACGCGGGCGACCGGGTCCGGCTCCTCGAAGCACACGGAGAGTTGGACACCCGCGATGGGCTGGATACCGGAGCCTGCGAGTTTCTCGGAGAATTCGAGGGCGCCGAAGAGATTGTTGGTATCGGTGAGAGCAAGTGCCGGCTGCTTGTCGGCGGCGGCGAGTTTTGCCAGCTGCGCGACCTTCAATGCCCCTTCAAGCAATGAGTATGAGGAATGGACATGCAGATGGATGAAACCGATATCGTGAAGTATGCGCGCCATAAAACTCTACTCATCGAACGGCACGCATAGTGGCACGATTCTTTGCTAAGGAAGCCTAACCTCCGATCTCAAGGACTATGTTCCTGTGAATCCCGGTGGGTTGTTGTGGATCCCGGTATCAAGCGATGGGAGAAAGGACCAGAGCCCAGATTGCCACGGCTGACCCGAACATTGCGAGGGAAGCGATTTCGGCGGTGGTTTCGAGGATGAAGCGAAGCATGGTTTTGATCTCCGTGTTCCCAATATGTTCATCCTTGTTCATTGAATGTTCTGTGTAAAGCCTGTGCAGACTCCAGCCTCCGGACGGAGTCAACAGATCGTTAAGGCGCAAGGGAGCACCCGCTACCAGGGCGCGGAGGCGGCTTTGATCGCGTCAGTCGATGCTGCTGAGGCGCTACGGCAGCTGGACGATCAGGCCATCGCGGATCGTCACGCGCCGGTCCATCCGGGCTGCGAGATCCATGTTGTGCGTGGCGATCAAGGCAGCGAGCTTCGAGGCGCGGACGATGGCGACAAGCGTCTGGAAGACGCGGTCTGCCGTATTGGGATCGAGATTGCCGGTAGGTTCGTCGGCCAGGAGCAGGCGTGGAGCATTGGCGACGGCGCGGGCGATGGCGACGCGCTGCTGCTCGCCGCCAGACAGTTCGCCGGGACGGTGATCGAGGCGCTTCCCCAAGCCCAGGAATGTCAGAAGCTGTGTCCCACGATCCTGAGCCTCCGTCTTCGGCAGACCGCGGATGAGTTGCGGGATCACCACGTTCTCAAGCGCTGAAAACTCCGGCAGGAGGTGATGAAACTGGTAGACGAAGCCGAGTTCCTCGCGCCGAACGCGGGTGCGTTCCTGGTCATTCATGGCGGCCGTCTGTTTCGCGCCGACGAAGACCTCGCCCCCATCGGGCTTTTCGAGCAGGCCCGCCAAATGAAGCAGAGTCGACTTGCCTGTGCCTGAAGGCGCGATGAGAGCAACGATCTCACCAGGCCAGATCGCGAGATCGGCGCCGCGCAGCACCTCCAGAAAGCTGTCGCCTTGCGGATAACGGCGCTCGACCTTGGCGAGATACAGGGCGGGTTGTGACTGGGCTGGCGACATACTTATCCGTAACGCAACGCTTCGACCGGATCGAGCTTTGCGGCCCTCCAGGAAGGATAGAGGGTCGCCAGCAGCGACAACACCATCGCCATGATGAGGATAGTCGCCACTTCGGTCGGATTCACCTCTGCCGGCAGACGGCTCAGGAAATAGAGCTCCGCCGGGAAGAGATTGGTGTTCGTCAATCGTGAGATGACATCGCGGATGGTTTCGACATTGAGCGCGAGCAGCAGCCCGAGGCCGAAGCCCGCAATCGTTCCCACGATGCCGATCGACGCGCCGGTGATCAGGAAGACCCGCATGATGGCGCCCCGCGTCGCCCCCATGGTGCGCAGGATTGCGATGTCCTCCGACTTGTCCTTCACAAGCATGATGAGGCCGGAGATGATGTTGAGCGCAGCCACCAGCACAATGAGCGTGAGAATCAGGAACATCACGTTCCGCTCGACCTCGAGCGCACCGAAGAACGTTCGGTTGCGCTGGCGCCAATCGGTCATCAAGATCGGGCGGCCCGCCGCCTCGTCGATGGCGACGCGGGCCTCGTCCACCTTGTCGGCGTTATCGAGATAGACCTCGATGAGCTGCACATCGTTCTGCCGATTGAAGTAGTTCTGCGCCTCGGTCAGCGGCATGAAGACGAAGGTCGAGTCGAATTCCGACATGCCGATCTCGAAGATCGCCTTGACCGGGTAGCCCTTGACCCGAGGTGCGGTGCCGAAGGGTGTCGAGGCTCCCCTCGGCGTGATGAGTGTGAAGGTATCGCCAGCCTGGAGCGAGAGGGCATCGGCCAGACGCCGACCGATGGCAACCCCCTCGCCTTCCTCGAAATTCTCGAGCGTGCCCTGACGCAGACTGCCGGCGATATGCTCAATCTTCCGCAGATCCTCCGGGCGGATGCCGCGCACCAAGACGCCGCTGCCGTTGTACTGCGAGGAGCCGAAGGCCTGTCCCTCGACGAGGGGAATGGCACGCTTGACCCCCGGCACCGCCGCGATGCGCGCCGCAACCTCCGGGTAATCGGTGAGCGGACTCTCGAGCGGCGCCACGAAGATGTGGCCATTGATGCCGACGATCTTGTCGAGCAACTCCTTGCGGAAGCCGTTCATGACCGAGAGAACCACGATCAACGTGGCGACGCCGAGCATGATGCCGAGGAAGGAGAAGCCGGCAATGACCGAGACGAAGCCTTCCCGCCGCCGCGTGCGCAGGTAGCGCCCGGCGAGCATCCACTCGAAGAGCGAGAAGGGTTTCGTCGTCCCGGCTGGCGCCGTCTTGGCTTCTCTGTCCTTGGCCATGACAGCTTATCTATGCGTTGTGAGGCGGGCGATCACATCCTCGAGCGCGAGATGCTCACGCTCTCCGGTGGCGCGATGCTTCAACTCCACCTTGCCCTCGGCAAGCCCTTTCGGTCCGATCAGAACCTGCCACGGAACTCCGATAAGATCGGCGGTCGCGAACTTGCCGCCCGGACGCTCGTCTCGATCGTCATAGAGCACGTCGCGTCCGGCGGCGCCCAACTCGCGATAGAGACGCTCCGAGGCGGCATCGGTCGCCGCATCACCTGTCTTCAGATTGAGGATCGCCACGTCGAAGGGAGCAACCGCTTCCGGCCAGACGATGCCGTTCTCGTCGTGGCTCGCCTCGATGATGGCAGCGATCAGACGGCTCGGGCCGATTCCGTAGGAGCCCATATGAACTGGCTTCTCCTGCCCGTCAGGTCCCATGACCTTCGCGCCCATGGGCTCGGAATACTTGGTGCCGAAATAGAAGATGTGGCCGACCTCGATGCCGCGGGCGGACATCTTCTTGTCCTCCGAAACCGCGTCGAAAGCCGCTGCGTCGTGCATTTCGGACGTGGCCGCATAGAGCGAAGTCCACTTGTCGACAGTGCTCTGCAGACCAGGAATATCGTCGAAATTCGTGTCGGCCGGCGGAAGGTCGAAATTCAGGTAGTCCGCGTGGCAGAAAACCTCGCTTTCGCCAGTCGAGGCCAGGATGATGAATTCGTGGCTGAGATTTCCGCCGATGGGGCCCGTATCGGCACGCATCGGGATCGCCTTCAATCCCATCCTGGCGAAGGTCCGAAGGTAAGCCACGAACATCTTGTTATAAGAATGCACGGCGCCTGCCTGATCCAGATCGAAGGAATAGGCATCCTTCATCAGGAACTCGCGCGAGCGCATGACGCCGAAGCGCGGGCGTACCTCGTCACGGAACTTCCACTGGATGTGATAAAGGTTCAGCGGCAGATCCTTGTAGGAGCGCACATAGCCCCGGAAGATCTCCGTGATCATCTCCTCATTGGTCGGGCCGAAGAGCATCTCGCGCTCGTGCCGGTCCTGGATGCGCAGCATCTCCTTGCCGTAGGCGTCGTACCGGCCTGATTCCCGCCAGAGGTCAGCCGACTGGATCGTGGGCATGAGAAGTTCGATGGCACCAGATCGGTTCTGCTCCTCCCGGACGATGGCATTGACCTTGTTCAGCACCTTCAACCCGAGCGGCAGCCAGGCATAGATTCCCGCCGCTTCCTGGCGGATCATGCCAGCGCGCAACATCAGACGATGGGAGACGATCTCCGCCTCCTTCGGCGTCTCGCGGAGAATGGGGAGGAAGTAGCGGCTCAAACGCATAGGGCGCCTTTGGGTCTCGATCAGAACAGGAAAAGGGTAGCGACTCGCTTCCAGCACACAACACAGGCCCTGGGGAAAAGACAAGCTGTCATCGCCTGACGGGACCTGCGGCGAGATGGATTAGACCAAAGATCAATACAAGAAATGCCGAAAAATGCATCAGAAAGTGCCCATAAAAGGTGACACCGCTCGGCAAGGTGACTATAAACAAAACGCTAACGTCTTAGACCTTCAAAGGTCAGAGGCTACGGTCCGAGTTTCGGGAGGAACAAGATCTCCAAGCGCCATGAGGCGCTGGTCTTAGAAAGCCAGGGATCAAAAATTGCCAAAAGGCAGTTTAGGCAAGGCGAAAGCCTTGCTTTTCTTTTTTGGGCCTTCCCTTCTTCTTCCGATTAAAGGCCAGTCAGCGGAAAAACCGCCGCGACCACTACGAGAACGATGGACGCGATGAACGTCGTCCAGATCGCCTTTTCCCGCAGGGCCGGAAGCGTCGGCGCCCCAGGCTCGCTTCCTTGGACGACCTCCCCGCTTTCCGCTTGGCTGCGGACGCCGAAGGGCAGGACCGCAAAGAGCAGGATCCACCAGATCACGAAATAAAGAGCCAAGCCTCCGCTCACCCTCAGGCCAAAAGCAGTGACGGCAATGGCGACGGCGATGCATGACACGACCACGACGACCGCAATCGTGGACCAGAGCGATCCCGCCAGATTTTTTACAAAGCTTATCAACAGCTTGTCCTCAGGCTTGCTCAAGTTCGATGAGTGTGCCGTTGAAATCCTTAGGATGGAGGAAAAGCACAGGCTTTCCATGGGCCCCGATCTTAGGCTCGCCGGAGCCGAGTACCCTCGCCCCGGAATTCACAAGCCGATCCCGCGACGCGGCGATATCGTCCACCTCGTAGCAGATATGATGGATGCCGCCGTCGGGGTTCTTCTCCAGAAACCGGGCGATAGGCGATTCTCCGCCCAAGGGCTCCAGGAGCTCGATCTTGGTATTGGGCAGGGTGATGAAGACGACGGTGACGCCGTGCTCTTCCAGCGCCTCGGGTGGTGAGACGTCGACCCCCAGAGTCTTACGATAGACTTCTGACGCGGTTGCAATATCGCGTACGGCGATGGCCACATGGTTGAGACGTCCGATCATCGGCATTTTCCCCTTCCGGACCTTACGCCTCGATGACGAGCACGTGGCAGGCGGGCTTCTTGCCCCATTCCTGATTCACGGCTGCGCGGACAGCCCGGTGGACGGCATTCTCAACGGCCTCCGGATCCCGCCGCTTGGCTTTCGACAGACCATCCAGCAGATCGGCCACGGTGTCGGCAATGATGTCCGTCAGGTCGCGCCCATGCCGGTTCTTGTCCGGCAGGCCCATGGCATCGATCACAGGATCGCCGACGAGCTCCCCCCGGTCATCGATGGCAATCGCCACTGTGACGATACCGGCGAAAGCAAGCTTGCGGCGCTCCGGCAGGGCCCGCTCACCTGCTCCGATGACGATGTTGCCATCGCGATAAAGACGGCCCGTCGGAATATTGTCGACGATCTCGGCAGGACCGGGCGAGAGGCGCACGACGGTTCCATTTTTCGCTCGAACGACCTCCTGTACACCCTGGGCTCTCGCAAACTTCGCATGCTCGCTCAGGTGCAACGGTTCGCCGTGGGCAGGAATGGCAATACGCGGCCGGGTCCATTGGTACATCTGCGCCAGTTCGCCCCGACGAGGATGGCCGGAGACGTGAACGAGCTCCGTCCGGTCGGTGATGACCTCGATACCTTGTTCGATCAGGCTGTTGATGATCGAGCCCACACCTTTCTCGTTCCCGGGAATGGCACGGGACGAGAAGATTACCCGGTCTCCTGCCGAGAGCGCGATATCCGGGTGCTCGTCCTGTGCAATACGGGCAAGAGCCGCCCGGGGCTCGCCCTGCGAGCCCGTCAGGATGGCAACGATCTTGTCACGAGGCATATAGCCGAAGTTTTCCGCGGAGCGGAATTCCGGCAGGCCGTCAAGGAAGCCGCATTCCTTTGCCACATCGACCACCCGATCCATGGCACGGCCAACCACCACCACCTCGCGACCGCACTCGCGAGCCGCTTCCGCCACGGAGCGGATGCGCGCAACGTTGGAGGCAAAGGTAGTGACCGCCACGCGATGCGGCGCATCCTTGATCAGCTGCGCCAAGTTCTTGGAGACATCGGATTCGCTTGGGCTCGTACCTTCGCGGACCACGTTGGTGGAATCGCAGATGAGCGCCAGCACTCCCTCGTCACCCAAAGCACGGAAGGTCTCTTCCGATGTCAGGCTGCCGAGATAGGGCGTGTTGTCGAGCTTCCAGTCACCCGTATGCACCACGAGCCCGTGAGGCGTGCGGATGGCGAGAGCATTGGATTCCGGGATCGAGTGCGCGACAGGCACATATTCGATATCGAAGGAACCGATCTCCAAACGCTGACCGGGCACGATTTCCCTGAGATCGACCTTTGGGGCATCGGCCTCCGACAAGCGACGCGTTTCCAACAGGCCGATGGCGAATTTCGTCGCGTAGACCGGGACGTTAAGGCGCGGCCACATCTCGACGAGGGCACCGATATGGTCCTCGTGCGCATGGGTGATGAAGATGCCCAGCAGGTTGTGGCGTTCTTCCTCGATGAAGCGCAAATCGGGATACACGACGTCGATGCCAGGCAGGTTCTCCTCACCGCCGAAACCCATGCCGCAATCGACCAGAATCCACTGCCGATCGTCCTCTGGCCCGAAGCCGTAGAGCGCGGCATTCATCCCGATTTCGCCGAGTCCTCCGAGGGGAAGAAAGACCAATTCGTCCTGGTGGGAAGCCATTAAATTTGAGACCTTTTCGAGCCAGCGCTAGGCTTGGCTATATCGTGCAGCAAATTGGGAAAATAAAGGTCGCCTGCATCGATGAGTTCCATCCGATCGTCGCTTTTCAGCTGCAGACGCCCAAAACGGTCGAGCCCCTTGAAGACGCCCATCTTATCGCCCGAGGGAAGTCGAAGGGTCACCTCCTGTCCGACTCCCGCCGCACGCTCAAGCCAAAGCCGCCGAATCGCTCCGAACGAATCTGATGCATTCATCCGGGCTGACATGCGCCACGCCGAGAACGTTCGGGCGAAAGCGGAGGACAGGGCGCGGAATATCTCGTCCCTGTTAAGGCCAGACTTGACAGCCTGCAACGCGGAAGCTGGGTAGGGCGTACCGGTGGGCGCGAAAGCCACGTTCACCCCGAAGCCGATGACGATGGCGAGTGGTCCGTCAGGTTGAAGTCGATGACCTTCCAGCAATAGGCCGGACACCTTGGCGCCATCGAGCAGGAGGTCATTCGGCCATTTCAGGGAAAGGCGCGGCGCGCTGACACCCGTGACGGACTCGACTGCCTCATGCAACGCTAGCCCGGCCACGAATCCGAGCTGCGGTGCAGACGGCGTATCGCAAGGATCGATCAGAAGCAGGCTGGCATAGAGATTTCCGGGAGGAGACGACCACTGCCGGCCATGCCGCCCCCGTCCCGCAAGCTGCTCGGCCGCAGTGATCCAAATCTGTCCGGGATCACCCGACCGGGCAGCCTGGAGTGCGTCGTCGTTCGTCGAGTTCGTCGCCTCGAGCGAGAGAAGCCGATAACCGGCGGACTCAGTCTCAGGCGACAGACGCACGATCAGAACAAGGAGCGCGCGGCGGCGCCCGCTGCGTTGACGATGGGGGCCGGGACAAGCCAGAACAGCAGCACCACGGCGCTCGACACCACGAGGACGAAGCTCACGCCCGGCGACATGCGCTCGAACCTCTCGACCGGCGCATCGAAGTACATGACCTTGATGATGCGCAGGTAATAATAGGCGCCGATCACGCTCGTCACGACGCCGATGACAGCAAGGGTCACGAGGTTGGCTTGGATGGCGGCGGCAAAGACATAGAACTTGGCGAAGAAGCCTGCCAACGGCGGAATGCCGGCCAGCGAGAACATCATCATGGCCAGGCAGAACGCCAGCGCAGGATGAGTGCGGGCAAGGCCCGAAAGATCGTCGATCGACTCGAACATCACATTGCCCCGGCGCATGCCGAGGATGACTGCGAAAGAGCCGAGCGTCATGGCAAGGTAGATCGCCATGTAGATGACGACGCCCTGGATGCCCTCCGGCGTGCCGGCAGCAAGACCGATCAGCGCATAGCCCACGTTGCCGATGGAGGAATAGGCCATCAGGCGCTTGAGGTTGCGCTGGCCGATGGCCGCGAAGGAACCGAGAGCCATCGAAGCGATCGAGATGAAGACGATGATCTGCTGCCATTGGATCAGAATGCCTGGGAAGGCATCGATGAACACGCGGGTGGCCATGGCCATGCCGGCCATCTTGGGGGCAGCGGCGAAGAAGGCTGTCACAGGAGTCGGAGAGCCCTCATACACGTCCGGCGTCCACATGTGGAAAGGCACAGCAGAAATCTTGAAAGCGATGCCGGCAGCGACAAAGACGAGGCCAACGATGGCGCCGATGCCCACATCGCCCTGCAGGACCGTGGCGATAACCGGGAAGGACACGCTGCCGGTGAACCCATAGACTAGCGAGGCGCCGTAAAGCAGCATGCCCGAGGAGAGCGCACCGAGCACGAAGTACTTCAGGCCAGCCTCGGTCGAGCGCAGGTTGTCACGGTCGAAGGCCGCGATCACGTAGGACGAGAGGCTGAGCAGTTCGAGACCGAGATAGAGCGCGATCAGGTCGTTCGCCGAAATCACCATCATCATGCCAATGGTCGAGAGCACGATCAGGATCGGGTATTCGAACCGGTAGATCCCCTCGCGGCGCATATAGTCCAGAGAGAGGATGATCCCGCCGGCGGACGCCAGGAGCGTGAGCGCCTTCATGAACTTGGCGAAGCCATCGACCACGAAGGAGCCGGCCATGGTCTCGACCCGCTCGGACGGAAGCATCAAGACCGCCACGAAGGTGACGGCGAGAAGCGCCAGCGCAATGATGCTCATTCCATAGCCCGGCCGTTCGCCGCGAAAAGCGCCGAACAGGACCAGGACGAGAACTCCGACTGCCATGAGGATCTCTGGCAGCATCGGACCGAAAGCGGGAATGGTGAAGGCGGGATTCATCGGAACCTCAGTGTGCGGCGACAGCGGCCGTTTTCACAGTGGCGAGCGCAGCCTGGACGCTGTTCATGAGCGCATCCGTCGGTGCCGCGAAGGCGTCGAGGATGGGGCCGGGCTGCACGCCGTAGTAGATGATGAGCAGGATGAGCGGTGCGAAGGTGATGATTTCGCGACGATTCAGATCCGTGATGCCCTGAAGGGCCGGCTTGTCGAGCTTTCCGTAAACCACGCGCCGGTAGAGCCAGAGCGCATAGGCTGCCGAAAGGATCACGCCGCTCGCGGCGAAGAAGGCGACCCAGGTGTTGGAGCGGAAAGCTCCCATGAGGGTCAGGAATTCGCCGATGAAGCCTGAGGTACCGGGCAAAGCCACGTTCGCCATGGTCAGGATGAGGAAGACCGCCGCGTAGAGCGGCATCCGGTTCACCAAGCCGCCATAGGCCTTGATCTCGCGGGTATGCATCCGGTCGTAGATCACGCCAACGGACAGGAAGAGCGCGCCCGAGACGAGGCCGTGAGAGATCATGGTGAACATGGCACCCTGGATGCCCTGCTCGTTCATGCTGAACAGGCCCATGGTGACAAAGCCCATATGCGCCACCGATGAATAGGCGATGAGCTTCTTGATGTCCTCCTGCATCAGGGCGACCAGCGAGGTGTAGATGATCGCGATGACGGAGAGAGCATAGACCAGCGGGGCGAAATAGAGCGACGCATCCGGGAACATGGGCAGCGACACTCGGATGAAGCCGTAGCCGCCCATCTTCAGGAGAACGCCGGCCAGGATGACCGAGCCCGCCGTCGGCGCTTCCACGTGCGCATCAGGGAGCCAGGTATGGACCGGCCACATGGGCATCTTCACCGCAAACGAGGCAAAGAAGGCAAGCCAGAGCCATATCTGCAGGTTCGACGCGAATTTATAGGCAAGCAAAGTCGGAATGTCGGTCGTGCCTGCGGTCCAGTACATGGCCATGATGGCCAGAAGCATCAGAACGGAGCCAAGGAGCGTGTAGAGGAAGAACTTGAAGCTCGCATAGATGCGCCGCTTGCCGCCCCAGATGCCGATGATGAGGAACATCGGGATGAGGCCCGCCTCGAAGAACAGGTAGAACAGCACGAGGTCGAGGGCGCAGAACACGCCGATCATCGTGGTCTCGAGGACGAGGAAGGCGACGAAATATTCCTTGACCCGGCTCTCGATTGATTCCCACGAGGCCAAAATGCAGAACGGCATCAGGAACGTGGTGAGCAGGATGAGCGGCATCGAGAAGCCGTCGACGCCGAGCTTGAAGCGGATGGTCTCGGTCAGCCAGACATGGCTTTCCACGAGCTGGAACGAAGCCGACGATACGTCGAAGCGCGCCCAGGCCACCAGCGACAGCAGGAAGGTCGCAATCGTCGTGGCAAGGGCAGCCCAGCGGGCGTTGGAGCGAGCTGCCTCGCTGTCGCCACGCAGGGTCAGGATAAAGGCCGCTCCGACGAGCGGCAGAATGAGAAGGCCGGAGAGAATGCCGAAGCCAAGCATTAGTGGGCTCCCCTGAAAAGATAGAAGGTCACGAGAGCCGCAACACCGATCAGCATGGCGAAGGCATAGTGATAGACGTAGCCCGTCTGGACCCGCACCACGCCGCGCGTCACGTCGAGGACGCGCGCGGAGATGCCATCAGGTCCAAGCCCGTCGATGATGCGCTGGTCGCCCGTGCGCCAGAAAAAGCGTCCGATCGCCATGGCTGGACGCACGAAGATCGCATCGTACAGCTCGTCGAAGTACCACTTGTTCAACAGGAAGCGGTACAGGATCGGATGATCGGCCGCGAGCTTCGCCGGCTGCTTGGCGTCGACGATGTACATATACACCGCGAGCAGGAAACCCAGGATCATCATGATTGTCGGCAGCAGCGGCACCCAGCCCGGGAGGTGGTGCATCTCCTCAAGGATGTGGTTCTCCGGACGGGTGAACAGAGCGCCCTTCCAGAACTCTTGGTAACCCTCGCCGATAAAGGCCCCGTGGAAGACTACGCCAGCCACGACCGCGCCGATGGCGAGCACGATGAGAGGCAAAAGCATCACAAGTGGGCTCTCATGAGGGGTGTGAGCCCCATGGTGACCGTGTTCATGCTGGGCATGATGCGCCGCCTCGACGTCGCGGCTGTGATCGTCATGCTCCACACCCTCGTGGTCATGCGGAGCATGGGCGGAATGACTTTGGTGTCCATGACCCCAGCGTGCGGCTCCCTCGAAGGTGAGGAAGAATAGACGCCAGGAGTAGAACGAGGTCATGAAGGCGGCGACGACCGTAGCCAGGAAGGCGAAAGAGCCGGCCGAGGAATGAGCCGCGTAGGCCGCCTCGATGATCGCATCCTTCGAGTAATAGCCGGCCGTGAACGGGAAGCCGGTAAGTGCCAGCGTGCCAATCGCCATCATCGCCGTGGTGAGCGGGATGTAACGGCGCAGGGCGCCCATGTGGCGCATATCCTGCTCATGGTGCATCGCATGGATAACCGAGCCGGCGCCCAAGAACAGCAGCGCCTTGAAGAAGGCGTGCGTGAACAGGTGGAAAACACCAGCGCCGTAGGCGCCGACGCCCAGACCGACGAACATGTAGCCGAGTTGCGAGCAAGTCGAATAGGCGATGACGCGCTTGATGTCGTTCTGAACCAGACCGATGGTCGCGGCAAAGAAAGCCGTGATGCCGCCGATGATGGTAACGACCGTGAGAGCCGCCGGAGCATACTCGAAGACCGGAGACAGGCGAGCGACCATGAATACGCCGGCGGTCACCATGGTGGCGGCATGGATGAGCGCGGATACCGGGGTTGGGCCTTCCATCGCGTCCGGGAGCCAGGTGTGCAGCAGGAACTGCGCTGACTTGCCCATGGCGCCCATGAAGAGCAGCAGGCCGGCAATGGTCAGGGCATGCCACTCGATCCCGAGGAAGTTGAACCGGGCATTCGCGAACTCGCCGACGCGCGGGAAGATCTGGTCGAAGGTGACGCCGTTGAACAGAACGAAGATCGTGAAGATGCCGAGCAGGAAGCCGAAATCACCGACACGGTTGACGATGAACGCCTTCATGGCGGCCGCGTTGGCCGAGTCCTTCTGATACCAGAAGCCGATGAGCAGGTAGCTCGCGAGGCCCACGCCTTCCCAGCCGAAGAACATCTGCACCAGATTGTCGGCCGTCACCAGCATGAGCATGGCGAAGGTGAAGAGCGACAGATAGGCGAAGAATCGCGGACGGTGCGGATCTTCGTGCATGTAGCCGATGGAATAGAGATGCACGAGCGCCGAGACGGTGTTGACCACCACCAGCATCATGGCGGTCAGTGTGTCGATCCGGAACGCCCAATCGACCTGGAGATCGCCGACCGACATCCATTGAGCGACCTGGACGCGGGTGGCACCGTCGCCGAAGCCCACCTGGATGAAGGACACCCAGGACAGGACGGCCGCCACGAAGAGCAGAGCCGTGGTGATGATTTCGCTCGGCCGGGCGCCGAGGACGCGCCCGAAAATGCCTGCGATGAGGAAGCCGACGAGCGGCAGGAAGACGATTGCGTGATACATGTTCGTTTACTTCGCCAGTCCGTTCGGGCCTAGCCCCTCATCATGTTGACGTCTTCGACCGCGATGGAGCCGCGGTTGCGGAAGAAGACCACCAGAATGGCAAGGCCGATGGCCGCCTCCGCCGCCGCGACCGTGAGGATCAGCATGGCAAAGATCTGACCGACGATATCGTTCAGGTGGGTCGAGAAGGCGACCATGTTGATGTTCACTGCGAGCAGGATCAGCTCGATGGACATCAAAATGACGATCACGTTCTTCCGGTTGATGAAAATGCCGAACACCCCGAGCGTGAAGAGCACGGCGGCGACGGTGAGATAGTGGCCCAGTCCGATAACCATTGCGTGCCTCCTTAGATTCCCTGACGGAAGGGAACCTTCCGCACTTCGACGGCGGTTTCCTGCGTCCGGGCGTTTTGCTTGGAAATGTCCTGGCGCCGTACGCCCACACGCTCACGCAGGGTCAGCACGATTGCGCCGATCATGGCGACCAGCAGGATCAGGCCGGCTGCCTGGAAGAAATAGAAATAGCGGGTGTAGAGAACCTGGCCGAGCGCCTCGGTGTTGGTCATGACGTCGGGCGCCGGAATCGGAACGGCCGGCGAGCGGACGAGCCCCGGATCGACCGCATAGGCACCTACGACCAGGATCAGCTCGAGCAGGAAGATCACGCCGATCAATCCGCCGATGGGCAGGTATTGCAGGAAGCCCTGGCGTAGCGCGGCGAAGTCGACGTCGAGCATCATCACGACGAAGAGGAAGAGCACCGCGACCGCGCCCACGTAGACGATGACCAGGATCATCGCCAGGAACTCGGCCCCCATCATCAGGAACAGCCCCGCCGCATTGACGAAGGCCAGGATGAGGAAAAGCACCGACTGCACGGGATTGCGGGAGGCAATCACCATGAAGCCGGAGGCGATCGTGATCGTCGCGAACAGGTAGAAGAAGGCGGCGGTAACCGTCATGTTCAACTCAAGCCGCCCGAGGCGGCCCCTTCCGACGTGGCGCCGGAGAATCCGGCGGCCTGTCTATAAAATCCGAATCCGAAGGGCACAACCCGCCGGACCTGCTTGCCCCCTGCCCTAGTCGGGTAGAAAGCTCTCTTACCGGTAAGGCGCAG
Source organism: Microvirga tunisiensis (assembly GCF_009296175.1). Classification (GTDB taxonomy): domain Bacteria; phylum Pseudomonadota; class Alphaproteobacteria; order Rhizobiales; family Beijerinckiaceae; genus Microvirga; species Microvirga tunisiensis. The sequence continues at coordinate 75,400 of NZ_VOSK01000005.1, read as the reverse complement.
TCTTCGCGATGTTGCGCGCGATTTCCCGCTCCCAACGCTCCCCATTATCGAGAAGCTTGGCCTTGTCGTAATAGAGTTCCTCGCGGGTCTCCACGGAGAACTCGAAGTTCGGGCCTTCCACGATGGCGTCCACCGGGCACGCCTCCTGGCACATGCCGCAATAGATGCACTTCACCATGTCGATGTCGTAGCGCGTCGTGCGGCGGGTGCCGTCGTTGCGACGCGGACCGGCTTCGATGGTGATCGCCTGGGCAGGGCAGATGGCCTCGCAGAGTTTGCAGGCGATGCAGCGCTCTTCCCCGTTGGGATAGCGACGCAGGGCGTGTTCACCACGGAAGCGAGGCCCGCGATGGCCCATTTCGAAGGGGTAGTTGAGGGTCGCCTTCGGCTTGAAGAAGTACTTCACCGTCAGGATGAAGCCCGAGATGAACTCCTTCAGCAGGAGGGATTGGGCAATGCGGTCGAGCTGCATGGCCGATCTCCTTTAGCGGACGCCCGGCGCATTGCCGGTCGCCATCAGGACAGTTGCCACGATGATGACCATGGCCAGGGAGAGCGGAAGGAAGACCTTCCAGCCGAGGCGCATAAGCTGATCGTAGCGGTAGCGTGGCACCAGGGCTTTCACCATGGCGATGAGGATGAAGAGGAAGCTCGCCTTCAGTACGAACCAGATCACGCCCGGCACCCATGTGAAGGGTGCGAATGGGATCGGCGACAGCCAGCCACCGAGGAACAGGATCGTTCCAAGGGCGCACATGGTCATGATGGCCACGTACTCGCCGAGCATGAAGAGGAGGTACGGCGTGGAGGAATATTCCACCATGTACCCGGCGACCAGCTCCGATTCTGCCTCGGGCAGGTCGAAAGGCGGGCGGTTCGTCTCGGCCATGGCCGAGATGAAGAACACCACGAACATCGGGAAGAGCGGCAGCCAGTACCAGCCCAGGATGCCGAGGCGGGTGTTCTGCGATTCCACGATCTGCGACAGGTTCAGCGTTCCAGCGCACATCAGCACGGTCACGATGACGAAGCCGATGGAGACCTCGTAGGACACCATCTGGGCCGCGGAGCGAAGTGCACCGAGGAATGGATACTTCGAGTTCGACGCCCAGCCACCCATGATGACGCCGTAAACGCCGAGCGACGAGATCGCGAAGATGTAGAGAATGCCCACGTTGATGTCGGCGATGGCCCAGCCGGCATTCAGCGGAATGACCGCCCAGGCCGCGAGTGACAGGGTACACATCACCAGCGGGGCCAGCAGGAACATGCCCTTGTTGGCCGGAGCCGGAATGACCGGCTCCTTCAGTACGAACTTGAGCAGGTCGGCAAAGGACTGGAGCAGCCCCCAGGGACCGACCACGTTCGGGCCGCGGCGCAGCTGAACCGCCGCCCAGACCTTGCGGTCGGCATAGAGCGCATAGGCGATGAAGATGAGAAGCGCCACCAGCATGAGCAGGCTCTTGCCCAGCATGATCGCGACCGCGAGGAGGATGTCTCCAAATTCCATGATCCGTTCCTCTTACTCAGCCGCCTCGAGCTTCAGCTCACGGGCGAGCGCAGAGCACTCGGCCATGACGCCGGAGGCGCGGGCAATCGGGTTCGTCAGATAGAAGTCCTTCACCGGGCTCACGAACGGCTCGCGGCCAGGCGTGCCGCCGATGCCGGCAAGCGCCTGGACGGCCGCAAACCCATCCGCCGGCTGGACCGTGTCGATGGTTGCGAAGTGCGGGTAATGCGCATAGAGCTTCGCCCGCAGAGCATTGAGCGAGTCGAACGGCAGACGGTGACCCAGCACGTCGGAGAGCGCGCGCAGGATGGCCCAGTCTTCGCGAGCCTCGCCCGGAGCGAAGGCCGCACGATTGGCGAGCTGCACCCGTCCTTCCGTGTTCACGTAAGTACCGGACTTTTCCGTGTAGGTCGCGGCCGGCAGGATCACGTCAGCGCGGTGTGCGCCACGGTCGCCATGGGTTCCCTGATAGATCACGAAGGCGCCGGGAGCGATGTCGATCTCATCCGCGCCGAGGTTGAACAGCACGTCCACGTTACCCTGCGCCATCGTCTGAGCGTTCAGGCCCCACTCGCCCGGCACGAGTCCGAGATCAAGCGCACCGACGCGGGAAGCTGCGGTGTGCAGGACCGAGAAACCGCTCCAGCCGTCCTTGACGGCGCCCACATCGCGGGCAAGCTGCGCGGCAGCCGAGAGAACGGCGAGACCATCCGGACGGAAGAGAGCGCCCTGCCCCACGATGATCAGCGGACGCTCGGCACCACGAAGCTTTTCGATGAAGCTGTGACGGCCCGCAGCAAGCTCGGCCAGCGTCTCGGGACCAGCGCCGAGGTAATCGTAGGGATAGGTCAGATCCGCGTGCTCACCGATCATGGCAATCGGCGGCGGAGCCATACGCCAGCGCTTACGGATGCGGACATTGACCAGCGAAGCCTCGATGCGCGGGTTCGAACCCACGATCAGGATCGCGTCCGCGTCCTCGACACCGGCAATGGTGGTGTTGAAGAGATAGGAGCCACGGCCATAGACCGGCGACAGCACAGTTCCATCCTGGCGGGCGTCGATGTTGGTAACGCCGAGGCTTTCCATGAGGAGCTTCAGGGCATACATCTCCTCGACAGCGGCAAGATCGCCCACGATGGCGCCGATTCGTCTCGGATCCGTGCCCTTCACGCGGCTGGCGATGGTAGCGAAAGCTTCCTGCCAGGAAGCAGGACGCAGGCGCCCGTTTTCACGCACGAAGGGGCGGTCGAGGCGCTGGAGGCGCAGTCCGTCCACGATCTGGCGGGTCTTGTCGGTGATCCACTCCTCGTTCACCGCCTCGTTCACGCGCGGCAGGATGCGCATGACCTCGCGGCCACGGGAATCGATGCGGATCGAGGAGCCGACCGCATCCATCACGTCGACGGAATCGCTCTTGGTGAGCTCCCAGGGACGATAGTGGAAGGATTCCGGCTTATGGGTGAGCGCGCCGACCGGGCAGAGATCCGCCACGTTGGCCTGCAGCTCCGATCCAAGGGCTCGCTCGAGATAGCTCGTGATCTCCATGTCCTCGCCGCGCCACAGGGCGCCGAGATCCGGCACGCCAGCCACTTCGGCGGAAAAGCGCACGCAGCGGGTGCAGTGGATGCACCGGTTCATGGAGGTGCGCACTAGCGGGCCGAGATACTTGTCGGTCACCGCGCGCTTGTTCTCGTGGTAGCGGCTGGTGTCGACGCCATAGGCCATGGCCTGATCCTGCAGGTCGCACTGGCCGCCCTGGTCGCAGATCGGGCAATCGAGCGGGTGGTTGATGAGGAGGAATTCCATCACTCCTTCCCGCGCCTTCTTCACCGTCGGCGACTTCGTGGAGATCTCCGGCGGCTCGCCGTTCGGGCCGGGACGGCAGTCGCGCACGCCCCAGGCGCAGGATGCGACCGGCTTCGGCGCGCCCTTAACCTCCACGAGGCACATGCGGCAATTGCCGGCGATCGAGAGCCGCTCATGGTAACAGAAGCGCGGAATTTCTGCTCCCGCTGCCTCAGCGGCCTGGAGCAGTGTGTATTCCGCGGGAACGTCGACCTCGACGCCATCAACGATGATTTTCGCCATCTTCAATCTCACTCCGCCGCAATCAGGACGGATTCGGAATGCGGGTTTGCCGCGTAATCGTCGATCCGCTTCTCAATCTCGTGACGGAAGTGGCGGATCAGACCCTGAACCGGCCAAGCCGCCGCGTCGCCGAGCGCGCAGATGGTGTGGCCTTCGATCTGAGTCGAAACTTCGAGGAGCATGTCGATTTCGCGCTTTTGGGCGCGGCCTTCGGCCATGCGGGTGAGCACACGCCACATCCAGCCCGTACCTTCCCGGCACGGGGTGCACTGGCCGCAGCTCTCATGCTTGTAGAAGTACGAGATGCGGGCAATTGCGCGAACGATGTCGGTAGACTTGTCCATCACGATCACGGCGGCGGTGCCGAGGCCGGACTTGAGATTCCGCAGGGTGTCGAAATCCATGTAGGCGTCGGCGATCTGCTCGGCCGGAACGATCGGCACGGACGAACCGCCCGGGATGACGCCGAGCAGGTTGTCCCAGCCGCCCCGGATGCCGCCGCAATGGCGGTCGATCAGTTCCCGGAAGGTGAGGCCCATCGCCTCTTCCACGTTGCAGGGTTTGTTGACGTGGCCCGACACGCAGAAGAGTTTGGTGCCGACGTTGTTCGGGCGGCCGATGCTGGAGAACCAGGAGGCGCCGCGGCGCAGGATCGTGCCGGCAACTGCAATCGACTCGACGTTGTTCACCGTGGTCGGGCAACCGTACAGGCCCATATTGGCCGGGAACGGCGGCTTCAGACGCGGCATGCCCTTCTTGCCTTCCATGCTCTCGATGAGAGCCGTCTCCTCGCCGCAGATGTAAGCACCAGCGCCGTGGTGGACGTAGAGGTCGAAGGGATAGCCGTGGATGTTGTCCTTGCCGATGAGCTTGGCCTCGTAGGCCTCTTCCACCGCGCGCTGAAGCGCGTGGCGCTCGGCCACGTACTCGCCGCGGATGTAGATGTAGGCCGCGTGAGCCCCCATGGCGAAGGACGCAATGAGGCAGCCCTCCACGAGAAGATGCGGATCGTTCCGCATGATCTCGCGGTCCTTACAGGTGCCCGGCTCCGACTCGTCCGCGTTCACGACCAGGTAGTGCGGCCGGCCATCCGACTGCTTGGGCATGAAGGACCACTTCAGGCCCGTGGGAAAGCCTGCGCCGCCGCGGCCGCGCAAGCCGGACGCCTTCATCTCGTTGATGATCCAGTCGCGCCCCTGCTCTAGGAGGAACTTCGTTCCGTCCCAGGCGCCGCGCATCTTCGCGGCCTTAAGGTCCGGCGAATGAAAGCCGTAGAGGTTGGTGAAGATACGATCATTGTCCTGAAGCATTCCCGATCACTCCATCAGGACGACTTGTTGTCTTTATCGACGATCACGTCCGGTTTGCTTTCGCTACCGTCGCGGCGGGTCTCGGCTTGTGCAGGCGGCGTGCCGGCAACCGGTGTCGTCGGGCTGCTCGGCACGGCCTCACCGTCTTTCTTCGGCGACGCAACGTAAGACTTGCCGCTCTGTGGAGCATGTCTCGGCTCGGCTTCCGTGTGCGACTGCCCTTTGGTGGCTTTCGACGGATCAGCGGCTTCCCTTTGGTCAGCCGGATTGATCGGTGTTTCGCCTTCCTTCGCGCGCTTGGCCGGCGTATCGGCAGCATCGCTCTCGATCGGTCGTCCGGCGGTCGGCTTGGCGGCCTTCACCTCCTGAGGAATCGAAGCCATGGCAGCTGCGGGTTCTGCCGTCTCGGCCGCCTTTGCCTGCTCCTCGAAGCGCTTGCGCCAGGCACCGACGAGAGAGCCGTCGTAGAGAGTCGGATCCTGAAGGGTGTTCACCGCCTCAAAGGGCTCCGATCGACTGCGGCCGATCTGCGAACCCACCTTCACAGGGTGACCGGCGGCGAGATCGTCGAGAAGCTTCTCGAAGTTCTCCGTCGTCAGGTCTTCGTAATAGTCGTCGTTGATCTGCACCATCGGCGCATTGGAGCAGGCGCCCAGGCACTCGACCTCGAGCCAGGAGAAGTTCCCATCCGCCGTCACATGGTTCTGATCGCCGATACGGCGCTCCAGCACTTGTCTGATGTCCCCGGCCCCGCGCAGGACGCAGGGCGTCGTGCCGCAGAACTGGATGAAATACTTTCCGACCGGCTCAAGGTTGAACATCGTGTAGAAGGTCGCCACCTCCATCACGCGGATCACCGGCATGTCGAGCCTGGTCGCCACGGCCTCGATGGCCTTGCGCGGCAGCCAGCCGCCCGCCTGCTCCTGAGCCTTGCCCAGGAGAGCGATCACGGCCGAAGCCTGCCGGCCGGGCGGATACTTGGCGATTTCCTTGTCCGCGAAAGCTTCGGTCTCGGCGGAGAGAACGAAATTCTCGGGCTGCATGTTTTCAGGCGCGAGCTTACGAACGGCCATACACTCTTCTCCTCATCGCCATGGCCGGGCATGAGGCCCGGCCACTCGCGACTTGAACTTGTCCAGCACGCTTCAAACAGCGTGGATATCCGTCCCGGAACCGGGGCGGTTTTCGTTAGCGGTCGACCTCGCCGAACACGATGTCGATGGAACCCAGGACACCTGCGACGTCGGCCAGCATGTGGCCGCGGCACATGAAATCCATACCCTGAAGGTGGGCGAAGCCCGGAGCACGGACCTTGCAGCGGTAAGGCTTGTTGGTACCGTCTGACACGAGGTACACGCCGAACTCGCCTTTCGGAGCCTCGACGGCCACATAGACCTCGCCCGCGGGGACGTGGAAGCCTTCCGTATAAAGCTTGAAGTGATGGATCAGCGCTTCCATGGAGCGCTTCATATCCTTGCGCGAAGGCGGAGCGACCTTGCCGTCGAGCGTCGTCACCGGACCCTGCCCATCCGGCACCCGTAGTTTGTTCAGGCACTGGCGCATGATCCGCACGCTCTGGCGCATCTCCTCCATGCGGATGACCTGGCGGTCGTAATTGTCACCGTTCTTGCCGACGGGGACGTCGAATTCCATCTCCTCGTAGAGCGAATACGGCTGAGCTTTACGCAGATCCCAGGCGACGCCGCAGCTGCGGACGATAGCCCCGGAGAAGCCCCACTTCCAGCAATCGTCCAGGGTGAGAACGCCGATGTCGACGTTACGCTGCTTGAAGATGCGGTTGCCGATGACAAGGGTGTCGAGATCGTCGAGAACCTTCAGGAACGGATCGCAGAAAGCCTCGATATCGTCGATCAGCTCCGGCTGGATGTCCATGTTCACGCCGCCGGGACGGAAGTAATTGGCGTGCATGCGCGAGCCGGAAATCCGCTCGTAGAAGATCATGAGCTTCTCGCGCTCCTCGAAGCCCCAAAGCGGCGGCGTGAGAGCGCCGACGTCCATGGCCTGCGTGGTCACATTGAGAAGGTGGGAGAGAAGGCGCCCGATCTCGGAGTAAAGGACTCGGATCAGCTCGGCACGGCGCGGAACCTCGATGCCAAGGAGCTTCTCGACCGCCATGCAGTAGGCATGTTCCTGGTTCAGCGGCGCGACATAGTCCAATCGGTCGAAATAGGGATTGGCCTGAACGTAGGTCTTGTACTCGATCAGCTTCTCGGTGCCGCGATGCAGCAGACCGATATGGGGATCGACGCGTTCGACCACCTCGCCGTCCAGCTCCAGAACGAGGCGCAGAACGCCGTGCGCAGCCGGGTGCTGCGGGCCGAAATTGATCGTGAAGTTGCGGATATTATGCTCGCCCATGGGTCGCCCTTTCCGCTCCTCTTAAGCCTTGGCCTTCTCGTCCCCCGGGAGCACGTAGTCCGTGCCTTCCCATGGAGAGAGAAAGTCGAAGTTGCGGAATTCCTGACTGAGCTTCACTGGCTCGTAGACCACGCGACCCTGACCATCGTCATAGCGGACCTCCACATAGCCCGTCATGGGGAAATCCTTACGCAGGGGGTGCCCCTCGAAGCCATAATCGGTGAGGATGCGGCGGAGGTCAGGATGACCCGAGAACAGGATCCCGTAGAGGTCATAGGCCTCGCGCTCAAACCAGTTCGCCGCCGGCCAGACTTCAACCAGAGAAGGAACTGGCGTCACCTCGTCAGTTTCCACTTTCACGCGGATGCGGCGGTTATGGTGCGGAGCCAGGAAGTGATAGACCACGTCGAAGCGCTTTTCGCGGGCCGGATAATCGGCGCCGCAGATATCGATGAAGCAGACGAAGCGGCACTGCGGGTCGTCCCGCAGGAATGTCGCCGCCCGCACGATATCCTCGCGGCGGACGACGATCGTCAACTCGTCGAAAGCTATGGCCCGGTTCTCGATCGTCTCACCGAGGGATGAGGCGATATAGTCACTCAGGGCTTGGAGATCAGCACTCATGCAATGACCTTTGCTCAGCGCTCGATGGTGCCGATCCGGCGGATCTTCTTCTGCAGAAGCAGCACCCCGTACAGGAGCGCCTCAGCCGTCGGCGGGCAGCCCGGAACGTAGATGTCGACCGGCACGATGCGGTCGCAGCCACGAACCACGGCATAGGAGTAATGATAGTAGCCGCCGCCATTGGCACAGGAGCCCATGGAGATGACGTAGCGCGGCTCCGGCATCTGATCGTAAACCTTGCGGAGGGCGGGAGCCATCTTGTTGGTGAGCGTACCGGCCACGATCATCACGTCGGACTGGCGCGGCGAGGCGCGCGGAGCGAAGCCGAAGCGCTCGACATCATACCGCGGCATGGACATCTGCATCATCTCGACGGCGCAGCACGCCAGGCCGAAGGTCATCCACATGAGCGAACCGGTGCGCGCCCAGGTGATGAGATCCTCGGTCGAGGTGACGAGAAAGCCCTTGTCGGACAGCTCCTCGTTGAGGGAGACGAAGTATGGGTCCGTCGATCCAACCGGCTTGCCGGTATTCGGGTCGACGATGCCGCGCGGCGCGGGAGCGACCAGGGTCGACTGGTTATCGGAGATCAATCCCATTCAAGGGCCCCCTTCTTCCACTCGTAAATGAATCCGACCGTCAGGACACCGAGGAAGATCATCATGGAGATGAAGCCGAACCAGCCCAGGTTCCCGAACGTGATGGCCCAGGGGAACAGGAATGCCACTTCCAGGTCGAAAATGATGAAAAGGATGGCGACGAGGTAGAACCGCACGTCGAACTTCATGCGGGCATCGTCGAAGGCATTGAAACCACACTCGTAGGCGGACAGCTTCTCGGTATCGGGACGGCTGTAGGCCACGATGAAAGGCGCCACGAGCAGCGCCACCCCGATCAGGAGCGACACGCCGATGAAGATTACGAGAGGCAGGTAGTCGGCGAGGAGATTCGTCATACGACACCTAGAACGAACGGAGCGCGGCCGAAAGCCGGCAATCTGAAACGCATTTAAGCCCCAGAAAGGCCCGATAAAAGCCCCTGCGACAACGCGCTGATTGCGCGGGAGGCTTAGCTGAGTTCCCCTTCCCTGACAAGTGTTTGCACTGCCGCAAAAAGAACCATTCCAAACTAGGATATGGCCATGTCGGCTGCTTTCGCCGCCTTTCGGCTGGCCGCGGCCTCGGCTTGCCCCGGCGGCGATCTCCGCCTTGGCCTTAGCCTCGTACCTGACCCGAATCCCGTTGAGCGCCACCTGGGTCAAATGTTCGATGCCGATGAACACGTTCTAGACGGCGTTAGCCCGGGTCGGCTCGTCAAGCTTGGCCTGAATGGCGGCGGCATCGCGATTCTGGGTGTTTTGAATCAGAAACACCATCAGGAAGGTTATGATGGTCGTTCCTGTGTTCACGATGAGGCAGATTCCGAACGTGACAGGACGACCCGCAACCTGAGCCACCCCGTTGGAGAAGCTCGTGAACGATCTGGACGTCGACATAGGCAACGGAACCACACTCACGCGCCGATAACGTCCAGCTTCGCCAAGCGCCTCAAAACCATGGAGGGAATGCAGCTCTGCGGGAAAAGTGCCGCTTTCTATCCACGAGCACGACTATCGGAATGTCGAATCGCGCCCGGAATTCATCCATTCGGACTGGTATCGAACTGACTTTGAGGAAGAAAAGTGGCGCGGGCGACGGGGCTCGAACCCGCGACCTCCGGCGTGACAGGCCGGCACTCTAACCGACTGAGCTACGCCCGCGCATCGGACCGCCGAAGCGGTGTGGGTGCGGTTTAAGGGCCACCCTGACCCCTGTCAAGGGTTGAATGCGCTCATTTTGGAAAGCCTGCAAAAAACGGAATTGCAGAGGCGATAAGGCATCTCGGACCTCGGCCGAGGCTCCTATCATACGAGGCCTCACTCACCCGCCGGGACCTCACCCGAACTCTTCAGGGAGGACAGCACCCGGTCACACTCATAGAGCTCCTCGAGGGCAGCCTGGAGTCCATGAAGTGCCTCCGGAGACAAACCCTGCTGAAGACGGGCGCAGGCTGCATCCTCGTCCTCGTAAAGGTGACTTCCGTCAGGAAGCTCAATCTCCCTGACGCCTGCTTGTGTCGCCTCGGGATGAAGCGTCGTGACGCTCTGCTCTCCGCGCCCGATGCCCTGGACGAAGCGAACCCCTTCCTCTTTCAGGATCCGCTGAACGCCTTTGATCGTATAGCCTTCGCCGTAGAGAAGCTGGCGTATGCCCTTTAGCAGGTCGACGTCGTCAGGACGGTAATAGCGCCGCCCGCCGCCACGCTTGAGCGGCTTGATATGGTTGAAGCGGGTTTCCCAGAAGCGCAGCACATGCTGAGGGACGTCGAGGTCTTCAGCGACCTCGCTGATCGTGCGGAATGCGTCGGGGCTTTTGTCCATGACGCCGCTCGCCATAGCCGGATCAATCCTCGCCTTCGAAGGTCTCACCGTTGATATGCGCCTTCAAGACGTTCGAAGGCTTGAACACCATGACCCGACGGGGATCGATTGGAACCTCGACACCGGTCTTGGGATTGCGGCCGACACGCTCTCCCTTGCTGCGCACGATGAACGATCCGAAGGATGAGAGCTTCACGGTCTCCCCGGCGGCCAGGCTGTCGCAGATTTCGCCCAGGACCCGCTCCACCAGTTCAGCCGATTCGGTCCGCGAGAGACCCACCTTCTGATAGACGGCCTCGCTCAGATCCGCTCTCGTTATCGTCTTGCCAGCCATTGAGCTCCCCAGCGCGAATGAGTTCGTTGGTCTTGTCGTCCCCGACGACGCTATGCAGATGGCTCCCTATGGTCAACCGCCAAGGTAGAAATACCGGATACCACCAGAGTCGAAGTCCTTCGGAGCTACCAGCGGATCAGGGCGCTTCCCCAGGTAAAGCCGCCACCGATGGCCTCGATCATGACGAGATCCCCGTCCCTGATCCGCCCATCCCTTCGGGCAGCGTCCAAAGCGAGGGGAATCGAAGCAGCAGAGGTATTGCCGTGCTTGTTGACGGTAATGACGACTTTCTCCGGCGCGATACCCAGCTTGTCCGCGCTCGCCGTGATGATGCGCTTGTTGGCCTGGTGCGGCACGAACCACTTCAGCTCCTCGGCGCTCGTGCCGGTCGCCTTGAAGGCGTCCTGCACGACGTCCGCCACCATGCCGACGGCGAATTTGAAGACCTCGCGGCCCTCCATCTTCAGAACGCCGGTTGTTTTCGTCGAGCCCGGGCCGCCGTCGACGTAAAGTTTGTCGCGGTAGCGCCCATCTGAACGGAGGTGGGACGTCAGGACGCCACGGTCGGCGGACGTGCCCTCCCCCTCCTGGGCCTCGAGGACGATGGCCCCTGCCCCGTCGCCGAACAGCACGCAGGTGGTGCGGTCATTCCAATCGAGGATGCGGGAAAAGGTCTCGGCACCGACCACAAGGGCACGCTTGTGCGAGCCGGACTGCAGGAATTTGTCCGCCGTAGCCACGGCATAGACGAAGCCCGTGCAGACGGCCTGGAGGTCGAAGGCTGCCCCATGGGTCATGCCGAGGCCGGTCTGGATCATCGTGGCCGTCGATGGGAATGTATAATCGGGCGTCGAGGTGGCACAGATGACCAGATCGATGTCGTCGGCCGTGAGCCCGGCGTCCGCCAGGGCCGCTTCCGCTGCCTTGATCCCGAGAACGGACGTGGTTTCGTCATCGTCGGCGATGTGGCGCTCCTCGATGCCGGTCCGCTGCACGATCCACTCGTGCGAAGTTTCCACGAACTTCTCGAGGTCCTGGTTTGTCAGCTTGCGCCTCGGCAGATAGGAGCCGATGCCGCGTACGACGGAACGGGTGCGTTTCAAGATGCGCCTTCCTCAGGCCGTTTGGCCCACCGGATCATGGTCCAACATGCTCCGGATTGTGTTCATCAATTCAAAATGCGCCATGTCGTAAGCGACGTCGATGGCGCTTGCGAAGCCGAGATCGTCCGTGCCGCCATGGCTTTTGACGACCACTCCTTCGAGACCCAGGAAGACACCGCCATTGACCTTGCGCGGGTCCATCTTGTCCCGGAGAGCGTTAAAGGCCTGTTTCGCGAACAGGTAGCCGATTTTCGCCATCAAGGTACGGCTCATGGCCGAGCGCAGGTACTGGGCGATCTGCTTAGCCGTTCCCTCAGCGGTCTTCAGGGCGATATTGCCCGTGAACCCTTCGGTCACGACCACATCGACGGTGCCTTTGCCGAGATCGTCACCCTCCACGAACCCGCGATAATCCAAGTGCGGAAGGTTCGATTCCTTCAGGATTCGGTTGGCTTCCTTGACCGCTTCGATCCCCTTGATTTCCTCTGTGCCGACATTGAGAAGCCCCACGGTCGGGCGATCCAGGTCGAACACGATGCGCGCCATGGCAGCGCCCATGATTGCCATATCCACCAAATGGCCCGCATCCGCGCCGATGGTCGCACCGACATCGAGCACGATGCTCTCGCCCCTCATGGTCGGCCACATGCATGCAATCGCCGGGCGTTCGATATGCGCCATCGTCTTGAGGCAGACCTTGGCGGTCGCCATCAGAGCCCCGGTGTTGCCGGCTGAGACGGCAGCATCAGCTTCTCCATCACGGACGGCCTGGACGGCCCGCCACATGGAGGATTTGCCCCGCCCCATCCGGATGGCCTGGCTGGGCTTTTCGTCCATGGCGATGGCGATGTCCGTATGGCGCAGCTCGCTGGCTTCCTTCAGCTTGGGATGAGCGTTCAGGAGAGGCGCAACAATCGTTTCATTGCCGAACATCAGGAAGCGGAGATCGGGGTGGCGCTCCAAGGCCAAGGCTGCGCCCGGGATCACGACGGACGGACCGTGATCGCCCCCCATCGCATCAAGCGAAATACGCACCGGCTTCGGCATGAACGATTGTTCTTTCTTTTAAGTCATTCAACAGGGGGCGGAAAATAGCGGTTTGCGGTCGCTCCGCAACTGAATTCTGTGGTCCTGAGATCAGCCGGACATATGCCGTAAGGATCGCTGCCGCCAGTCCCCTACTTGCTCCCCTTCAGCTTGTTCAATGCTGCGAATGGCGAATCCTTCTCGTCCGCAGGATCCCGATAACTGAAGTCGACACCAGGCTTGCGCGGATAGGGATCGAGCCCGAGTACAAGAAATTCGGCCGTGAGCGCGCCCAAGTCGATCTGACCATTCACGATCTCATCCGGCGGCTCATATTCATGGATGTCGGTCGGCGGCTCCGCCGGCATGCCTGAAGACTCCGCGAAATCCACCTCGACCTCTTCCTCGATCATGGAATCGAAGGGTTCGAGGGTCGTCACGCAGATCTGTGTGATCGAAGCCTTGACCACTCCTGTCACATGGATGCCCTTGGCGGAGGCTTGCAAGTGGTAATCGCCGGAAAGTGCCTGGATTCCTGGCAAGCCGAAATCCTGAGCCAGGGCGGCACATTCCTCGGCCGTCGCCTCCACATGGACCTCCTGCCCACGGGGCGGGATCCTCATGATGTCGACGAGCCGCGACAAAGGTCCCACGGTTTCGGGTGTCATCAGATTGCCTCCTTAAGCAAAGGTCTCAGGCGCAGGGAAAACAGGCCCTGTTTCCAGAAGTGTATCCAGATCCACCGTCTTGAATCCCCGATCGGCTGCGAGAGCATAACGCGCCAGGGGGGTGGCCGGTGCCTCGCTGCCGTAGACGTTGCGGCCGAGGGCCAGCGCCAGACCTACCTCGTCGGCGCCGTTGAGGGGCGTATCATAGGCATGCGCCCGCCCATAAAAGGATTCGGCGACCTTCTTCATCCGCTTCGGCACAAGGGTATCGCCGACGCCCATTTCTCTTAATGAGGCATCCATATCCCGGAAGAAGGCATCGGTCAGGTCTTTGGCGACCTCATCGGCGGGATGCGGGAACTCACGCAGGGCACGCAGGGCCAGAACCATATGCAGCGACAGGGCCTCGAACCGCCCTTCCAGAGTGTCCGGAATGCCAAGTGCCGCATAGAGCCCGGGCATGCGCGATGCCGTCGCGATTCTCTTGTAGAGGGATGCGATGGTGGTGCGCCGGGGGTCCTTGCGGAAGAGACTGAAGATCACGGCTCTGCCCTTCCAAGCTTGTCAAAATCGTAGCCTCGGGTTACGCCATCACCATCCGTAGGCGCAAGCTTATCCGCGCCCCATTTCTGGAAGAACCGTACGATGCGTCGATATCATACCCTTTTGATGCGCCTGGCTACTGCAACCGTTCTCGCCTCGTCCGTAGCCGCCTGCACGATGGGCGACGAGTTCCAACGCGGCTACGTCGCGGATGAGCGCGCCATCGCTCAGGTGAAGAAGGGCATGAGCGCCGACCAGGTCCTTCAGACCCTCGGAACACCTTCGACCGTGTCCACGGTCGGCAACCGCAACTGGTACTACATCAGCCAGAAATCCCGCCGTACGCTGCAGTTCATGGGCGAGCAGGTGGTGGACCAGCAGGTGACCGCCGTCTATTTCGACCAGGGCCTGCGGGTCGAGCGCATCGCCCTTTACGGCCTCCAGGACGGCAAGGTCTTCGACTTCATCAGCCGCACCACCCCGGCCGGCGGCGAAGAGGCCAGCTTCATCGGCCAGATCTTCAAGGGCGTGACCAGCTTCAACCCGTTCAGCTGATCCGACATCGGCGCGAGAATTCAGGGTGGCCGGGCTTTGTCCCGGCCATTTTGCTTTGAGGCGCTTGCAAAAGCGAAAACCCCGGCTTTCGCCGCGGGTCTCATGCTGTTTGGCAGTGCCGCTCTTATGAGTGGGCGAGGATCGCGAGGAGCAGCAGGGCGATGATGTTGGTGATCTTGATCGCCGGGTTCACAGCAGGTCCTGCCGTATCCTTGTAGGGGTCTCCGACGGTATCGCCCGTGACGGAAGCCTTGTGGGCTTCAGAGCCCTTGTGATGGGTCGTGCCCGAGGCATCCGTGAAGCCGTCCTCGAAGGACTTCTTGGCGTTGTCCCAGGCGCCGCCTCCCGAGGTCATCGAGATGGCGACGAACAAGCCCGTCACGATCACGCCAAGCAGCATGGCGCCCACGGCCGAGAAGGCCTCGGACTTGCCGGCTACCCAGTAGACGACGAAGTAGGTCACGATCGGCGCCAGCACCGGCAGGAGCGAAGGCACGATCATTTCCTTGATCGCGGCACGGGTGAGCATGTCGACCGCACGCCCGTAATCGGGACGGTCGGTGCCGGCCATAATGCCCGGCTTCTCGCGGAACTGACGACGCACTTCCTCCACCACCGCCCCCGCCGCCCGGCCTACCGCCGTCATGGCAATGCCGCCGAAAAGGAACGGGATGAGACCGCCGAACAGGAGACCGACCACAACATAGGGATTGGTCAAGGAGAAGTTCGGCGCCACGCCCTGGAAGTACGGATACTGCGCGGCGTTCTGGGTGAAGTAGTTCAGATCCGACGTATAGGCCGCGAACAGCACCAGGGCGCCGAGGCCTGCGGAGCCGATGGCATAGCCCTTCGTCACCGCCTTCGTGGTGTTGCCGACCGCATCGAGAGCGTCCGTCGACTTGCGGACCTCCTTCGGCAGACCAGCCATTTCGGCAATGCCGCCGGCATTGTCGGTCACCGGGCCGAAGGCATCCAGGGCAACGATCATGCCGGCGAGAGCCAGCATGGCCGTCACCGCAATCGCAATGCCGAACAGACCCGCGAGCTTGAAGGCCACGATGATGCCCGCGATGATGACGATGGTCGGCAGAGCAGTCGCCTCCAGCGAGACCGCAAGGCCCTGGATCACGTTCGTCCCATGGCCAGTCACGGAAGACTGGGCGATAGAGCGCACCGGACGGAAGCCGACGCCGGTGTAGTACTCGGTGATGACCACGATGAGTGCCGTCACGGCCAGACCCACGATGGCGCACCAGAACAGGGCCTGACCCGTGAAGTCGGCCCCGGCGACTGGGCCGAAGCCGATCATCTGCCAGGTGACCGCGGCAATCGCCGCCGCCGACAGAACCCCGGTCACGATGAGCCCCTTGTAGAGAGCGCCCATGATGGACTCGTTCTGCCCGAGCTTCACGAAGAATGTGCCGATGATCGAGGTGACGATACAGGCAGCGCCGATGGCGAGCGGATACAACAGCATGGTGTCGAGCGTTGCCTGGCCGGCGAAGAAAATGGCCGCGAGAACCATGGTGGCGACCACGGTCACCGCGTAGGTCTCGAACAGGTCGGCCGCCATGCCGGCGCAGTCGCCGACATTATCGCCCACGTTGTCGGCGATGGTCGCCGGATTGCGCGGGTCGTCCTCGGGAATGCCGGCCTCGACCTTGCCCACGAGATCGCCGCCGACGTCGGCACCCTTGGTGAAGATGCCGCCGCCGAGACGGGCGAAGATCGAGATCAGCGAGGCTCCGAAGCCGAGGGCCACAAGGCTGTCGATGACCACGCGGTCGGACGGAGCCAAGCCTGCAACGCGAGTGAGATAGCCGTAATAGACTGCGACGCCGAGAAGGGCGAGGCCCGCCACCAGCATACCGGTCACGGCACCCGACTTGAAGGCAACGTCGAGACCGGCGCCCAGGGATTGGGTTGCAGCTTGGGCCGTACGAACATTGGCGCGAACCGATACGTTCATGCCGATGAAGCCTGCCGCAGCGGAAAGAATGGCACCGATGGCGAAGCCGATGGCAACCCGAATGCCGAGCAAGTAGGCGATGATCACGAACAGGACGATGCCGACGATCGCGATCGTGAAATATTGCCTGCGAAGATAAGCTTTTGCGCCTTCGGCAATCGCCCCCGCGATTTCCTGCATACGCTGAGAACCGGCGTCCCGCTTCATCACGTCGCTGATGGCCCAGAAGCCATACGCAATCGAAAGAAGACCACCCAAGATAATAAGGGTCAGTGCCATCATGCCATCCTTGTTATGGGAAAGCAAAAAGCCACTCTTCAAGGCCCACATTTTGGCCTTGAAGGACCTCCACCCCCAGCGAACGTCGTATTTGGTGACAAAAAACTAGGCCGTTCGCAACAATCCTGCACGCAGAACCCACAGGAACGCCTTAATACTTTAAGCGGGTGCGATCGCCTTCGTCCTCTGCTGCCAAGCTAGCAGAACTAGCGCGATGAGGACGGGCGGGAAGACCAGCCAGTTCACGCTCTCCCAGCCACCCGCACTCAGGAGCTTCCCTGAAGAGAAGGAGGCGATGGCGACTGAGCCGAAGATGAGGAAGTCGTTGGCCGCCTGGACTTTGGCACGCTCCTCCGGCCGGTAGCAATCGGTCACCAGGGCGGTCGCGCCGATGAAGCCGAAGTTCCATCCGACCCCGAGAAGGATGAGCGCTGTCCAGAAGTGGGCGATGCCGATGCCCGACAGGCCGATGAGGGCGGAAAGAGCAATCAGAACCAGGCCCGTGGCCGTCACCTTTCCCTTGCCGAATCGGGCGATCAGGCGACCGGTGAAGAAGCTCGGGCCGAACATGGCCAGGATATGCCATTGGATGCCGAGCGCCGCCGCGCCGATCGAGTGGCCGCAGTCGATCATCGCCAAAGGGGCTGCCGTCATGATGAAGGTCATGAGACTGTAGGACACAAGGCCCGTCACCGCCGCCACGATGAACCGGGGCTGACGCACGATCTCGATCAGAGGACGGCCGGCCGCCTTCGTGGACGTGGGGCTGACAGGCGCCGGTCGCAGGAACGAAATCGCGATCATCGAGAGCAGGGCCAGGGTCGCCTGTGCCAGGAACGCTCCCGCAAATGGAGCTGCCTGGACCGCATCCCTGGTCCAGATCACGGTTTGCGGCCCGATCACGCCGGCCACCAGGCCTCCGGTCATGACCCAGGAGATCGCCCTGGGCTTGAAGGATTCGGAGGCGGAATCCGTCGCGGCGAAGCGGTAGCTCTGGTTGAAGGAGCCGTAGCTGCCGATGATCAGGGTCCCGAGGCAGAACAGGGTAAAACTGAACGAGGCGATGCCGAAGGCGGCCAGGCAGCCTCCCGCAAGGCCGATCCCTGCGCCGATGATGTAGCCGATTCGCCGTCCTGCCTTGCGCATCAGCAAGGCGGCCGGGATGGTGCCGAGCGCCAGCCCGAGATTGAGCAGGCTGACGGGGAGTGTCGCCAGTTCCCTGTTCGATGCGAGCGCCTGCCCCACGAGGCCGCCGAGCGACACGACGATGGCCGGACTCGAGCCGCCGAGTGCCATGGCGACGGCCAGGACGACGGCATTGTGCTTGGCGACGACGTCGCTGGAAGGTGCCTGGAATGAACTATCAGAAATGCTGGTAGGAGCCGACATCGTAGCGTCTTTCGAGACCGTTGATCCGAAAGACCGGCAGGTCATGTCCTGAGACGACTCGGCCGATGACGGACAGGGTGATCCCGACCGTATCGGCCTCTTTCCGGAAACTGTCGAGATTCTTTTCCGGCACGGTGCAGAGGATCTCGTAGTCGTCCCCGCCGGTTAGGGCGAGGTCGAGCAGGTCGGGCGAAGCCTGCACAGCCTTCGCCGCGGCACCCGACAGCGGCACCCGGTCGGCCTCGATGAGGGCGCCGACGCCGCTTGCCCGCATCATCTTGGCGAGATCTCCGGCGAGGCCATCCGAGACGTCCATGGCGGCGCTGGCATGGCTTCGCAGGGCTGCCGCGAGGCGATGGCGCGGCCGGGGGTGGAGATAGCGGTCGGCGAGATGCGCCCGTTCCTCAGGCGATAGGCCCTCGGCCCAGTCTGGACCGGAGTGGAGCTTCAGCCCGAGGGCCGCGTCGCCGATGGTGCCGGTGACACAGATGACGTCGTCAGGCTTTGCCGTCGTGCGCAGTACCATCCGGCCCGCCGGAACCTGCCCGACAGCGGTGACGGACAGGGTCAACGGACCTTTCGCCTTCACGGTATCGCCGCCGAGGAGCGGGCAGGCGAAATCCCGTGACGCTTTTCCAAGCCCTTCGGCGAACTCGGCGAGCCAGCTCTCGGTCCAGTCGTCGGGCAGAGCGAGGCTCAGCAGGAAACCGGCCGGGTCGGCGCCCTTGGCGGCCAGATCCGAGACGTTCACGCCGAGCGCCTTGCGTGCAATGGACCCGGGGGCATCCTCGGGCAGGAAATGGACGCGCTCCACCAAGGCGTCGACGGTGAGGACGAGATCGTGGTCGGGCTTCGACGTGAGACGGGCCGCATCGTCCTTCAGGCCAAGGGCCCCTTCGCCGGCGATGGGGGCGAAGAAGCGGGCGATCAGGCCGTCTTCCGAAGGTCGTTGCACGCTCATGAGCGGGTGCGTCTCCTTCCCTCCCCATGTTGAGGAGGAAGTAAGGGCGGGGGGTGGACGAGCCATTCTCTCACGTCATGGCCGGGCTTGTCCCGGCCATCTCGGTACAGTGAAGCGCGTCGCTTCTCAAATCGGGATCACCGGCACAAGGCCGGTGATGACGCGGGGAGGAAGCGCGCTCTCGTTTCCAGTCGAGTGCAGCGCCCCGCTTTGCAACCCATTTCCCAGTGTCCGGCCGCGTTCAGCGCTTGCCCTGGCCGGCGGACTTCTTTTCGAGCTCGCCCGGGCGGACGTCGCGGGCGACCTTGTCCAGCACCGCGTTCACGAGGCCCGGCTCGTCCTCGCCGTAGAAGCTATGGGTCACGTCCACATATTCCGTGATGACGACGCGGGCCGGCACGTCCTTGCGGAACATCAGCTCATAGCCGCCCGCGCGCAGGATGGCGCGCAGCACCGCCTCGACGCGCTTCAGCGGCCAGTCGCTGGCAAGCGCGTTGTCGATCTTCATGTCGATCTCGCGCTGGTTCGTGACCACACCCGAGAGAATGTCGCGGAAGAACACGTTGTCCGACGGCTGGAACTCGATGCCCTCGACCTCGCGGCCGATCCAGAAGGCCTCGAACTCGGCGAGCGCATCGAGCACGGTCTTGCCCGACACGTCCATCTGATAAAGGGCCTGGACGGCAGCGAGGCGAGCGGCCGAGCGCTCTGCTGGCTTCGTCATGATCAGGCCTCCACGAGTTGGCGCTTGATGCGCAGGACGGCGAGAGCCGCATCCACCGCTCCACCGCCCTTATTCAATTCATTCACGCTCGCGCGGGTCCAGGCCTGCTTGTCATTCTCGACGGTGAGAATGCCGTTGGCCAGCGGAATGCGGCGCTCCACGGAGAGGTCCATCAGGGCGCGGGCGCTCTCGCCGGCCACGATATCGTAATGGCCGGTCTCGCCGCGGATGACGCAGCCCAGAGCCACGACGGCGTCGTAAGGCCTGCCGGCCTTCTCGGCAGCATCGAGCGCGATCGCGATGGTGGCGGGGATTTCGAGCGCGCCATCGAGGGTCAGCACGTCCATGGTGGCCTGCGCCGCCTCGACCGCGTCACTCGCGCCGCGCAGAAGCTCGTCGGCGATGTCGTCGTAGAAGCGGGCCTCGACGACCAGGATGCGGGCGCCGGGAA
Source organism: Microvirga tunisiensis (assembly GCF_009296175.1). Classification (GTDB taxonomy): domain Bacteria; phylum Pseudomonadota; class Alphaproteobacteria; order Rhizobiales; family Beijerinckiaceae; genus Microvirga; species Microvirga tunisiensis. The sequence goes on along the minus strand of NZ_VOSK01000005.1, from coordinate 55,065 downwards.
CCGGCGGACGGGGGCTTTTCGGCTTATCGGAAGGCGCGACCATATGAAATCCGTTCAGAATTCTGACAGTCTCTCTGCCCTCGTCCTGAGGAGCAGCCGGAGGCTGCGTCTCGAAGGAGGGTCCAGAAAGCACTGGAGACGCCCTGATCCTTTGAGACGGCGCTGACGCGCCTCCTCAGGATGAGGGTGGTGTATTGGATACGGGAAACGTTAGGGTTCACCTACTCCGCCCGGCGCGCATCCGCAAGCCGCGCGGCGTAGCGGGCCATGAGATCGACCTCGAGGTTGAGCTTGTCGCCCACCTGCCGGCCGCCCCAGGTGGTGACGCTCAGGGTATGGGGAATGATCAGGACCGAGAACATGTCGTTGTTCACGGAGTTCACCGTGAGCGACGTGCCGTCGAGGCAGACGGAGCCTTTTTCCGCGATGAAGGGGGCCAGCGCGTGCGGCGCCTTGATGACGAACCGTGCGGTCGGCCCCCACGGGTCGTCGCCGGCGGTGATCGACTCCTTGCCCACGATCGTGGCAACGCCGTCCACGTGCCCGGTCACGATATGGCCGCCGAGTTCGTCGCCGATCTTCAGCGAGCGCTCCAGGTTGACCCTGGTGCCGGACTGCCAGTCGCCCACGGTGGTGCGCTCCAGGGTTTCGGCGGCGGCATCCACGTCGAACCAGCAGCCGCCCTCGCGGGGGCCGACGGCCACTACCGTCAGGCACGGCCCGCCGCAGGCGATGGACGCACCGAGCGCGATGGTGGCGGGGTCATAGGATGCATGGATCCGCAGGCGCTTCAGGGTTCCCTGAGCCCCCTCGGCGGTCGCGATCTCACCGACATCGGTGACGATACCCGTAAACATCAGGGTCTCTCCCAAAACATGAAAAGATCGGGGCCGATCCGGTCCTCGGCCCGGCAATCGAGAAGGTCCATGCGGTCCTGGAGCGACGGGCCGAGGGCCGGAAGGTCGCCCTGCCCCCTGGCCGAGCGGCCGGTGACCAGGACCAGTTCGTCGACGAGGTCGGCCTCGGCCAGCGCATCCGCCAGCTCGGGGCCGCCCTCGCAGAAAATACGGGTGATGCCGCGGGCGCCGAGGAGTTCCAGGGCTTCCGGCAGCAGGACACGGCCGCTCTCGTCGGCCGCGACCCGCAACACCTCCACACCGTGCTCCGTGAGGGCTTTTTCCGCCTCGACGGGGGCCGTGACGGTTGTGACGATCCAGGTCGGAATATCGCGCGCACCCGCCACGACGCCAGCGGTCGGAGGCGTGCGCAGGTGCGAATCGACGACGATGCGGATGGGCGAGCGAGCCTCCAGGCCCGGCAGGCGGACGTTCAGCAGCGGATCGTCAGCGAGAAGGGTGCCGACCCCGACCATGATCGCATCCGCATGGGCGCGCATCAGGTGCACCTTTGCGTTGGCGATCGCGCCCGTGAGCATCAGGCGCGGGCCCTGGCGCGAACCCGCGAAGCCTTCGGTGCTGCGCGCGAGCTTCACCGTGACCGCAGGCCGCCCCTTCGTGACGCGGGTGATATGGCCGATATGGGCGCGGCGGGCGTCCCTGGCGAGGCAGCCGACCGTCACGTCGATCCCGGCCTCCCGCAACCGGGCATGGCCGAGCCCGGCGACGCGCGAATCCGGATCCTCGAGCGCCGATACGACCCGTGCCACTCCCGCTTCGACCACCGCATCCGCGCAGGGCGCGGTCCTGCCGTGGTGCGAGCAGGGTTCGAGGGAGACGTAGAGGGTCGCGCCCTTCGCGCGCGCTCCCGCAGCCGCCAGGGCCACGCGCTCGGCATGGGGCCGGCCTCCGGCCTGAGTGGCGCCCTGCGAAAGGATCACCGGAGCATCCCCGCTCTCGTCCACGACGATCGAGCCGACGGATGGATTCGGCCAGGTCAGGCCGAGATTGCGCTCGCCGAGGGCAATGGCGAGGCGCATGAAGCGCTCGTCCTGAATGGCCCGATCGGATTGTCGCCCTGTCGCCCCCGGGGAGTTCATTGCTCGGTCTGTACGCGCTTCTTCTTCGGCGGAGGCGGAAGATCCTCATCCCCCTCGCCTTCGGCCAGCTTGCCGAGAATTTCCTCGAAGTCCTTGGCTTCACGGAAGTTCTTGTACACGGAGGCGAAGCGCACATAGGCCACGTCGTCGAGGCCTTTCAGGCCCTCCATGACGAGCTCGCCCACCGTCTCGCTCGGCACCTCGCCGTCGCTCATGCTCTCGAGCTGGCGCACGATGCCGTTGATCATCCGCTCGACCCGCTCCGGATCCACCGGACGCTTGCGCAGCGCGACCTCGACCGATTGCTGCAGCTTGTCCCGATCGAACGGCACCCGCCGGCCGGATCGCTTCAGGACCGTCAGCTCACGCAGCTGCACCCGCTCGAAGGTCGTGAAGCGGCCGCCGCAATCCGGGCAGATGCGGCGCCGGCGGATAGACGAGGAATCGTCCGTGGGACGGGAATCCTTCACCTGGGTGTCCAGGCTCCCGCAATAGGGACAGCGCATCAGCCTTCTACCCGCAGATCCAGATCAAGATTCGTCAAAGCCGCACATATCCGGAACGCGATGCCGGCCATCTGAGAACAACCATCAGCCGTCATGGCCGAGCCTGTCCCGGCCATCCCGATCGGAAGAGCGCTCCACCTCGGACAACCGGGATCACCGGCACAAGGCCGGTGATGACGCAGAAGGGGAAGGTCCGGCCACACTCTGGCTTCTCGATCAACCATAGATCGGGAAGCGGCGGGTCAGCTCATGCACACGCTGCTTGACCGATTCCTCGACCGAGGCATTGGCCTCCTCGCCGTGCTTGGCGAGGCCGTCCAGGGTCTCGACGATCAGCTCGCCGACCTTCCGGAACTCGGCCACGCCGAAGCCACGCGAGGTGGCTGCCGGGGTGCCGAGGCGGATGCCGGAGGTGATCATCGGCTTTTCGGGGTCGAAGGGCACGCCGTTCTTGTTGCAGGTGATGTGCGCGCGGCCGAGAGCAGCTTCGGCGGCCTTGCCGGTGAGCTTCTTCGGGCGCAGATCGACCAGCATCAGGTGGTTGTCCGTGCCGCCGGCCACGATGGCGTAGCCGCCGGCCAGCATGGTGTCGGCGAGCACCTTGGCATTGTCGACCACCGAGCGGGCATAGAGCTTGAACTCGGGGCGCAGGGCCTCGCCGAAGGCCACCGCCTTGGCGGCGATGACGTGCATGAGCGGTCCGCCCTGGAGGCCGGGGAAGATCGCGGAATTGACCTTCTTGGCGATGTCCTCGTCGTTGGTGAGGATCATGCCGCCGCGCGGGCCGCGCAGGGTCTTGTGGGTCGTGGTGGTGACCACGTGGGCGTGCGGGAACGGCGACGGATGCGCGCCGCCGGCCACGAGGCCCGCGAAGTGGGCGATGTCGACCATGAAGAAGGCCCCGACCTCATCGGCGATCTCGCGGAAGCGGGCGAAATCCCAGAAGCGGGAATAGGCCGAGCCGCCGGCGACGATCACCTTCGGCTTGTGGGTGCGCGCAAGTTCCGCGACCTCGTCCATGTCGATGATCTGGTCGCTCTCGCGCACCTTGTAGCTCACCACGTTGAACCACTTGCCGGACATGTTGACCGGCGAGCCGTGGGTCAGGTGGCCGCCGCAGGCGAGATCGAGGCCCATGAAGGTGTCGCCCGGCTTCATCAGGGCCATGAACACGGCCTGGTTGGCCTGGGAGCCGGAATTGGCCTGGACGTTGGCGAATTTGCAGTCGAACAGGCGCTTGGCGCGCTCGATGGCGAGCTCCTCGGCCATGTCGACGAACTGGCAGCCGCCGTAGTAGCGGCGGCCCGGATAGCCCTCCGCGTACTTGTTGGTCATCACCGAGCCCTGGGCTTCCAGGACGGCGCGGGAGACGATGTTCTCGGAGGCGATCAGTTCGATCTCGTCGCGCTGGCGGCCGAGTTCGAGCCCGATGGCGCGGGCGATCTCGGGATCGCCGTCGGCAAGGCTCGCCGAGAAAAAGCTGTTGGACAGATGGCTGTGTGCCGCTTCACTCGCGCTCATGGGTCACCCTCGTCTTCCTGTGAGCCCGGCTGGAACGGGCCGCTCGATCCGAATTGCCCAGGCCTTTACCATGGCTGGCTTGACCGCGCCAACCCGCACAGGAGACATGCCCATTAGGCGCTGGAAATGCAACGGGCGGCCGGGGGCAACGCGCCACGTCATGGCCGGCCTTGTGCCGGCCATCCCGATTGGGTGAGCGCGACACCACACAGAAAGGAGATCACCGGCACGAGGCCGGTGATGACGTGGCGATTGAGCGATGACGTTGAGGCTGAGGCTGAGGCCCGCCTCGCGCCCTGCCCTTTAGTTCTGCAGGAACATCTCTTCGTCCGGCTCGGTCGGAGTGCGGCTGGCGACCGGGATCGCGTTGCCGAGGCCGTCCTTGTTGTAGATGTCGTCGCGGAACTGCACGAGGCCGTCTGGGGTGGCCCAGGCGGTCATGTAAATCCAGTGGATCGGAACCGGCTGCGCCAGACGGGCGTCGATGCGCTCGCCGGACTTGAAGGTCGCGTCGATCTGCTCGCGGCTCCAGCCGGGGGTGTCCTTCAGCAGCCACTCGATGTAGTCGCGCACGTTCTGGATGCGGATGCAGCCCGAGGACACGAAACGGAAATCGTCGCCGAAGATGCCCTTGGAGGGCGTGTCGTGCATGTAGACGCCGTGCGGGTTCGGGATATTGATGCGCACGAAGCCCATGGAGTTGAGATCGCCGCCCGGATCCTGGCGGAAGCGGTAGCGGGTCGCCTCGTCCGAGAACCAGTTGATCTGGCTGGATTGAACCTCCTGGCCGGCTCCGTTGAAGATGCGGATCCGGTTCTCGGCCAGGTAGTTCGGCTCCTTCTGCATCTTCGGGATCAGGTCCTTTTTGACCACCGAGGCGGGAGCCGTCCAGAACGGGTTGAAGTTGACCTCAACCACCTTGGAGTTCAGCAGCGGCGACTGGCGGTCGATCTTGCCGACGCCGGCGGCGTGGCGGGTATGCACCACGCCACCCTCCACCGTCTCCACGAGAGCGGCCGGGATGTTGGCCACCGCATAGCGGTTGGGAAGTCCGCTGCCGACGAGGGTGCGCAGGCGGGCCACGTTGATTTCGAGCTGGCGGATACGGACATCGACCGGCACGTTCATGGCGGCGATCGTCGGCGCCGTCACGGTGCCGGTGGAGCTGATGCCGTGGCGGGCCTGGAAGCGGCGCACGCCGGCCTCGACGTAGGAATCGTAGATTGGCGATTCGCCGGCAGCGGCATCGAGGTCGCCCGTGATGATGAGGCGCTGGCGCAGGGCGACGACGGCCGGGCTCTTCGAGCCGACGCGCAGACCCTGGACGCCCTGGACGGGCTGCCAGCCGCCGCGGGCGGCGATGTTGCGGTAGTACTCGATCATCTGCTCGGTGGCGGCAAGCGCCTCCGAAGACAGCATCGGGGTCGAGGTGCGCTGGACGCGGGTGCGGGACACCGCCTCGTAGTTCTGCGACCACTCGGCCTGGCTCGGGGCGGATTGCTGGGCCAGGGCTCCGGTAGCCGGCGTGAAGATCAGGGCGAGCGATCCGGTCAGGAGGGTACGGCGAGAGAACATGAGCGCAGGCTCTTTCCCGGTTAGATGTTGTCGATCGGGGAAGCGGCGAACGGGTGTCCGCATCTGTCCCCTTCCCAGCGATAAGTGCCGGGATAGGATTAAGGAACGGTATCGAAAGCGAGGAACATAGGGGCCGTTTTATGGCAAACCGCCCTGCCCGGTGCTCCTCGCGCCTCTGAAACGCCTTTGGCCCTTATGTAACTTTGAACTGTGTTCTTGAGGATACACTTCTGCGTGAGGAGCTTGGCAGGCTGCACGCGATCAGTGGTCTTCCTCAGTGGTTTTCCTGCGCGGCCAGCCATGAGACGCCGAGATAGACCGCCATCAGCGTCAGGAAGAACGCCAGCGTCATGACGCCGCCGGAGACGATTCCCGGGAAAAATGCTGCGAGAATCAGGTGGCTCATGATGGCGAGGAGCCACATGATTCCGCCCCAGGTGCTGGCCATCCAAAGCCCGACCGCGGCGATCAGGTCGATCAGGGCGAAATAGATGATGGTGGCCTGATACCCCGTCGAGCGCCCCTCGAACTGCCCGACCGGCGTCCAGACGCCGAGGATCACCGCCCAGGCGCTCAGGCCCTTCATGATCCAGAGGATCGCCAGGACCCGCATGAACCAGGTGAGAACGAAGCTCCAGCGCATGACCGTAGTGGCGACGGGACGCTCCTCGATCCGGTCGGACAGGTACTCGCGCGCCGCATGGGTGGATGGGGTTTGGCTGCCGTTGCGGGGCATCAGGCGATCTCCAATTCCCGTTCGCCCAGGCTGGCGAAGTGATGCTCGATCACGGCCCGGTCCACCGCCTCCAGGGAGGCGGGCTGCCATCGCGGCTGGTTGTCCTTGTCGATCAGGACCGCCCGCACGCCCTCGTAGAAGTCGTGACCGTCACCGATCCGGGACACGATGCGGAACTCGGTCTTCATCGCGTCCTCGAAATCCATCGACGCGCCCCGGCGCACCTGCTCGAAGGCCAGATTCATGCTGGTCGGCGACTTCGCCCGCATGCCGGCAACGGTCCTGGCGGCAAAGTCGGAGCCCTTCTCGGCTGCCCGGTCGAGGCGGGCCAGGATGTCGATGACGCTATCGGCGGAGAAGCAGGAATCGATGAGATCCCTCTCGGCCTCCAGAGGAGCCTGATCGGGATCCGTCGCGACCCGGGACAGGGCAACCTCGACGGAGTCTCCGGCGATCAAGGCCTGGCGCAAACCTTCGATGTTCCCGCTCGGCACCGCATGGGTCGCCAAGCCCAGCATCACCGCATCGGCACGCCTCACCCGCTCGCCCGTGAGGGCAAGGTACATGCCCGTCTGTCCCGGCAGGCGCGGGAGCGCGTAGGTCGCGCCCACATCGGGGAAGAACCCGATCCCGACCTCGGGCATGGCGAAGAGGTAGCGGTCGCCCGCCACCCGGTAGGAGCCGTGCAGCGAAATGCCGACGCCGCCGCCCATGCAGATCCCGTCGATGAGGGAGACATACGGCTTCGGATAGCGCTTGATCCGTATGTTGAGCTGGTATTCCTCGCGCCAGAAGGCGAGCGCCTCGTCGCGCTTGCCGGCCCGCAGGTCGTCCGTGAGCTGCCGGATGTCGCCGCCGGCGCAGAAGGCCTTCTCGCCCGCGCCCTGGACGACGATCCGCGTCACGGCGGGATCCCTGGCCCAGGCGTCGAGCGCCCGGCGCATCTCGCGCACCATGGTCAGGTTCAGCGCGTTGAGAGCCCGTGGACGGTTGAGCGTGATGATGCCAGCCTCGCCCTGCTTCTCGCAGAGGATGTCGACGCTCTCGTCCATGAAACGCTCCTTCATCTCGATGCGGCTTAGAACAAGCCCGGGGTCGGCCGTCAATGGACACGATGTCATTCCCGGAAAAACCGTCCTCCGCGTCATCGCCGGCCTCGTGCCGGTGGTCCCGCTTCGGTGATACGCGGCGCTTCTCCGTATCGCGATGGCCGGGACATGCCTGGCCATGACTTGAAGGAAGATACACGGGGCCAGCCGGCAATGCATGGCTGGGTTGAGGCCAATTTCACACGGATCGGGCCGAACTGCGACCTCGAACCCTTTTTTAGAGAGATTTAAATGTGCTAACCCTCTCGGCATCCGCCGGCGCAGCGAAGCCGGCGCCGTGTGAGGATTATGTCGAAGCTGTCGCCGTTCCCCCGCCGCTCCTCGGAGGAAGCCCCCACTTCTTCCCTGAACCTGTCCCACCGCCTGCGACGCAACCGCAAGGCCGAGTGGTCGAGGCGGCTGGTATGCGAGAACGTGCTCACGGCCAACGACCTGATCTGGCCGATCTTCGTGGTCGAGGGCGCCAGCGGACGGCAGCCGGTGACGTCCATGCCCGGCGTCGAGCGCCTTACCATCGGAGAGGCCGTGCGCGAGGCCGAGCGGGCGGCATCCCTCAACATCCCCGCCATCGCGCTCTTCCCCTACACGGATCCTTCCTTGCGCGATCCGACGGGAACGGAATCCCTCAACAGCCGTAACCTGGTCTGCCGGGCCGCGCGCGAGATCAAGAAGGCGGTGCCGCAGATCGGCATCGTCTGCGACGTGGCGCTCGATCCCTATACCAGCCACGGCCATGACGGCGTGATGGACGGCGAACGCATCCTCAACGACGAGACGGTGGCGCTGCTTGTGCGCCAGGCCGTGCTCCAGGCGGAAGCCGGCGCCGACGTCATCGCCCCGTCCGACATGATGGACGGCCGCGTGGCCGCCATCCGGGAGGGTCTCGACGAGGCCGGGTTCCTGGACGTGCAGATCATGGCCTATGCGGCGAAATACGCTTCCGCCTTCTACGGCCCGTTCCGGGACGCCATCGGCACCAGCACGTGCCTCGTCGGCGACAAGCGCACCTACCAGATGGATCCGGCGAATTCCGACGAGGCCATGCGCGAGGTCGCCCTCGACCTCGAGGAAGGCGCCGACATGATCATGATCAAGCCCGGCATGCCCTATCTCGACATCGTGCGCCGGGTGAAGGACAGCTTCGCCGTTCCGACCTTCGCCTACCAAGTCTCCGGTGAGTATGCCATGATCCAGGCCGCGGCCGGGAACGGCTGGATCGACGGAGAACGGGCGATGATGGAGAGCCTCCTGGCCTTCAAGCGTGCTGGCGCGGACGGCATCCTCACCTATTTCGCCCCTCGGGTCGCGGAAAAGCTCAAAAACCAAGGCTGATTCGCGATCGCACTGAGGGGTTCGCTTCGTGTCAGGCTCATCGTACTTCAGAGACTGGCTCAGGAAGTGAACGTGACCGAGCCGAGAGCGGTCGAGCGCGCGCCCAGCCTTCCCCCACGAAGCTCGGGCGTGCCCGAGGTGGCTCCTCTCTCAGGTCATGGTCGGGCGTGTCCCGGCCATTCCGATCAGGAAAAGCCTCGCGCCTCTCGGATCGGGATCACCGGCACGAGGCCGGCGATGACGAAGCAAGGCGGTGGCTGGCCAGATTCTCGAGATGAGGAACGAGGGCTTTGCCTGCGTTCAAGCCAGTTTCTGAGAATCGCCCGGTTCGTTTCTCTCCTGTTATGCCTCTGCCTGCTCACCGCCTGCGGGCTGTCCATCGATGCGGAGCAGGCGCGGGTCTGCCGCTCCGCTCTGCCAGCTCTCAATCCCGGCGCGGCGATCACCGTCGAGCGCGTCCGGACGGGTCCCGTGCCGAGGAGCCTGCAGGTGGATTACCTGGCACAGTACCACGACCGCCCGATCCTCGAGCGCTTCGCCATCTGCCAGTTCGTGGCGGAGGGGCTTTCCCCGAACAAGGCCGAACTGACCGGTCTTGCGACCGAGGAAGGCCCGCTCTCCGGCGCCAGCCTTTATCTCCTGAAGCGCTATTATCTCGAGACGCCGGAGGGATCGGCGGGCGATCCCGGCAGTCAGCAGGCTGTCGACGTGGCCGAAATCCCCATGGATGCCGCCTATTGGCTGCAGCAGATCCTGGTGAGCCTGCCACGGACGGCGATCTACGCGCTGTTGTCCGTCGCCTTCGCCCTCGTCTTCGGCCTCAGCGGCCGGATCAATCTGGCCTTCGGCGAACTCGCGGCGATCGGCTCGGCGGCGGCGATTGCCGGAGCCTCGGTCGTGCTGGGTTTCGGCGCCAGCTCGCCCGTTCTCGGCTTGGCGGCCGGTCTCGTGGCCGCTCTTTTCGCAGGCGCGATCCATAGCGCGGTCGGCGGGTACTTCACCATCGGCCGGATCGTCAGCGCGAGCCCGCAGCCGAGCCTGATCGCGACGGTCGGGTTCTCTCTCTTCCTGATGGAATACCTGCGCCTCGTGCAGAGCCCGGTGACGGTCTGGCTCCCGCCGATCTGGTCGGAAGCCTGGCCCCTCGCGCGTGCGGACGGTTTCATCGTCAGCCTGACGCCAATTACGGTCATCACGGCGGGGATCGGACTCCTCGCGGCTCTCGGTCTCCTCTGGCTCGTCCAGGCGACGCGGTTCGGACGGGCTTGGCGGGCCTATGCGGACGATGCGCATGCGGCAGCCCTCATGGGCGTCAATGGCCCCCGCCTGCTCGTCGAGACGCTGGCGCTGGCCGGCGCCATGGCGGGGCTCTCGGGCATGCTGATCGTCGCGCAATATGGTGGCTTGGGCTTCGCCGGCGGCTTTCAATACGGCCTCAAAGCGCTGATCGCCGCCATCATCGGCGGCATCGGCTCGATCCCCGGCGCAATGCTGGGAGGCTTCGCGGTGGGATTGTTCGAGACCCTGTGGTCGGCGTATCTACCTATCGAGATACGCGACATGGCTCTTTACATGGCCCTTGTCGTCTTTCTGATCTTTCGGCCCGGCGGCCTGCTGGGATTCAGGGATCCGACACCAAGACCCGTATAAACGGGTACAATAAAAGTCCGGAGGACAACGTGGCCGAATACGCCATCACCATCGAGGATGTGAAGCGCGCGGCGGAGACGATCCAGGGCCAGGTCCTGCGAACGCCCCTCGTGCCCGCCCCTCGCCTGTCGCAGCTCACCGGCGCGACCGTGTTCGTGAAGCACGAGAACATGCAGCCGACCGGCTCCTTCAAGGAGCGGGGCGCCGCCACCAAGCTGGAGAGCCTCGACCAGGCCGAGCGCGGACGCGGCGTCATCGCCATGTCGGCCGGCAACCACGCCCAGGCCGTCGCCTATCATGCGCGTCGCCTCGGCATCCCGGCCACCATCGTGATGCCGGAAGGCACCCCCCTGGTGAAGGCGGAGAACACCCGCTCCTATGGCGCACAGGTCATCCTGGACGGCGAGACGCTCTACGAATCCGCCCTCCGCGCCCGCGAGATCGCCGAGCAGGAGGGGCTTATCTTCGTCCATCCCTACGACGATCCGAAGGTCATGGCAGGCCAGGGCACCATCGCGCTCGAAATGCTGGCCGACGCTCCCGATCTCGACCAGATCGTCGTACCCATCGGCGGCGGCGGACTGATCTCGGGCATCACGGTCGCCGCGAAGGCCCTCAAACCCTCGATCGACATCGTCGGCGTGGAAGCGGCCCTCTACCCGTCCTTCCGCAATGCCATCCGGGGCGAGAACCGGCCGATCGGCGGCGCCACGCTGGCGGAAGGCATCGCAGTGAAGACCGTCGGGCAGCTCCCGTTGCCCATTGTGCGCGATCTCGTGTCCGACATCATCCCCGTCGAGGAGGCGCTGATCGAGCGGGCGGTCAATGCCTATGCCACCCTGCAGAGGACCATGGCAGAGGGCGCCGGCGCGGCCGGCCTCGCCGCCATGCTGGCGGCCCCTGAACGCTTCCAGGGCAAGCGGGTCGGTCTCGTGCTCTGCGGCGGCAACATCGACGCGCGGATCCTGGCCTCCGTGATGGTGCGCGAGCTGGAACGGGACGACCGCATCACGTCGTTCCGCATCACGTCGAACGACAGGCCGGGGCTGCTCGGGCGCGTGGCGAGCCTCCTCGGGAGTCTCGGCGCCAATATCCTCGAGGTCTCCCACGGGCGTCTGTTCCTGGACGTGCCGGCGAAAGGCGTGTCCATCGACATCACTATCGAAACGCGGGATCGAGCGCATACATTAGAGGTGTTCGAGGCCCTTGCGGCGGAGGGGCTCGCGCCGCAGCGCATCGAATCCCGCAGCCTGCCCGAGACCGCCTTCTGAGGAGAGAAAGATGGTCAACCGACCTTACCCGCCGACGCTGAACTACCCGTCCTACGAGCTCGACACCCGGTTGACCGAGGGCGTCATCTCCCGTCGGTTCTGGGCCTATCTGATCGATCTGGTCGTGATCGCGCTCTGGGTCGTGCTGATTTCCATCGGGATCTTCTTCCTCGGCATCATCACGCTCGGCCTCGGCTGGGGGCTGTTCTTCGCCCTTCCCCTCACGGCCCTGATCTTCATCGTCTACAACGCCGTCACCATCGGCGGGTCCTCGCAGGCGACTGTAGGCATGCGCTACATGGGCCTTCGCGTGATCAACCCGCAGACCGGCAGAGGCGCGTCGCCGCTCGCCGCGGCGGTGCATGCGCTCTTCTTCTATGTCGCGATCTCGACCTTCCTGCTCTGGGCCTGCGACGTGCTCGTCGGCTTCGTCCGCGACGACCGGCGCTTCTTGCGCGATCTGCTCACGGGCATGATGGTCGTGCGGGCCTAGGGCACCACAAGATAGAGGGATCCGCGGCACATTCCTAAGCCCTCATCCTGAGGGCCGCCGAAGGCGGTGTCTCGAAGGATCAGGGCGCCTCCAGTGCGCTCTAGAACCTCCTTCGAGACGCCTGCTGTGCAGGCTCCTCAGGATGAGGTCGAGAATTGTGAGCTGGCCCTTCCTGACAGCAATCAAACGCCTGTGACATTCGCCCTCTTTTCCTGGACGTGGCTGACACCAATGTTATCCTTGGGCGTTGACGTAGCGCTCAAGGTTTCTCCACGAGGCTTTCCCGATTGACGAGCCAGCCCCGCGACGCCCCGCAATTCTATCTCACCTCCCCGTCCGCATGCCCCTATCTGCCGGGCAAGGAGGAGCGCAAAGTCTTCACGCATATCGTGGGACGCCGCGGCCGGGAGCTCAACGAGATCCTCACCCAGGGCGGCTTCCGCCGGTCACAGACCATTGCCTATCGACCGGCCTGCGACACGTGTCGCGCCTGTGTGTCCGTTCGCGTGCTCGTGAACGAGTTCGAGCCCTCCGGCAATCTGAAGCGGGTTCTGAAGGACAATGCCGACCTGATCGGCCACGCCCTGCCCAACCGTCCGACATCGGAGCAATATTCGCTCTTCCGCCGCTACGTCGACACGCGACACGCCGACGGCGGCATGGCCGACATGACGGTGCTCGACTACTCCATGATGGTCGAGGACAGCCATGTGGACACGAAGCTGATCGAGTATCGCCGGCGCGGGATCGACAGCGGGCTCACCGGCCGCGGCGAAGGCGACCTGATCGCCGTCGGCCTCACGGACGAGATGAGCGACGGGCTCTCCATGGTCTACTCGTTCTACGAACCGGAGTTGCACGACCGCAGCCTCGGCACCTTCATGATTCTCGACCATATCCGCCGCGCGAAGGCGATGGGCCTGCCCTATCTCTATCTCGGCTACTGGGTCGAGGGCTCGAAGAAGATGGGCTACAAGGCCCGCTTCAAGCCGCAGGAGCGGCTTCTCGCCCCTGGCTGGGAGCGGGTGGATTGAGAGTTGAATCCGCCCGTCGGCGTTCGGCCGTCTGCCGACGCACGGAGCAGCTTTCCTGCCTAATCCTCAGCCATTGTCCTGGGATATGTTGACGGGATGCTTCCTCCTGGCCGGCCGATCGCTATAGGGCTTCGGGGAGACCGGGCGAGACGGAGTTGCGGCCCCTTTCGGACGCTTGCTGCCGGACATCCGGCCGGTGTCGGAACTCGATGGCGTGGCCCCGGCGCGCTGGGCGTGGCCGATCGCGTTGATCGCCGCCCCGAGCGGCAAGGACTGGGCCGTGGCCGGAGTGGCGGCGATCAAGGAACCGCCCGCAATGCCGGCAATCAAGAGGAAACGAGCGATCATGAGGACTTCCCTTCGGCAAAAGGCATTCCGCCGTTGAGCCTAGAGTTCGGCGTGATCCGATCCTGCGCTTCGCGGCTTGTCCCTTCCTTAAAGGAAGATCGCGGCGATTGAGCCCTCCAAACGGAGGGGCCGGGTCGATAAATCCGCAGGTGGAAGCGCGCAGGCTCTGCTCGCATGGGCGGGTCATTCGGCGAGAGAGCCGGAACAACCCCGCCCGCATCTTGTTCGTTGCGTAATCCTCACGCAAACGAAGGTGCGCCATGGCCAAGATCCTGGTCGTCTACTACTCGTCCTACGGCCATATCGAGACGATGGCTCAGGCCATCGCGGAGGGCGCCCGCTCGGTCGCGGGTGCGGAGGTCGTCGTCAAACGCGTGCCTGAACTCGTGCCGGAGGAGATTGCGCGCAAGTCGGGCATGAAGATCGACCAGGATGCGCCGACGGCCGACCCGAATGAGCTCGGCGATTACGACGCCATCATCTTCGGCACGCCGACCCGCTACGGCAACATGGCCGCCCAGATGCGCAACTTCCTCGACCAGACCGGCGGCCTGTGGGTGAAAGGCGCGCTCGTCGGCAAGGTCGGCAGCGTCTTCGCGTCCACGGCGACCCAGCATGGCGGGCAGGAAACCACCATCACGTCGTTCCACACCACGCTTCTCCACCACGGCATGATCATCGTCGGCCTGCCCTATTCCTATCCAGGTCAGACCAAGATGGACGAGATCACGGGCGGCACGCCCTACGGCGCGACAACGCTCGCCGGCGGCGACGGCTCGAGGCGACCGAGCGAAAACGAACTCGGAGGCGCCCGCTTCCAGGGCCGGCACGTGGCCGAGATCGCGGCGCGTCTGGAGAGAGGCGCGGGCGAGCGCGGCCCCGTGCCGCCGGACATGAACAACCCGACGGAGACGACGGGCGGGACGGCGGGTCGATCCTGAACACGTCGTCACCGGCCTTGTGCCGGTGATCTCGATTCGAAAAGCATGGCGCTTCCCATGATCGGGATGGCCGGGACAAGCCCGGCCATGACATGGATTGTTATACGTGGAGAATTCCCAAAGTGATCCCGGACGGCGCGAGCCATCCGGGGTGACTGCCCGATGATCACTCCCCGAACCTGTTCGACTTCGGGAAGCCCTTGGGCGGCAGGCGGCCGGCTTCGGTGCGGTCGCCCATCCAGTCGCGCAGGTCTTCCTTGGCGACCGTCCAGGTGCGGCCCGAAGTATCCTTCCAGGTCAGGCCTTCCTTGAGCTTGAAGACCTTGGCGTCGGAGACGCCGCCGTCCTTGTAGCGCTGGAGGCGCACGCCCTTGCCGCGGGTCATCTCCGGCACCTGATTCGACGGGAAGATCAGGAGCTTGCGGTTCTCGCCGATGATCGCGACGTGGTCGCCCTCCGACTCGGCGCAGACCACCATCCTGGCGGGCGCGTCGAGATTGAGGATCTGCTTGCCCTTGCGGGTGTTCGCCGTGATCTCCTCGGTCGGCACCACGAAGCCGCGCCCGTCCGTCGCCACGACCAGCAACTTCGAGCCCGCCTTGTACGGGAAGGCCGCGATGAAGTCGGCGCCCTCCTCCAGGTCGACCATGAGGCGGATCGGATCGCCGAAGCCGCGCCCGCCGGGGAGCTTGGAGGCATCGAGCGTGAAGAAGCGCCCGTTATCCGCCGCCACGACGATCTTGGACGTGGTCTCGGCGAAGAAGGCGACTTTGAGCGCATCGTCGCCCTTGAACTGCACGCCCGACAGATCGGCCTGATGGCCCTTCATGGCGCGGATCCAGCCTTTCTCGGACACGATGACCGTGATCGGCTCGCGCTCGATCATGGCCTCGGCGAAGTCGATGTCCGAGGTGTCCGGCGCCTCGGCGAAGGAGGTGCGGCGCTTGCCCAAGGCGGTGTCGGGCCCGAAGGTCTTGCGGACCTCCTTGATCTCGCCCGCGATGGTCTTCCACTGCACCTTCTCGGAGCCGAGAAGCTCCTCGATCTTGGCCTTCTCGTCCTGAAGGTTCTTCTGCTCGCGCTTGAGCTCCATCTCCTCGAGCTTGCGAAGCGAGCGCAGGCGCGTGTCGAGGATGGCGTTGGCCTGGAGCTCGGTGAGCTTGAAGAAGCGCATCAGCTCCTGCTTCGGCTCGTCCTCCTCGCGGATGATTTTGATCACGCGGTCGAGGTCGAGATAGACGATGAGCAGGCCGCCCAGGATCTCCAGGCGCCTGTCGATGGCCGCCAGGCGGAAGCCCGAGCGGCGGATCAGCACCTCGCGGCGATGGTCGAGCCATTCGCGCAGGCATTCCACCAGCCCCAGCACCTTCGGCACCTTGCCGCCGGCGAGCACGTTCACGTTCATCGGGATGCGGCTCTCGAGCTCGGTCAGCCTGAAGAGCGATTCCATCAGGATGATCGGATCGACCGTCTTGGCGCGCGGCTCCAGAACCACGCGGATGTCTTCCGCCGATTCATCCCGCACGTCGGCGAGCAGCGGCAGTTTCTTCTCCTGCAGCAGCTCGGCGATCTTCTCGATGAGGCGGGACTTCGGCACGGAATACGGGATCTCGGTGACGACGATGTGCCAGTTGCCGCGGCCGAGATCCTCCTTCGCCCAGCGGGCGCGCACGCGGAACGAGCCGCGGCCAGTGCGATAGGTCTCGGCCATGGAGGTCGGCGTGTCGACGATGATGCCGCCGGTCGGCAGGTCCGGGCCCGGCACGAACTGCATCAGCTGCTCGGCGGTCGCATTCGGCTTCGAGATGAGATGCATCGCCGCATCGCAAAGTTCGGCGGCGTTGTGCGGCGGGATCGAGGTCGCCATGCCGACCGCGATGCCCTGCGAGCCGTTGGCGAGCAGGTTCGGGAAGGCCGCCGGGAGCACGACCGGCTCCTCGTTAGTCTGGTCGTAGGTCTCGCGGAAGTCGACGGAATCCTCGTCGATGCCTTCGAGCAGCAGCCGCGCCACTTCCGTCAGCTTGGCTTCGGTGTAGCGCATGGCCGCGGCGTTATCGCCGTCAATATTGCCGAAATTGCCCTGCCCGTCCGCCAGCGGATAGCGCTGGGCGAAGTCCTGCGCCATGCGCACCAGGGCGTCATAGATCGACTGGTCGCCGTGCGGGTGGAACTGACCCATCACGTCGCCGACGATGCGGGCGCATTTCTTCGGCGCCGACTTCGGATCGAGCCTCAGGAGGCGCATGGCGTGCAGGATGCGGCGGTGGACGGGCTTCAAGCCGTCGCGCGCATCCGGCAGCGCCCGGTGCATGATGGTGGAGAGCGCATAGGCGAGGTAGCGCTCCTCCAGGGCGTCCTTGAGATTGATGTTCTCGATCGCGCCCCCTGACGGCGGATTGACCGGCTTACCCATGACTCGAAATCCTCAACTGCGAATCGCTTCTTACCATCTGAAATGAGAACATAACAGAAACAAAACTCATTGGTCCCCAGCTGTGGCCAGTGCGACGAAACGCGCCCGCTCCTCCGGCGCCCTCTGGCCCTGGGGATCGAAGACGTTCTGATGCAGGAAGAAATCCGTCAGGGCAAATCCCGCGCGGATCTCCTCCTCGCCGGGCCGGTTGGCCCTGGACTGTCCGATCAGGAAGCCCGGCAGCTTCAGGAGCCTGTCCTTGTAGGGCTCCCCGGCCGTGGCGCTGACGGCCCGGCCGCTCTTCGGGGAGACGTAGGTGAGATCCCGCTCGCTCCCCGTGGCGGCGCAGGAGGACAGGTCGAGACCGAAGCCGAGCTCGGTCAGCATGGCGAGCTCGAACCTCACGAACAGCGCCGGCGCGAGGTCGGCATCGTCCAGGTGATCGACCAGCACGGTCAGGGTCTCGTAAAGGGGAAAATGGGGATCGCGCTCCGGGAAGTAGCGCAGGAGGTGGGCCAGGGTCGCGAGGCCATACAGGGCCATCGAGGAGCCCATGAGGCGTGCGGCGCGCAGGTCCAGGCCCTCGACCTGATAGGCCCCGAGGTGCTCGTCGAGCCGCGCGCGCCAGGTCACATGGACGGTATTCCCCGGCTGGAGCACGGGCTGCAGGGTTTTCGAGCGGCCGCCATGGACCAGGCCCAGATGGCGCCCATGCCCGCGGGTCATCAGCTCGAGGATGACGCTCGTTTCTCCGTGTTTGCGGACGCCGAGAACGACGCCTTCATCAGTCCACTGCATCCGTCCCGGCTGCCTTCGGCGAGAGTGTTTCCCGAGAGTCCGGTCAGGACTCGAAATTCTTTCGTCATCACCGGCCTTGTGCCGGTGATCCCGATTGAGAAAAGCGCGTCGCTTCGGACAATCGGGATGGCCGGGACAGGGCCATGACGGAGAGTGTGTCATGTCCGGCCAGACTCTGAACTCCAGATGTAAGCATTCAGGCCGCATTCATCCATGTTTTTCAACCATATCGGCGAACTTCTAAAATTTTGTTTCAAAAGCGGAATTCCGCCTTTCTCGGAACCAACCCGGCAGCTTGTCATTGTCGATGACCTTAGTGCGCCAAACGATGAATTGAGGATCATGAAGCTTTCCAGTCTGTTTCTTGCGAGTACCGCCCTTCCCCTGATGCTGCTGCCGGCGCATGTCTCGGCCCTCGAGCCAACCCCAACACCACCCCTCGTTCTGGCTCAGGCTGGACCGGCAACCGATGAAGAGCTGCCGCCCGGAGCGCGTCAAAGACGGCAGGGACAGGACGGAGAACGCGGCGGGCGCCCCGGTCAGGAGCGCAGGCAGGGCGGACAGGATCAGGGTGGACCCGGAGCATCCGAGGAGCGCGGTCAGCGTCCGCCTCGCGGAGCGGGTCCCGGCGCACAGGGGCCCGACGATGGTCCTGGAGCCCAGCGACCCCGCCGCGAGCCCGGCCCTCCGACCGAACGGCCGGCGCCGCCTCCCGCTGCCGAGCCAGCCACCCCGGCCCGTCCGGCACAACAGGCTCCCGCCGAGCGACCGCAGCCCCCGGCGGACACCCCGGCACGACCGCAACGCCCGGCCGCCCAGGAGCGCGACCAGCCACCAGCCGAGCGACCGCGGCCTCAGGCCCCGGCTGGACAGACTCGTCCCGCCACCCCTCCGCCCGCTGCCCAGCCGGCAGCGCCTCCGTCCCCGGCTCAGCAGCGGCAGGCTCCGGATGTCGCGCCCCCGGCGGAGCGCCAGCGCTCCGGCCGCTCCGACAGCACCGAGAATCCCGACCGCACGCGCGGCCAGCGGCCGACGCAGGAGCAACCGGCCGTTCCCCCAACGCCTCCTGCAGCCGCCCAACCCGCGCCGTCCGCGCCAAGGCCCGCCCCTTCCGCCCCTACGGCGGCGCCAGCCGCTCCTGTTCCAGCGGCCCCTGCGCCGGCCACTCGCGCCCAGCCGACACCTCCCGTTCCGGGAGCACCCGTCCAGCAGGTGCCCGGACGGACCGCTCCTCAGCAGGCGGCTCCCGGTACGATGCAGCCTCTGGATCCGTCGCGGGTCCGCATCGAGGATCTGCGCGGCCAGCGCCGTGAGCGGCGGGAAGGCGACCGGGTCATCATCGAGGAACCCGGTAACCGGACCATCATCCGCGAGGGCAATCAGGTCATCATCCGTCACGACGAGACCGAACGGTTCCGCCGCACCTATCGCGATGCCGATATCCGCACGGAGCGGCGTGGGGCCGACGAGGAGGTCACCATCGTACGCCGTCCTGACGGGTCCGAGATCGTGACGGTCCGGGACCAGTACGGCAACCTGATCCGCCGATCGAGGCGCGAGGCCGCAGGCCGCGAGGTGGTGCTGATCGAGAACAGGCGCGGCGGCCGTCGTCCGACTGGATACGGATACTCCGAGGAGGAGGTCGTGCGGCTGCCGCCGCCGGTCGTCCGCATTCCCCGCGAGCAGTACATCGTGGACGTGGAGGACGCCTCTCAGGACGATCTGGTCGAGGCTTTCACCGCTCCGCCCGTCGAGCGCATCGAGCGATCCTATACGCTCGACGAGGTTCGTCGCAGCCAGCCACTGCGCGAACGCATGCGTCGGGTCGACGTGGATACGGTCACCTTCGAGTTCGGCTCCTGGGAACTAGCTGGAGATCAGGCCGGCGCCCTGACGGGTATCGCCGAGGCGATCCGCTCGGCCCTGTCTCGGAATCCCAACGAGATCTTCCTGATCGAAGGCCATACCGATGCCGTCGGCGCGGACGAGGACAATCTGACTCTCTCCGACCGGCGCGCCGAGACGGTTGCGACCATCCTTACGGAACGCTTCCAGATCCCGGCCGAGAACTTGACGACCCAAGGCTACGGCGAACAATACCTGAAGGTGGATACGCAATCGCCCGAGCGGCAAAACCGCCGAGTGGCCATGCGCCGGATCACCCCGCTGCTGCAGGGACAGAACCAGCAGTAAGACAAGGCGCCGGGGAGGATACTCATCCTCCCGGCGCCTTTTGAGCTGTCATTCCGCAAGACCGGCAAGGCGCAGGCCTTCCGCGAAGCGGCTCATGGCTTCCTTGCTGAAGGCCATGGCCGCGATGATGTCCGAGATCGTGATCCCGGGATAATTCTTCACCAACTCGCCGACACTGTCCCGACCCTTGTCGAGATCGCCCGCCAAGGCATAGGAGGGGGCGAGCGTGCGATGAATCCAGGCGGCGCTCGGTTTCGCCATCAGTCCCTTCTCCTGCCACTGCGCCGCCTGATCGTATCGCTTGGCGATGAAGTGGGCGCAGCCGATGCCCATGTCGCAGTTGAACGCCATCGGATCGTACGGACTGAGACGCAGCGAGCGTTCGAAATGCTGGATCGCGACCTCCGGATCGTGCTGGTAGTTGTGCAGCCATCCGCTGCGGTTCCAGGCCCAGGCCGAGTTCGGGTCCAACGTGAGGGATCGCTCCAGCATGGATTCGGCGCGCTGGTACTCCCGCGTGATCGTCAGGGCAGCGCCGAGCACCGTCAGAATGAACGGATCGTCGTGGGCGATCGCGGCAGCCGCCTGTGCCTGACGCAGGGTCTCGCGCTTATCCTCCTGCACATTCTTGGACCAGTTGTAGACGATCCGCTGCCCTCGGCACCAAGCGGCCAGAGAGAGGGCGAGCGGATAGCCCGGATCGAGCAGAAGGGCTTTGTCGATCAGCCGGGTCGCCTCCTTGTTGGCCTCGAACTCCAAGGCCCAGACATAAGGCAGGGACCTCATGACGAGATCGTAGGCATCGAGGCTCTCGGGGCGTTTGCGCCTTGCCCGTTCGATCTCGGCCGCCCGGATGGAGGGCTGAATCGAACCGACGACGCTGGTCGTGATCCGATCCTGGAGATCGAACACATCCGCCATGACACCATCGTAATGCTCGGCCCAGAGATGCACGCCGCTGGCTGCATCGACCAGCTGCGCGGTAATACGGATTCTTTCTCCGGAACGCCTGACACTGCCCTCGAGCACATACCGCGCGCCCAACTCGCGCCCGATCTGCGGAACGCCCACATTCCGACCCTTGTAGGTGAAGGTCGAGTTGCGGGCGATGACGAAGACGGATCTGAAGCGTGACAAGGCAGCGATGATGTCCTCAACGATGCCGTCGGCGAAATACTCCTGTTCAGGGTCATTGGTGAGATTGACGAACGGCAGGACCGCGATGGACGGCCTGTCCCGCAGCGAAGAGGCGGGCCGCGCCTCGGATGAGATCGTCGACGGATCTAGTCCTGCCAGAAGGCAATAGACCTTGATGAGCCTCCCGATGTTCTTGAAGCGATGCTCGCCATGATCCTCGAATTGGTACGGCAGCTTGTCCCTTACCTCCTCATGGACTTTTCCGGACAGGCAGATTCCGCCGGGCAACGCCATCTTCTGCAGGCGTGAGGCGATGTTCACTCCGTCGCCGAAGATGTCCCCGTCCTCCTCGATGATGATGTCGCCGAGATTGATCCCGATCCGCAACTGGAGAGGCTTGATGATCTCTCCATCCGAAACCTGGGAAACCGTCTCCTGAAGATCGACGGCACAGCGGACCGCTTCGACGGGACTCGAGAACTCGCATAGGAAGCCATCCCCAATGGTTTTCACCAGGCGACCATGATGGATGCGGATTCGCGGTTCGATGACCTGGCGCCGCAGATCTCTGAGACGGGCGAGCGTTCCTTCCTCGTCTTTGGACATGAGATCTGAATAGCCCACCACATCTGCGGCGAGGACAGCGGCGAGACGTCTTTGCGCCGTCTGATCAGAAGAGCTGCTCATGGCCTCTCCAGGACGTCGACGTCGACACTGATGGGCTACTTCAGGACGGTTTTGCCGGGAAATGGCCTGCCTTCGTACAATCCTTTCAGGATAAAGCCTTACGCCTGATCTGGTTGCGTTCAAAAGCTTCCTGAAATCGAGGCAAAGCAACGATTTCCGAGTGTCCATAAGCTTTACTGGATGACGGCCGAAGTTACCCTCGTGTGGATGGAGCAGCGCTGAAGGCTTTGGGCGCAATACTGCCTTTTTAAGACCTTAGGAGAACATCCCTCAAGTATTCTGCCTACGTTGACCATTGAACGCGACGTTGGATCAAGAACATTAAGACGAGGGGCCCAACGATGTTCGGTATTCTGCGGCGCGCTCAATACATCGATGCTTTGGACAATACTGTTCAGATCGTCACGGAGGAACCGACGCCCGCGATTGCGCGAGAGCCGTCTCGACACGGATTACAAACTGCTGCCGGGGCGGACTGCGCACGGCCTGCCGCGCCTAACCGCGCGGGAACTCCAGGCCCATCTCGCGATAGCGCTCGGGATCGTCGCTCCAGTTCTCGCGCACCTTCACGAAGATGAAGAGGTGCACGGGAGCCTCGGCGATCTCGGCGATCTCCTTGCGGGCCGCCTGTCCGATGGCCTTGATGGTCTGCCCACCCTTGCCGAGCACGATCTTGCGCTGGCTGTCGCGCTCCACGAACACGGTCTGCTCGATGCGCACCGAGCCGTCGGGGCGCTGCTGCCACTGGTCCGTCTCGACGGTGGACTGATAGGGCAATTCCTCGTGCAGGCGCTCGTAGATCTTCTCGCGGGTGATCTCGGCAGCCAACATGCGCAGGGGCGCATCGGAAATCTGGTCCTCCGGATAGAGCCATGGCCCTTCCGGCATCATCTCGGCGAGCTGCCGCTTCAATGTCTGGATGCCGTCGCCCTTCAGGGCCGAGATCATGAAGGTATGGGCGAAGGGCACCTTCTCGTTGAGCTTCGCGGCCATCTCCAGCAGCCTCGAGCGTTCGATCAGGTCGATCTTGTTGAGGATCAGCACCTTCGGGCGCTTCAGGTCGGGCAGCTTGTCGAGGATCGCCTCGGCCTCCTCGTCGATGCCTTTGCGCACGTCGAGCAGGAGGGCGATCACGTCCGCGTCGCCCGCCCCGCCCCAGGCCGACGTCACCATGGCGCGGTCAAGGCGGCGCTTCGGCTTGAAGATGCCGGGCGTGTCCACGAAAACGATCTGAGCCTCGCCCTCGATGGCGATGCCGCGCACGAGGACGCGGGTCGTCTGCACCTTGCGCGATACGATCGAGACCTTGGAACCGACCAGCGAGTTCAGGAGGGTCGACTTGCCCGCATTCGGCGCACCGATGAGAGCGACAAAACCGGCCTTGGTGTGGGTTTGCTCAGGCTGTTCCATGCTCTTCCTCCGTCCAGACGCCCTCTCTCAAGAGAAGGCTTCGCGCCGCCGCCTGTTCCGCGATGCGCTTTGAAGTCCCTTGGCCGAACGCGCTCTTGGTCCCCTTCACCTTGACCATGATCCGAAACTTCGGCGCGTGATCGGGCCCTGTCTGCTCGGCGATAGAATAGGTCGGCGGCGGGAGACCCCTGCCTTGGGCCCATTCCTGCAGGGCGCTCTTCGGGTCGCGCAGGGGACGGCGGGGAGCCTCCAGCAATGCCTGGAACGAGCGCTCGACGAGGTCGCTGGCCGCCTCGTAGCCGCCATCGAGGAAGACGGCACCGATGATCGCCTCGCAGACATCGGCCAGGATGGTCTGGTTGCGCCGCTCGCCCGAATGCGCCTCGCCGGCGCCGAGCTTGAGATAGGGTCCGACGTCCCACGCGATGGCGATCTCGGCGCAGCTTTCGCGCCGCACGAGTTCCGCCAGGCGCCGGGAGAGTTCGCCCTCGGGTGCACTGGGAAAGGTCTTGTAGAGCAGTTCGGCGATGGCGAGACCGAGCACCCGATCGCCTAGGAACTCCAGCCTCTGATAGCTTTGGCCCGCCGCCTGGGGGGCGCTGACATGGGTCAGCGCCTCATCCAGGAGCTCGGGCTTTTCAAAGCGGTAGCCGAGCTTCTTCAGAAGCTCTTCGAGATTCGGCTTGCGGCGTGCCACGGGCTATTGGATCCGCTCGAACAGACGGTTCCAGCGGATCTTCTGCGGCCATTCCCACGGGCGCCACAGGGAGGCGCTCTCGTCGATGGAGAAGAAGATGATCTCGGCCCGGCCGACCAGATTCTCGAACGGCACCTGCCCGACGCTCGCCTCGTCCCGCGAGTCCGTGGAGTTGTCCCGGTTGTCGCCCATCATGAAGAAATGGCCGGGCTGCACCGTGTAGACATTGGTGTTGTCCCAGTAGCCGCGGTCGGCGTCACGCTCGATGACGAAGTGGGACACGCCTCCGGGCAGCGTCTCCTTGTACTGCGGCACGGAGATCGTGCGGCCGTAGAGGTCGGTGGTCTTATAGTCTTCGACGCGCTCGCGCTGCACCGGCTGGCCGTTGATGTGCAGCACGCCGCCGATCACCTGGATCTTGTCGCCCGGCAGGCCGATGACGCGCTTGATGTAGTCGGTCGAATTGTCCTTGGGCAGCTTGAACACAGCGATCTCGCCCCGCTTCGGCTCGGCGCCGAAGATGCGGCCGGAGAAGATGCCCGGGCTGAAGGGGATCGAGTGCTTGGAATAGCCGTAGGAATACTTCGAGACGAACAGGTAGTCGCCGATCAGCAGGGTCGGGATCAGGGATCCCGACGGGATGTTGAAGGGCTGGAAGAGCACCGTGCGAACGACGACCGCGATCAGAAGGGCCTGAACGATGACCTTGATGGTCTCCCAAAGGCCGCCTTCTTCGTTCTTCGTGCCGCTGCCTACGTATTTGCTGCTTTTTTCGCTCACGTCTGTCGACCTATGCTCTTGGACCATGACGGCGGAGGCCGTCTTCATCCGTGTGGCAAGTCGAGAGGGGTTTGCACTTAAGCCCCAAGGGCAAACCACTCTCGATGGATTATTCGCTAGGGCAGTCATGTCCCGCGACCG
This sequence comes from Microvirga tunisiensis, assembly GCF_009296175.1. Taxonomy (GTDB): domain Bacteria; phylum Pseudomonadota; class Alphaproteobacteria; order Rhizobiales; family Beijerinckiaceae; genus Microvirga; species Microvirga tunisiensis. The sequence continues at coordinate 30,297 of NZ_VOSK01000005.1, read as the reverse complement.
GAATCCATCCTGCCGCGGCATGCTCTAAACTAAGGCGCGTCCTGCCGCAACGCAGCCCCTGTCAGGCCGGAAGCGCTTCGATGATCACGAAGGCCTGGGCCATGGGGGGATCGTCGGTCAGGGAGACATGGACCACCGCCTTGTGCCCCGGGGGCGTCATGGCCTTCAGGCGCTCCAGAGCTCCTCCCGTCAGCCGCATGGTCGGGCGGCCGGTCGGAAGATTGACAACCTCCATGTCGCGCCAGAAGACCCCATGGCTCAGGCCCGTTCCCAAGGCCTTGGCGCAGGCCTCTTTGGCGGCGAAGCGGCGGGCATAGGACGGGGCCCGGGCGGCCCGGCGGTCGCTCCTTGCCCGTTCGCCCTCGGTATAGATGCGGTGAGTGAAGCGGTCGCCGAAGCGTTCGATCGACTTCTCGATGCGCCGGATGTCGCAAAGGTCGGACCCGATGCCGAGAATCACGCCGGCACCTGTGCCCGACCCTCGTCCATGGCGGCGCGCATGGCCCGCACGGCCTCGTCGAGCCCGAGGAAGATGGCCTCGCCGATCAGCGAATGGCCGATATTGAGCTCCACGATCTGCGGGATCGCCGCGACCGGACGGACCGAGTCGAGGGCGAGGCCGTGCCCCGCGTGGATCTCGAGGCCGATCCCGGCCCCGTGCTCGGCAGCGCGCTTCAGGCGCTCCAGCTCATGGGCGATCCTTGCCGGGTCGCCCTCGACGACCGCCTCGCAATAGGTGCCCGTATGGAGTTCGACCACGGGCGCCCGCAGGTCGCAGGCGGCGTCCATGACCGCAATTTCCGGCTCGACGAAAAGCGACACGCGGATGCCCTCACCCTTCAATTCCTGAATCACCGGACGCAGATGGGCATGGGCGCCGATGATGTCGAGCCCCCCTTCCGTGGTGCGCTCCTCGCGCTTCTCGGGCACGAGGCAGGCCGCATGGGGATGCATCCGCGTGGCGAGCGCCACCATCTCGGAGGTCGCCGCCATCTCGAAATTGAGCGGCACGAACAGCTCCTGCTTGAGCCGCCACATATCCGCATCGCGGATGTGTCGCCGGTCTTCGCGCAGATGCGCGGTAATCCCGTCCGCTCCGGCCAGAACGGCCAGGTTCGCGGCCCGGACCGGGTCGGGATGGATGCCGCCCCGCGCATTCCGCACGGTCGCGACGTGATCGATATTGACGCCAAGGCGTAGAGGAGGAGCCATCATAAGGGTGTTTTAGCTTAAGGCGGCCCGTTGACCAGAGTCCTCCGGTTCTCCAGAGACGCTATCAACGGCAAAACGCCGCGCAGTGTCATTCCCGGCCGGAGACGACGAGGGAGTGAGCGGCAGAGGCGGACCCTTGCCTTCCCGACCCAAATCGACTATAGCCCCCGCTTCGCGTTCGCTCCGGCCGGGGGCTGAACGGACGGCTTGGCTTGCCATGCAGGGTTTTTGGACCCGTCGTCCCGTGTCTCCGCCTTCGACAATCGCTCGGGCCTTGCAGGCTCGAAGGGCTTGGCGCCGATCGGACGCGCGAAACGGCCAAGACACTCTTCAAAACAGTGCCACGGCTTGAACCTCAAACCTGAGAAAGGCCCACTATGCCTCTCTACGAGCATATCTTTATGGCTCGCCAGGATGTCACCCCGCAGCAGGTCGAAACTATGGTCGACCAGTACAAGGGCGTCATCGAGCAGAATGGCGGCAGCGTCGACAAGACCGAGATGTGGGGCGTGAAGTCCCTCGCCTACCGGATCAAGAAGAACCGCAAGGCGCATTTCACGATGTTCAACCTCAACGCTCCCGCTCCTGCGGTGGCCGAGATGGAGCGTCAGATGCGCATCAACGAAGACATCCTTCGCTTCATGACCATCAAGGTCGAAGAGCTCGAGACCGAGCCGTCCGTGATGATGCAGAAGCGTGACCGCGACGAGCGCAAGGACCGGGAGCGCCGCGAGCGCGACGGCGGCGGCTTCGACGGCGGCAACGAAGCTGAGGAGGCTTAATCATGGCATTTGGTGCTACTGGTGGGGCTGCCGGCGGTGGTCGTCGTCCGTTCTTCCGTCGTCGCAAGACCTGCCCCTTCTCGGGTCCCAACGCCCCGAAGATCGACTACAAGGACACGAAGCTCCTGTCCCGCTACATCTCGGAGCGCGGCAAGATCGTTCCTTCGCGCATTACGGCCGTGTCGGCCAAGAAGCAGCGTGAGCTCGCCCAGGCGATCAAGCGCGCCCGCTTCCTGGGCCTCCTGCCCTACGTGATCCGCTAAGATCATCCGGCTGCCCGATTCGTCGGACAGCTATGCGAATAGCCATCCTCATCCTGAGGAGCCGCCATGGGCGGCGTCTCGAAGGACGAGGATGGCGGTTCCAGAGTTCTCTGGAGCCTCGTTCGAGACGCAGCTTCGCTGCTCCTCAGGATGTGGTCAAAGAGGATAGATTTTTCATAGCCCAGCGGTGAAAACCCGCCGGGCCAGTTGGGGCCAGTCGCCCCTAACCCTGCCAGCGAGCAGCGGGACAGCGAGACGATGAATTTTGTTGCAACAGGCATAGGCGCAGGCCTCGTATCGGCCCTTCTGACTGCGGTGATCGTCAAGGCGACGCCGCTCGCGGCCGTGTTGTATCTCCTTGCCCCCATTCCCGTTCTGATCGTTTCCCTCGGGTGGGACCACCGCTCCGGGCTCATTGCGGCTCTCGTCGGCGGTCTTGCGATCGCCCTGATCCTGTCTCCGCTCAGCGGATTGGGCTTTGCCCTCATCACCGCCCTGCCCGCCTGGTGGCTGTCCTATCTCGCCCTTCTCGGGCGCCCCGGACAGGACGGAACCATGGAATGGTACCCGGTCGGGCGGCTCCTGGCCTGGATCGCTGCAACGGCAGCGCTCACCATCATCGCCGCCGGCGTGATCTCGACGGGCGCCGATTTCAGCGCCTTCGACCAGAACGCCCGCGCGGTGTCCGAGGCCTTCGTCAACACGCAGTTCAACACGTCCGGGCCGGACGCGCTCGACGCGGAAACCCGTGAGGAACTGGTCAGCATCTTCGCCCGCCTGACGCCTTTCCTTTCGGCGCAAGGCTTCGCCACCGTGCTGGCGCTCTATCTCTGGGCGGCCGCCCGAATCGTGCACGCCTCCAAGCGCCTGCCGCGCCCCTGGCCGTCGGTTCCGGAACTCGTGATGCCCCGTTCTGCCGGGCTGATCCTGATCGGCGCTCTCGTGGTGGCAAGCTTCGACGGCTTCATCGGCGCACTGGGAATGGCCCTGTCGGGAGCCTTCCTCATGGCCTTTGCCCTGCAGGGTCTCGCCGCCGTTCACGACCGTACGCGGGGCAAGTCCGGCCGCTCGTTCATCCTGTCGGCTCTGTACGTCCTCATCTTCATTACCCAGGGCATCCTGATGGTTGCTCTGGCCCTGTTCGGCATTGCCGACACCGTCTTCCGCCTGCGCCGCCGCTTCGGCACGCGGCCGAATCCCCCGCCAACTCTTTCCACCTGATCACGAACCTAAAGGAGACAACCATGGAAGTGATCCTTCTCGAGCGCGTCGCAAAACTCGGCCAGATGGGTGAGACCGTAAAGGTCCGCTCGGGCTACGCACGCAACTTTCTCCTGCCGCGCGGCAAGGCTCTGCGCGCCAGCGAGGGCAACAAGAAGCATTTCGAGGCTCAGCGCGCCCAGCTTGAGGCCCGTAATCTCGAGCGCCGCAAGGAAGCGGAAGTCGTCGGCGAGAAGCTGAACGGCCAGAGCTTCATCATCCTGCGCCAGTCCGGTGAGACCGGCGTGCTCTACGGTTCGGTCTCGACCCGTGACCTCGCCGAGATCATGACCCAGAACGGCTTCACGGTTGACCGCAACCAGATCGCTCTCAACCAGCCGATCAAGACCATCGGCCTGCACAATGTGCCGGTCGCCCTCCATCCGGAGGTCGAGGTTCGGGTGACCATCAACGTCGCCCGCAGCCCCGAGGAAGCCGAGCGTCAGGCTCGCGGCGAAGCCGTCACGGCTCGCGATGAACTGAATCTCGACGATCTCGGCCTCGAGGTCGGCGCAGCGCTGGCCGAGGCCGGTGGCGACGAAGAGATCTAAGTCTTTCGTCATTCCCCTGCCGGGAATGAACCTTCTCTGCGTCATGGCCGGGCTTGTCCCGGCCATTCTGACCCGGTGAGGCGCCGCCGCTTTTCGGATCGAGATCACCGCCACAAGGCGGGTGATGACAAGTTCCAGGCAGCAAGCTAGAGCGATTGCTCTGGTTCTTGATTTGTTCTAAAATCGCGCTCTCCGTCGATTCGACGGGGAGCGTTTTTCTTTTGGGTTCCAGGCTTGTCGAAGAGTCAAGCTGCAACGCCTGCGAAAAGAGGAACGGTGTGAGAATCGAGGACAGCGAGGACAGATCGGGAAGAGTCCGACTTCGTGTCCGCACGGCAACCTTTAGGACACCAATTGCGGTCTAAGAGACTCTAACCCTTCTTTTGTTTTCGGAGCGCCAGATGGCCGCCGCCAATGCCCTGATCGCCCGCCTCGAAGCCGCCGAGCCGCAGTTTCGGACGCCCCCCAGCAACATCGAAGCCGAACAGGCTCTGCTGGGCGCGATTCTGGTCAACAACGATGCCTATTACCGCGTCTCCGATTTCCTCGAGGCCGGCCATTTCATCGAAGACCTGCACCGGCGCATCTACGAGGTGGCGACGAGCCTGATCAAGGCCGGCAAGGTCGCGACTCCGATCACCATGAAGACATTCCTGGGCGATCAGGATCTCGGCGGCATCACCGTCTCCCAATACCTCGCGCGTCTGGCGGCCGAGGCGACGACCGTCATCAACGCCGAGGATTACGGCCGCACGATCTACGACCTCGCGGTGCGCCGGAACCTGATCAATATCGGCGAGGACATGGTGAACGTCGCCTTCGACGCACCGGTCGAAACCTCGCCCCGCGACCAGATCGAGGAGGCGGAGCGCCGCCTTTACGCCCTGGCCGAGACCGGCCGCTACGACGGCGGCTTCCAGCGCTTCTCCGATGCGCTCACGGCGGCCATCGACATGGCCGCTGCGGCGTATAAGCGCGAGGGCGCACTCTCCGGCATCTCGACGGGTCTCGTCGATCTCGACCGCTCGCTCGGCGGTCTGCAGCCGTCGGACCTGGTCATCCTCGCGGGCCGCCCAGCGATGGGTAAGACCTCGCTGGTGACGAACATCGCGTTCAACATCGCCAAGGCCTATCAGGCCGAGAAGCAGCAGGACGGCACGCTGAAGACCGTCAACGGCGGCATCGTCGGCTTCTTCTCTCTCGAAATGTCGGCCGAACAGCTCGCCACCCGTATCATCGCCGAGCAGTCGGGCGTGCCCTCGTACAAGATCCGCCGCGGCGACATGCGCGAGGACGATTTCTACAAGATCACGGAAGCTGCCCGCGAGATGCAGTCGATCCCGTTCTACATCGACCAGACCGGCGGCATCTCCATCGCCCAGCTCGCGGCCCGTGCGCGCCGCCTCAAGCGCCAGCGCGGCCTCGACATCCTGATCGTCGACTATCTTCAGCTTCTCTCCGGTTCGTCCAAGAAGGGCGAGAACCGGGTGCAGGAGCTCACCGAGATTACCACAGGCCTCAAGGCGCTTGCCAAGGAGCTGTCGGTTCCGCTCGTGGCTCTCTCCCAGCTTTCCCGTCAGGTCGAATCGCGCGACGACAAACGCCCGCAGCTGTCTGACCTTCGTGAATCGGGCTCGATCGAGCAGGACGCCGACGTGGTCATGTTCGTTTACCGCGACGAGTACTATCTGAAGAACAAGGAGCCGAAACCCGGCACCGAGGAATACTTCAAGTGGCAGGCGGAGATGGATCAGGTCCACGGCAAGGCCGAGGTCATCATCGGCAAACAGCGTCACGGACCGACCGGCACCGTGCAGCTGGCCTTCCAGGCCGACATCACCCGCTTCACCAACCTTGCGGATGAAGACAAACTCCCTGAACGGATTGGCGATTGACCAAGCTTACCTCGCAGACCAATGCAGCCGGCGGCATTCCCGAAAATGCCGCCGGTGGTGTCCTCCATATCGACCTCGACGCCCTCGCCTCCAACTGGCGCACCCTGCGCGACAACGCAGGCGGCGCGGAGACTGCCGCCGTGGTCAAGGCCAATGCCTATGGCATCGGCATCGAGAAGGCTGTCCCGGCCCTCGCCAGGGCCGGCTGCCGCACGTTCTTCGTGGCGCACCTGAGCGAGGCGATCCGCGTCCGCGCCGTTGCGCCCGACGCGACGATCTACGTGCTGAACGGCCTCTTTGCCGGCACCTGCCCCACCTATGCGGAATTCGATCTATGCCCTGTCCTCGGCTCCTTCGAGGAAATCGAGGAATGGGCCGGTTTCTGCCGCGCTGAGGGCCAAAAGCGGAAAGCCGCGATCCATGTCGATACCGGCATGAACCGGCTCGGCCTCACCGTGCCACAAGGGTTGACGCTCAAGGATCGCGCGGAGTTGAAGGACTTCGAAACATCGCTCCTCATGAGCCATTTCGTGAGCGCCGAGGAAAGCGACAATCTGCTCAACCGGCAGCAGATCGAAGCGTTTCAGGCCGTGCGGGCAACGCTTCCCGGCATCGCGGCCTCGCTCGCCAATTCCTCCGGCATATTCCTAAAGGAGAAGCCACATTTCGATCTCGCCCGACCGGGCTACGCGCTCTATGGCGGCAACCCGACGCCGGACCGGGACAACCCCACGAAGCCGGTCGTGGGTCTTGAAGCCCGCATCGTTCAGCTACGCTGGGTCGAGGCCGATCACAGTGTCGGCTACAATGGCCGCTGGCTTGCGCTGGAAAAGCGCCGCATCGCCACCCTCTCCGTCGGTTATGCTGACGGTTACCCGCGCGCCGCGAGCGCCCGCGGCAAGAGCGGCGACGAGCTGCTCTCAGGCATGGCCCTGGTGGCAGGACGCACCTGCCCCTTCGCCGGCAACGTCTCCATGGATCTGATTACGATCGACGTGACGGATGTGCCGGAGAATCAGGTTCAGCGCGGCGATACCGTCACTCTGATCGGGGGAGATTTGACCGTCGACGAGGTCGGCCGCCGCGCCGGCACCATCGGCTACGAAATCCTGACCAATCTCGGATCGCGCTACGCCCGCACCTATCGCGGGGGGCAAGGCTGATGGCCAAACGTCACCCCTCCTTCGTCTGCCAGGAATGCGGCGCGGTCTATACCCGCTGGAAAGGCAAATGCGAGGCCTGCGGCGGCTGGAACACCATCGCCGAGGAGGCAGGCTCCGCGAGCCCGATGGCCGGTCCCGTCGCCACGCGCCCGTCTCGTGCCAAGGGCCGGATCTTTCCGCTCGAAGGTCTCTCCGGCGAGAGCAAGGAGGCCCCGCGCACTCCCTCCGGCATTGCCGAACTCGACCGGGTCACCGGCGGCGGCTTCGTGCATGGCTCGATCATCCTGCTCGGCGGCGATCCCGGCATCGGCAAGTCGACGCTGCTGATGCAGGCCTCCGCCGCCCTTGCCCTGAGGGGCGAGCGGGTCGCCTATATCTCGGGCGAAGAGGCGGTGGCGCAGGTGCGCCTGCGGGCTGAGCGCCTCGGCCTGGGCCAAGCGCCCGTCGAACTCGCCTCCGAGACCAATGTCGAGGACATCATCGCCACCTTGAGCCAGGGCCGTCCGCCGGCGCTCGCCATCATCGACTCGATCCAGACCATGTGGACCGAGACGGTGGAATCCGCGCCCGGCACCGTCACGCAGGTCCGCGGCTCCGCCCAGGCGCTGATCCGCTTCGCGAAGACCACCGGCACGGCCGTCATTCTCGTCGGCCACGTGACCAAGGACGGGCAGATCGCCGGCCCCCGCGTCGTCGAGCACATGGTCGACGCGGTGGTCTCCTTCGAGGGCGACTCGGGCCACCATTTCCGAATCCTGCGCGCGGTGAAGAACCGCTTCGGCCCCACCGACGAGATCGGCGTCTTCGAAATGTCCGATCAGGGTCTGCGCGAGGTGACCAACCCGTCGGAGCTGTTCCTCGCCGGACGCGACATGGCGACCGCCGGCACGGCGGTCTTCGCCGGCATGGAGGGCACGCGCCCGCTCTTGGTGGAGATCCAGGCCCTCGTCGCGCCGACCTCCCTCGGCACGCCACGCCGGGCTGTGGTCGGCTGGGATCAGAGCCGCCTGGCCATGGTGCTCGCGGTGCTGGAGGCCCATGGCGGGCTCAAGCTCGGCATGCACGACGTCTATCTCAACGTGGCGGGAGGCCTGCGCATTACCGAACCCGCCGCGGATCTCGCGGCTGCGGCAGCTTTGGTGTCGTCCCTCTCCGGCAATCCGCTTCCCCCCGACACGGTCTATTTCGGCGAACTCGGTCTTTCCGGCGCGATCCGCCCGGTGGCGCAAGCGCCGGCCCGGCTTAAGGAGGCGGCGAAACTTGGCTTTTCCGGCGCTGTCGCACCGGCACCGCGTCTGGAGAAAGGCAAGCCGGAGAAGCTGCCTCTCGCAACATCGTCCATCGGCCATATCACTGATCTGGTTGCAGGAATTGCAGCGCGCCGGCGCAAAGCCTCCTGACGGCTTGTTCCTTCTGGAATCGTCTTAGGCCATCCGGTCTACTTGATCGTAAAATGATATTATGTATCATTAATTCCGTAAGCCTGCCGGATGGCCTCGTCGGCAGAATCAACGATTGGCCTGGGATCTTTGGGGGACAACATGGCGACGGTTACTCTTTCGAACTCGACAATCGTCGAGAATCCTCAAGTCGGCACGATTGTGGGGTTCATCGGCGTCACCGGTGAGGGTGCCAGCGAGAATGCCGCCTTCAGATTGATCGATCCGGGCAGCGGGCGCTTCGAAATCAAGCCAATCTCCCAGGAAGGCATCTTGAATTGGGTGCTGGTCGTCAAAAACAGCGTAAGCGGCGACGGCAGCAGCCTCTTCGATTTCGAGAACGACGCCCTCAATCATTTCACCTTCAAGATTTCCGCCACCGGAGATGTGGGCACCGTCGTCGCGACGACGACCCTCACGGTTTCGGTGTCGGACAATACGGCTCCGACCGAGATCATCCTGTCGGACAGCTCCGTGGTCGAGCATGCGCAAACAGGTACCGTGATCGGTTCGCTCTGGGCGTTCGATCCCGATGACGACGACACCTTCACCTATACCCTGACGGACGATGCCGGCGGACGCTTTGACATCGTGGACGGTAATGTCGTGGTGAAGGACGGCTCTCTGCTGGATTATCTGAGCGCCAAGTCGCATCAGATCACGGTCGAGGTCAAAGATTCCGACGGTAACATCCACACGGCCAACCTGACCATCAACGTGTCCGATGCCGTCAACATCCGGAACGGCACCGCAACGAACGACCGACTCCACGATAGTGCTAGATCGGACCTTTTCAAAGATCTGTCCGGCAACGACACGCTCTACGGCCTCGCCGGCGACGACATGCTCAACGGGGGCGCCGGCAACGACAAGCTTTATGGCCTCGCCGGGAACGATACGCTCAACGGCGGTGCCGGCAAGGATTTCCTCTCCGGCGGCGATGGCGCGGACACCTTCGTGTTCGACAATCCCTTCAAGAAGGGCCATTTCGACCACATCAACGACTTCAAATCCGGACAGGACAAGATCCATTTCGACCTCGACGCCCTGACGGGGTTCAAGGTCAAAGCCGCGAAGAGCGATCTTCTTGACCTCGCCAAGAAGAGTAAGCTGGATAAGAAGTCCTCGGTCGGGCTTGATAAGGTCTTCAAAGAAGGCAAGCTGGAGAAGAAATTCTTCACCGTCGGGACCGCCTCCAATGACGGGAACGACTACGTCGTATACACGAAGAAGAGCGGGACTGTTTACCTGGATGTTGACGGCTCCGGCAGCGCGAACCCGATCGAAATCCTCAAGCTGAAGCCCGGCACCACCCTCTCCTTCAACGACTTCCTGTTCATCTAAGATCGGGTACCATCCCGATATCGGGCTCCGGCGTTATCCGCCGGAGCTTTTTTATTGCTCTCACATCCCCTCAACGACCTCTCGAAGCCTTGACGAAAGGGCTCTGCACATCACCCGTTATCAGGTGTAAATCGCACGTGCCACGACAGACGGCGCCTTGCGCCAGTCCCGCCCCAGGAGTCGAAGCTGTGACAGAACAAAACCTTCAAATCCTCCTCGCCTCGCGTCCGGTCGGTCGCCCCTCGCCCGATAACTTCGAGTTCGTGCATACGCCCATCCCGAGCCCAGGCGAAGGACAGGTTCTTCTCAAGATCCGGTATCTCTCGCTCGATCCCTACATGCGCGGCCGAATGAGCGCCGCGAAATCCTACGCGGCATCTGTCGAGATCGGGCAGGTCATGGAGGGCGGCACGGTGGCCGAGGTGCTGGAGAGCCGGCATCCCGATTATGCTGCGGGCGATAGGGTTCTCTCCTATTCAGGCTGGCAGGCCCATGCCCTGTCGGACGGCACCGATCTGCGCAAGCTCGATCCGCAACAAGCACCTGTCACGACCGCGCTTGGCGTACTCGGGATGCCGGGCTTCACGGCCTATGCCGGATTGCTCACCCTCGGGCAGCCCAAGCCCGGAGAGACCGTCGTGGTGGCTGCGGCAAGCGGGCCAGTCGGAGCGGCGGTCGGCCAGATTGCGCGCATCAAAGCGGCGCGTGCGGTGGGAATCGCCGGCGGACCGGACAAATGCGCGCTGGTTCGCGACGCTTTCGGCTTCGATGTCGCCCTCGACCATCGCTCGCCCACCTTTGCGGAGGAATTGCAGGCAGCCTGTCCGGACGGCATTGATGTCTACTTCGAGAATGTCGGCGGCAAGGTATGGGATGCTGTGTTTCCTTTGCTGAATACCTTCGCCCGCATTCCGGTCTGCGGACTCGTGGCGCAGTACAACAGCACCGGCCCCTTCGACGGGCCTGATCGCCTGCCCATCCTGATGCGTGACGTGCTCACCAAGAGCCTGACCATCCGCGGCTTCATCCAGCGCGAGTTCCACGCGCAGCGCCCCGCCTTCTATCGGGAGATGGCCCAGTGGATCGCCGAGGGACGCGTCAAGTACCAGGAAGACATCGTCGACGGACTTGAGAGCGCACCGGAGGCCTTCATCGGCATGCTGGAGGGCAGGAATTTCGGCAAGCTGATCGTGCAGGTTTCCTGATCGAAGGCTGCTCTGCGTTCTCCTTCGCACAACCTTCCACCGTTCCAAGGGTGACGAAAGCCTTTCTTAACGCTATAGAGCCAGGCTCCGAACCCGCAAAGGCGGCTCCATTCCTGTTATCTTGCGTAGGCCCGGCCCATGCCCTTTTCCGTTCTGGACCTCGTCGTCATCGGTATCGTCCTTATCTCGGCTCTTCTTGCTGCCGTCCGCGGCTTCACCCGCGAGGTTCTCGCCATCGTAGCCTGGGTGGTCGCAGCCGCCGCGGCCTGGTACCTGCATCCGACGGCCCTGCCGATCGCGCAGCAATATATCAGCAGCAACACGGTGGCGCTCGTGGCGGCCATCGGCGGCATCTTCGTGGTGACGCTGATCATCGTCTCGATCATCACGGTGCAGGTCTCCGACCTGATCCTCGATTCGCGCATCGGCGCCCTTGACCGGACGCTGGGACTGTTCTTCGGCGCGGCGCGCGGCTTCCTCATCTGCGTGATCGGCTGGGCCTTCCTGGGCTGGCTGCTCCAAGGCAAGGAGCCTGAATGGGCGGCCTCCTCCCGCACCCGGCCGGCAATGGAAAACACCCGCGACAACATCATCGCGATGCTGCCGGAGAATGCCGAGGCTCTGCTCCAACGCCTGCGCAACAAGGAAGCGCCGACGGAAGCCGAGCCGGCCGAGCCCGACCCGCAGCGCCCAGCAGCGCCGGGCGCTCCCGCAGCCCCGCAGCCGCCCCAGCGGCGGAGCTGAGCCTTGTCCTTCACGTTTCCGCCAGCGTCAGTTTAGCCATTGGCGTTCGGCCTAAGGCCGACTACATAAGGGCGGCGCCGGTGGGGGCGCGAATCCCAAGGATTTGATCGATGTCTGCTTTGTCAGAGACGTGGCAGGTCACCCCGAAGCAGGTGGACCTCGACCTCGACGGCGATACCCTGCGCGAAGAATGCGGCGTCTTCGGCATCTACGGACATCCGGATGCGGCCGCCATCACGGCACTCGGCCTCCACGCCCTGCAGCACCGCGGCCAGGAGGCGGCGGGCATCGTCTCCTACAACGGGTCGGTGTTCCATTCCGAGCGCAGGCTGGGTCTCGTGGGGGACAACTTCTCCGACCGGGCGACCATCGAGCGTCTGGAAGGCCTGTCCGCCATCGGCCATACCCGCTACTCGACCACGGGCGAGACGGTTCTGCGCAACGTGCAGCCCCTCTTCGCCGAGCTCGACGGCGGCGGCTTCGCGGTGGCCCATAACGGCAACCTGACCAATGGCCTGACCCTGCGCCGCAATCTGATCCGCGACGGCGCGATCTGCCAGTCGACCACGGACACGGAGGTGATCGTCCACCTCGTCGCCCGCAGCCGCAAGGACCAGGTGGTCGACCGCTTCGTCGAGGCGATCCAGAAGATCGAGGGCGCCTATGCCCTGGTGGCGCTCACCAACAAGAAGCTGATCGGCGCCCGGGACCCGCTGGGCATCCGCCCGCTGGTGCTGGGAGAGCTCGACGGCCGCTACATTCTCGCTTCCGAGACCTGCGCGCTGGACATCATCGGGGCCCGCTTCGTCCGCGACATCGAAAACGGCGAATGCGTGGTGATCTCGGACGAGGGCATCAAATCCTTCCGCTTCGTGCCGGAGCAGACTCCCCGTCCCGATATCTTCGAATACATCTATTTCGCCCGTCCCGATTCCGTCGTGAACGGCCGCAGCGTCTACGACGTCCGCAAGGGCATGGGCCGCGAGCTCGCACTCGAATCGCCAGCCAACGCGGACGTGGTCATTCCCGTGCCGGATTCCGGCGTGCCGGCGGCACTGGGCTATGCCCAGACCTGCGGCTTGCCCTACGAACTCGGCATCATCCGCAATCATTATGTCGGCCGCACCTTCATCCAGCCGACCCAGTCGGTGCGCGAGCTCGGCGTGCGCATGAAGCACTCCGCCAACCGCGCGGCGATTGCCGGCAAGCGGATCGTGCTCGTGGACGACAGCCTCGTGCGCGGCACGACTTCGGTGAAGATCGTGCGCATGATGCGCGAGGCCGGTGCCAAGGAAGTGCATTTCCGCATCTCCAGCCCGCCGATCACCCATCCGGACTTCTACGGCATCGACACGCCAGAGAAGGAAAAGCTGCTCGCCGCCACCCACGATTTGGAGCAGATGCGCCAGTATATCGGGGCGGATTCGCTCGCCTTCCTGTCCATCGAAGGCGTCTACCGCGCCATGGGCGAGAAGGGCCGCAACCCGGCGCAGCCGCAATTCACCGACCATTGCTTCACGGGCGATTACCCGACGCCGCTGACGGACCTCACCGTCGCCACCCCGCGCCGCCTCGCCGTTCTCGCCGAAGCCGACTGAGCATCACAATGGACAAGCCTCTCCTCAACCGCGTCGCGGTCGTCACCGGCGCTTCGCGCGGCATCGGCCGCGCCGCGGCGCTCGCCCTTGCGGAGGCTGGCGCGCATGTGATCGCGCTGGCCCGGACCCAGGGTGCGCTCGAATCCCTCGACGACGAGATCCGCGCCAGGGGCTCCTCGGCCACCCTCGTGCCGGTGAACCTGAAGGATTTCGAGGCCCTCGACCGGCTCGGCGCCGCGATCCACGAGCGCTGGGGCAAGCTCGACATTCTGCTCGGCAATGCGGGCCAGCTCGGCGAGCTCGCGCCGATCACCCATATCGACCAGCCGGTCTGGGACGAGGTGATGGCGGTCAACGTGACGGCCAATTACCGCCTGATCCGCTCCCTCGATCCGCTGCTGCGGGCCTCGGACGCGGGCCGGGCGATCTTCATCACGTCCGGCGCCGCCCACAAGCACAGGGCCTATTGGGGCGTCTACTCTGTGTCGAAGGCCGCCCTCGAAGCGCTGGTGCGCACCTACGCGGCCGAGACGGCGACGACCCCGGTCAAGACCATGCTGCTCAATCCCGGCCCGCTTCGCACCGCCATGCGCCGCACGGCCATGCCCGGCGAGGACCCGCTGACCCTGAAGACCCCGGAAGACCTCGCGCCGCACATCGTGAAGCTCGCCCTGCCCTCGTGGTCCGAGACCGGCAAGATCTACGATTTCACGCAGGACGGCAAGGTCATCGAGCCGCAGATGCCGGCCTGACGGATCGACAAAAATATCTGCCTCCGCCCCAGCCTGAATGCTCCGCATCCACCAAACGGTGGACGCGGCGCGTTGCCGGTCGAGCTAGCGTCGAGTCTCCTGCAAGAGGCGGTGTTACGACCTGCTCGCACCAGGACGAACATTCGCCTCGACACGGCTCAGCGAGGCATGGTCATGACTGGCATGTCGGCATTCCTATCCGGGGCAACGGTTGGGTTCGTGATCACTGTGCCCATCGGTCCCATGAGCGTACTTTGCATTCAGCGCGCGCTGATCTACGGCGCCATCGCGGGATTCGCCACCGGCCTCGGGGCGGCGACCGTCCTGGTCATATACACGACCTGCGCGGTGCTCGGCGTCGGACCGGCCGTCACCCCGGTCCTCGGCAACAGCCAGGCCTTCATCTCGGCCGCCTCCGCCTGCCTCCTCCTCTGGTTCAGCGCTCGCGTCCTCAGGCGGACGGTGTCGCTGACGGCATCGGTCGCGCAGGAACGGGGAGCCGTTTCGTCCTATTGCAGCGCCGTTGCCTGCGCCCTGCTCAATCCCCTGACGCCGGCCCTGCTCGCAGCCGTGCTGCCCGCCGTCGCATCTCCCGCCCCGACGGCGGCCTCCACGATGATCGCAGGCGTGTTCGCGGCCTCGGTCACGTGGTGGCTGATCGTGAGCGGCAGCGTCGCCGCCCTGCGCTCGCGGCTGAACGTGACGATCCTGAACCTCATCAACAAGGCCTCGGGCCTGGTCCTCGGGCTGCTGGGCGTGCTGATGGCCGCGAATGCGTGGGGGCTCAGTGTCTAGCGCGTCGGATGGACCCCCAAAAGTGCCATCCACCTTTCCCATCCGATGCTCTAGCTCGGGCGGCCGATATCTCCCTGCTGCCAGGGCTGCCCGAGGTCGAGAGGACCGCCATGGACCGGCTGGGTCATCTGCATCGTCAACCGGACAAGCTCCGTCTGGCGGGACACGCCGGTCTTGGCGAAGATATGGTCGAGATGCGTCTTTGCGGTCGACCGGGCGATGCCGAAATGCTGCGCGGTTTCGGCCAGGGTATGGCCGGCCATGAGACTGTCCAGGATCCGGACCTCGGCGGCAGTGAGGCTGAAGGCCCTCGCGAGCAGGCCGGTCCCTGTCTGCTCGTCGGGCACTCCGATGAAGATGGCCGCGACGGCATTGGGCTGCAGCCGCGTGCGCAGGTCTCCCGTCGCCATGGGAAGCACGTGGGCATAAGCCGGCGGTTGATCGACATCCGTCAGGCGAATGGCCGTGCTCGTCTCGCCGAGGTGCGTCTCGTTGCGGGCGGCAAGCATGATCGCCTTGCGGAGCTCCCGGCTCGCCGACGACGCGGTGGCGGCCAGGACGCGGCGGATGCTCCGGATGGGGCCGCCATTGCTCATCATGTGCTCGGCCGAGCGGTTGGCGTGCAGAATGCCGGAGCGCTCGTCGGTCAGCACGACCCCACACCGGAGCGCATCGAGCGCTTCGGCCATGTGAGCACGCTCGATGGAGCGCACGTCGAGGATATCGCTGATCGTCACCGCCTTGCGCAGATGCGGCAGCAGCAGGCGGCCAAGTTCGATCTCGCGCGGTGTGATGACGCCCTGCCGGGCGTGCCTCCCCAGTCCGATCTCCGCGAACTGCCGATGCGTGTGCATGAGGAACATGTGCATGATGTCGACGATGCCCTGCGGCTTTAGGCATTCCTCGGCGTAGGGCGACGTCTGGACATAGTCGGGGCTGAGATGGACCGAGGTCACGAACATCTCGTCGATCGACGATTGCAGGGTCAGCCACTCGGTCAGTCGGGCGTTGATCTCTCCCACGTGCCGTTCCGACTTGATCCGCAGGAGGCCCGGCTCCCAGCCGGCGGCCTTGTTGATCAGGAAGCGGTTTTCGTGGAGATCGTTCAGGGTCAGGGACACGACGGCGCAGTCGAAGGTGTCCGCGACCTCCGACAGGGTCGGTTCCCAGCGGCCGGGATCGAGGGCGCAGTCGTAGATCGATCCGATCGGTTCCGATAGCCTGCGATGCGACAGCACCTCACCCATCGGCCTTCCCTCCTGGGCTGGACCTTTTCCCATCCGGCCACATCGATACCTTGGATGGGGTTATAGGGCGAAATTATTCCAACGAAACCCAAGCTGCGCAAGGGTTTCGGAACCGATCTCCTGTCTAAGACCACGCTTGGGCCGGATAAGGCATTTCGCCACAGGCAACGTTTCTATACGTCATATCGTTGCTTTTACCATTGTTTGCTCATATCCAGCAGTCCTTCGGACGAGGGCAGAATCGATTTGAGGAGTAGACGATGAGCTACAAGAACACTTCGCAATCCGGCTGGACATTTGCGGGCAATCACCAGGATGCGCTTTGGGCGGCCAACGCCCTGACCCTTCCGCCACAGGGAACGCCCCGCGCCGACGTGCTGAAAGGGACCGACAGCATCGACGGCTTCTATGGCATGGGCGGCAACGACACCATTTATGGCTACGGCGGCGGTGACGTTCTTGCCGGCGCTGCCGGGAACGACCGACTCTATGGTGGCACCGGAGCGGACACCTTCTTCTTCGATACCAAGCTGAACGCGAAGACCAACGTCGACCGCATCATGGATTTCGACCCGACTGAGGACATGATCAGCTTGTCCCGCCACACGTTCAGCAAGCTCAAAGCGGCCCGCACGTTGAAGGCGGACGCGTTCCACGCCGGCAAGAAGGCTCACGACGCGTCGGATCGCATCATCTACGACAAGGGTACCGGCAGCCTTTACTACGATCCCGACGGCACGGGCGCGGCGGCGCAAATCAAGTTCGCCGTCCTGACCAAACAGACGTTGCTGACCTTCAAGGATCTCTCTGTCATCTAATAGCATTGGCGAGAGCCAAGACCAGCCCCTCCGGATCGGAGGGGCTTTTTCTGTTTGAGGCCCGGCGAATATGTGGACCGGCCCATGACCCTGTCGGTGTCATCAGCCTCCGTTAACCCTGCTGCCCGATAAACGTCTCCCCGTGCCCACCCATCGTTGACTTGGCGAGGCGATGTCTCATCTTACCGGGCGGGACATTTTCCCGAAATCCATGGCGGATTGGAGCTCACCTGGGCGAGCCGGTCCAAAGGCATGATGCCGCCCCGCCATACCGGTGAGAGACCGGATTTTTCCTAAGTTCAATCTCCGATTCCGACAGGCTTCCCTCGTGCGCGACATCGCTGCAGCGGGCCGTCTGCAAAGGTTCATAATGCTGACCGTCTATGATTGCATCGTTTCCGAGCACGATCTCCGGCTCGTCGCCCTGGCGGCCTTGGTCTGTGCGCTGGCATCGCTGACGGCGGTCAACCTGCTGCATCACGTGCGCCGCTCCGGCCATAGCAGCCGTATCGTCTGGCTCGGCATCGCCGCGGCCTCGACCGGCTTCGGCATCTGGGCCACGCATTTCATTGCCATGCTGGCGTTCTCCCCGTCCCTGCCGACCGCCTACAACGTCGTGCTGACGGTCATCTCCCTGATCGCCGCCGTCGCGCTGACCGGCATCGGCTTCGGCGCCGCGCTCCTGCCCGGGCTGGCGGCCGCGCCCTGGATCGGCGGCGCCATGGTCGGCGGCGGCATCGCCGTGATGCACTATACCGGCATGGCCGCCTTCGAAGTTGCGGGTACCATCGCGTGGGATCCGGCGCTTGTGGCGTCCTCGATCCTGCTCGGAGGCCTGATCGGCGCGGCTTCCCTGTTCGTCGCACTTCGCAGCTTCTCGCTCCGCTCCAAGCTCGTAGGCGCGCTGCTGCTCACGGTCGCGATCTGCAGCCACCATTTCACCGCCATGGGAGCGGTCGCTATCACGCCCGATCCCGCGATCGCGCTCTCGCCCTCGTCCATCCGCACCGAATGGCTCGCCATCGGCGTGGCCTTCGTCAGCCTCGCGATTCTTCTGCTCGCCGTCGTGGCCTTAAGCCTCGACATCCGAGAGCGCCGTCGCGCGTCGCTCGAGATGGAGCGCATGCGCGATCTCACCGATGCGGCGGTCGAGGGCCTCGTTCTCTGCAACGGCGATACCATCGTGACGGTCAACCAGAGCTTCGCGCGGCTCGTCGGCCTCACGTCCGATCAGATCGTGGGTCAGTCGCTCGCCGCATGGATTCCCGACAGCTCGAAGCGGGATAATCTGTTTGCGGCCCTTGGACAGGCCGTCGAAACCGAGCTGCGGAATGGCGACGGCACGCTGCTCCCCGTCGAACTGATCGCCCGCCAGATCAATTACAACGGCGCGCTCCACAACGTGGTCGCGTTCCGCGATCTGCGCGACCGCCGGAATGCGGAAGCCCAGATCCGCTATCTGGCGCATCACGATCCGCTCACCGGACTCGACAACCGGGCGAGCTTCGATCAACGCCTCGACCGCGAAATCCGCCTGCATCGCAGGGCCAAGCGTCAGATGGCGCTGCTGTGCCTCGATCTCGACGGCTTCAAGGAGGTCAACGACATCTACGGCCATGCCACCGGCGACCGGGTGCTCCAGGATATCGCCAGGCATCTCTCGGCGGTTCTCGTCGACGGGCAGATGCTCGCGCGCCTCGGCGGCGACGAGTTTGCCATCATCGCTCCTCTCGTGACCGATCCCGCCCAGGTGGGGCAGCTCGCCGACACGCTGCTGAAAAGCCTCAAATGGGACGAGGACGGCGTTCCGGCCGGACTCGTGTCGGTCAGCATCGGAATCGCGCTCTATCCATCCGACGCGAAGGACCGCACGGAGCTTCTCTCCAGCGCCGACGCGGCCCTGTACCGCGCCAAGACCGAGGGCAAGGGGACCTACCGCTTCTTCGAGGCGGCCATGGGAGCGCAGATCCGGGAACGCCGCAGCATCGAGCACGATCTGCGCAGCGCCATCGCCAACAACGAGCTGAGCCTGGCTTATCAGCCGCAGGCGCAGGTCGACACGGGAGAGGTCAACGGATTCGAAGTTCTGCTGCGCTGGACCCATCCGACACGCGGCAAAGTCCCGCCTTCGATCTTCATTCCGATCGCGGAGGATAGCGGCCTGATCCTGAAGATCGGCGAATGGGTAATGCGGGAGGCCTGCCATGAGGCCGCCACCTGGATGCGTCCGCTCACCATCGCGGTGAACGTCTCGGCGCTGCAATTGACGAGCGACGGCTTCGTCGAATTCGTCCAGAGCACCTTGAGTCAGACGAAGCTTCCGCCGGAGCGGCTGGAGATCGAGATCACCGAGACGGCGCTGATCCGCGATCCCAACCGCGCGCTGCAGACCCTGCAGAAGCTGAAGGCGCTCGGCGTCAACATTGCCATGGACGATTTCGGCACGGGCTATTCCTCGCTCTCGAACCTGCGCGCCTTCCCGTTCGACAAGATCAAGATCGACCGATCCTTCATTCAGGCGGTTCACACGAACCCGCAGGCGGCCGCCATCGTTCGCGCCGTGCTCGGGCTCGGGCGGGGCTTAGGTCTTCCCGTGATCGCGGAAGGCGTCGAGACGTCCGAGGAGTTGCGCTTTCTCGGACTCGAGGGATGCACCGAGGCGCAGGGCTACCTGTTCGGCCGCCCTGCCCCGATCGCGGAATTCGTGCCGCTGATCAACGATAACGTCGTCGTGCTGCCGCAGCCGCTCCGGCGAGCGGCCGCCGATTGAATCTGCCTTGCGTACCGCTCCGGCCGGGAGAGTTTCATTCCCGGCCGGAGCGAGGCGAAGGGGAAGGGAATCCATCTACCTGTACCGCGTTATGGATCCCTTCCCGACCTTTACGGGCCGCCGGAGATGACACGGCGGCTCAATACGCCCCTACTTCCGCTCCTTGTCGAACGGGTTCTGCCCCATGCGCAGCGAGACGCGGATGGGGGTGCCCGGAAGATCGAAGGCTTCACGGATGCTGTTGACGAGATAGCGGGTGTAGCTCTTCGGCAGGGCGTCGAGCTGATTGCCGAAGACCGCAAAATGTGGCGGGCGCGATTTGATCTGCGTCATGTAGCGGATCTTGATCCGGCGGCCCGACACGGCGGGCGGCGGATTGGTTTCCAGCGCCTCGGTGAGCCACTGGTTGAGCCGCGCAGTCGAGATGCGGGTGTTCCATTTTTCGTAGACCTGGAGCACCGCCTTCATGAGCGGATCGATGCCGCTGCCGGCCAGCCCTGAGAGCGGCACCACCGCTGCGCCGCGGACCTGTGGCAGCAGGCGGGTGGCCTTTTCCTTCAGGTCCGCGAGCAGGCCCTTCTGGTCGGCCACGAGATCCCACTTGTTGATCCCGATCACGAGGGCGCGGCCTTCCTGCTCCACCAGATCGACGATGGAGAGGTCCTGCTTCTCGAACGGGATCGTGGCGTCGAGCAGAACCACCACCACCTCGGCGAAGCGCACGGCGCGAAGCGCATCCGCGACGGAGAGCTTTTCGAGCTTGTCCTCGACTCGGGCGCGCTTTCTGATGCCTGCCGTGTCGAACAGCTTGATGGAGCGTCCGCGCCATTCCCAATCGAGCGAGATGGAATCGCGGGTGATGCCGGCCTCGGGGCCCGTGAGCATGCGGTCTTCGCCCACCATGCGGTTGATGAGGGTGGACTTGCCGGCATTCGGGCGCCCGACGATGGCGATCTGCAGCGGCTTGTTGGGATCGTCCTCTTCTTCCGCTTCCTCGTTCGGGTCGGGGAAGAAGGGCATCAGGGCCTCGAAGAGATCGGCCATGCCCTCGCCGTGCTCGGCGGAGAGCGGGACAGGATCGCCGAGGCCCAGCGAGAAAGCGTCATAGGCTCCGGCCATGCCGGCACCGCCTTCCGCCTTGTTGGCGATGAGGATCACGGGCTTGCCGGAGCGGCGCACCATCTCGGCGAAGGGCCGGTCGGCGGGCAGTATGCCGACACGTGCATCGATCACGAAGAGGATCACGTCGGCGTCGCCGATGGCGGCTTCCGTCTGCGCGCGCATGCGGCCGAGCAGGGATTCCTCATTCGCTTCCTCGAGGCCCGCCGTGTCGACGATGCGGAATTCGAGGTCGCCGAGGCGCGCCTCGCCCTCGCGCCGGTCGCGGGTCACGCCCGGCCGGTCATCCACGAGCGCCAGCTTCTTGCCGACGAGACGATTGAAGAGAGTCGATTTGCCGACATTCGGCCGCCCGACAATGGCGACGGTCGCCGTCATGTCTTTATCCTATCTTACTGAGTCGCCTGCACCGGACCGCCCGCCACGAGGGCCGTGTAGACGGCAAGACGCTGCCTCAAGGCAGACGGCGTCTCGCGATCGGCGGCGATCTGGTCGAACCAGCGACCGGCATAATCCATATCACCGGCCTTAAGGCCGGACAGTCCTAAGAGTTCCCGTGCCGAATGGCGCCAGGCTTTGGTAGGCGCGGCCAGCGGCTCCGCGGCCTGACGCACGACTGCGGGTTCGGCCGTATCGATGCGCAGCCAGACGGCGCGCAGGCGCGCGAGATCCTTCCAGAGCGGCGGGACGGAGGCGTCGTTGGCAAGAGCGTCATAGGCCGAAGCGCCGTTTTCGGCGTTCTGCTGGCCGAGTTCAGCCGCAAGGCGGAAGCGGGCGAGCATGGCATAGCCGGTGCCGCCGTCTTCCTTCACCACGGTCTCGAAGGCTCCCTGAGCTTCCTGCCCCTTGTCCTCGGAGGAGAGGCGCAGAGCCTCCTCGTAGCGCACGGCAGCCTCCTGCGCCCGGGTCTCCTGGGTGTGCTGCCAGAAGCGCCAGCCGCCGACGCCGGCCACGATCAGAATCACGACGGCAATGATGATTCCGTTGTAGCGCTTCCAGATCTGAGCCATCTGGTCGCGGCGGTATTCCTCATCGACTTCGCGAATGAACTCGTCCTTCGGGGCCATAAAACTCTCGCGGCCTCAAGCCGCCTCCTTCATCGAAGACGGTCGCCTAACACACACGCCCGCACAAGGCGAGAGGGTTCATGCCCGCATGGGCAGGACGGGAACCCCGATCAGCCAGGGATGGAGCCAGAACACGAAGGCAAGATAGATCGCCGTGCCGATGACCACCGCCAGCACATCGTTACGCCATCCGGCAGGCGCCGCAGTACCCCCATGCTGAGCCGCCACGTCCCGACGCTTGGCGCTGATGCGGGCGAACACGGCCCAGACCAGGACGGAGCCGAAGAGCAGGATCGAGCCGAGATCGCCGTTGGCAAGGAGGTGCGCCAGGGCCCAGATCTTCACACCGGCGAGCATCGGGTGCTTGAGCCGCACCTTGATGCGACCGGGGAGATAGGCCGCCGCGAGGCAAATGAAGGCGAGCCAGACCAGAATGAGGGCCAGATGCCGTGTCCAGACCGGCGGATCCCAGACCGGAATGTAGCCGCTCGCACGATATTGGCCGTAGCCGATGGCAATCAGCACAATGCCGAGAAGGGTGACAAGGGAGTAAAGGCCCTTGTAGGGCCCCTCGCCGATCCGGGCGATCAAGGCTGCTCGATTGCGTCTCGCCATGCTGAAGGAATGCATGCCGAGAAAAATCACTAGGCCGACAACGAGCAGCGTCACGGGCATCCTCCGGAAGATAGGAACTTACAGCCATTCCAGTCCGGGAATCCAATCAAGACTGACGCTCGGAGAGCGTCGGCAGAATGAATGCCCAGCAACGCCCGGCCGCAAGTTTCCGACGTTCGTCAAAGCCTTGGACTGCCTAAACTTTTAACAACGGGCCACCTTGCAGCATGAAAATTTCTCCGCTACGGACGCCCCAAACCTTGCTTTAGACTAAATCGGCACTAGCGACGCCGCCCCAAGTCCGATAGCTAGGCCGCAATATTCCCAACCAACAAGTTCTAAGGGGGAGACAGGTGACAGCACTTCTTGGGCTATCCCGTGTCATCGACTTTATCAACGAGCGCCTCGGCAAGGTCGCAGCCTGGGCTATCGTGGTGGCCATCCTGGTCTCGGCCATCAATGCCATTATCCGGCGCATCTTCGGCGTCTCGTCCAATGCCTGGCTTGAGCTGCAATGGTACCTGTTCGGCGCCGTCTTCATGCTCTGCGCCGCCTGGACGCTGAAGGCAAACGAGCACATCCGCATTGACATCGTCTCGAGCAGGCTCTCGAAGCGCGGCCGGGACGGGGTCGACGTGTTCGGACATCTCTTCTTCCTGTTCCCCTTCGTGGCCTTGCTGCTCTGGCTGTCGGTTCCCTACTTCCTTAACTCTTACCGCTCGGGCGAGGTCTCCTCGAATGCCGGCGGCCTGCTGATCTGGCCGGCCAAGGGCCTCATTCTCCTCGGCTTCATCTCGATGTTCTTCCAGTGGCTGAGCGAACTCATCAAGCGCGTCGCCATCATGCAGGGCAAGCTCGTCGACGAGGAGGCCAGCGGCCACAGCGTCGAAGCGGAAGCGGAGCGCCTCATCGCGGAAATCGGCACCGTCAACACCCCCGGGACCGGCGGCACGCCTCCCGGCGACGGCGTGAGCTGATCGTTAGGCGCCCGTTCCAAGTATTCCGGAGTTTTCATCAATGGCTGCATTGATTGCCCAGAACCTCGCGCCGATCATGTTCGCGGCGCTCGTGGTCTTCCTTCTCCTCGGCTATCCGGTCGCCTTCGCCTTGGCGGCAAACGGATTGCTGTTCTTCTTCATCGCGGTGGAGCTTGCTCCCTACGCGCCCGACACCATCACGCTCTCCTGGCCGCTCCTGCAGGCCCTGCCCGACCGCATCTTCGGCACCATGTCGAACGAGGTGCTGCTGGCGGTCCCGTTCTTCACCTTCATGGGACTGGTGCTGGAACGCTCCGGCATGGCGGAAGACCTGCTCGACACCATCGGCCAGCTCTTCGGACCCGTGCGCGGCGGCCTCGCCTATGCGGTGATCTTCGTGGGTGCGCTGCTTGCCGCCACCACGGGCGTCGTCGCAGCTTCCGTGATCTCGATGGGCCTGATCTCGCTGCCGATCATGCTGCGCTACGGCTATGACCGGCGCCTGGCTTCCGGCGTGATCGCGGCCTCGGGTACCCTGGCGCAGATCATTCCGCCCTCCCTCGTTCTCATCGTCATGGCCGACCAGCTCGGCCGGTCGGTCGGCGACATGTACGAGGGCGCGTTCCTGCCCGGCCTGATCCTGACCGGTCTTTACGCCGTCTACATCATGCTGATGTCGATCATCTATCCGAAGTCGGCCCCCGGCCTTCCTCCGGAGGCAATCGGCTACCGCGAGCCCGACGGCGCGCGGGGCGTGTGGCAGCTCGGGACCCTGGTCGTGTTCTCGGGTCTCGTCGGCTACTACGTGCTGTCGCAGACCGGCACCAAGGCCGGTGCGGACTTCGTCATCCTGACGATCTGCGTGGCAACCGTGGTGGCGCTGATCTGCGCCCTCATGAACAAGATGCTCGGCGCCAAGCGCATTGCCATCTCGGCCGTCCTGGTGGCGCTTCTGGTCGGCGCGTATGTCTACCTGCACACTCAAAACCACGAGGGCTTGGCGCTCACCTTCGAGATGATCCTGGCCGGCGCGATCTATGCGCTGGTCGTCGGCATCGTCGAGCGCTTCACCGGCTTGCGTCTCATGTCCAACATGGCGCAGCAGGTCACCTTCGTGAT
Source organism: Microvirga tunisiensis (assembly GCF_009296175.1). Classification (GTDB taxonomy): domain Bacteria; phylum Pseudomonadota; class Alphaproteobacteria; order Rhizobiales; family Beijerinckiaceae; genus Microvirga; species Microvirga tunisiensis. The sequence goes on along the minus strand of NZ_VOSK01000005.1, from coordinate 5,562 downwards.
GGTGCCCCCGCTGCTGCTGATCTTCCTCGTGCTCGGCACCATCTTCATCGGCCTCGCGACGCCGACCGAAGGCGGCGCCATGGGCGCGCTGGGCTCGGTCATCCTGGCCGCGGCCAAGCGCAAGCTCGACAACAACCCGGCCCGGTTCAACTGGACCCTGGTGCGTCAAGCCACGGAAGCGACCGCGAAGCTCTCCGCCTTCGTGCTGTTCATCCTGATCGGCGCCCGTGTGTTCTCGCTCACCTTCTATGGCGTGAACGGGCACATCTGGGTCGAGCACCTGCTCACCTCGCTTCCGGGCGGTCAGGTCGGCTTCCTTGTGGTCGTGAATGCCCTCGTGTTCTTCCTGGCCTTCTTCCTCGATTATTTCGAGCTCGCCTTCATCATCATCCCGCTCCTCGGGCCCGCGGCCGACAAGCTCGGGATTGACCTGATCTGGTTCGGCGTGATCCTGGCCGTGAACATGCAGACCTCGTTCATGCACCCGCCCTTCGGCTTCGCCCTCTTCTTCCTGCGCTCGGTGGCTCCCAAGGTGCCATATCTCGATCGCGTGACGGGCAAGAAGATGGAGCCGGTCACCACCGGCCAGATCTACTGGGGCGCCGTTCCCTTCGTGATCATCCAGCTGATCATGGTGGGCATCGTCATCGCCTTCCCGGGCATCGTCACGCACTACAAGGGCTCAGGCCCGGTGGTTGATCCGGCGGCGGTCCAGAAGAAGCTCGACGAGCTCCTAGTCCCCGGCCTCGGTGCTCCCGGCAGCGAGCCGGGCGGCCTCCCCGGGCTGAACTTCGACGAGCCGCCGAAGATCCAGTAAGGGCGGCTCACATCAGACATGACAAAGGCGGGCTTTGCGGCCCGCCTTTTTCGTTTAGTCTGAAGAAAGTTCTCTCAGTCGCTGTGGAAGGGCTCTTACTGTCATCCCCGCGCAGGCGGGGATCCATAACCACGACCTCTGTAGAAGCAGTGCGGCGGTATCTGCTCTGCTTGTCCTGCAACGTCAGCGTCTATGGATCCCGGGCTCTGATACGGAGCCCCGGGATGACACCCGCCTCGTCATGGTCGGGCTCGTGCCGGCCATCCACGTCTTAGGAAACATAGCCATCATCCTGAGGAGCCGCTGCAAGCGGCGTCTCGAAGGAGGTTCCAGTGCTATCTGGAGGCGCCCTCCTCCTTCGAGACGGTCACGCAAGTGACCTCCTCAGGATGAGGGCTGAGTATTGTCAGCCTTCAGAACGTGGATGCCCGGCACAAGGCCGGGCATGACGGGGAGTCGACTGGCAGGAAGCGATTTCGATTGTTTACCGAAGCGCCTCTTCATAAAGCTCCGGCTTGAAACCTACCATGACGTTGCCGCCGAGTTCGAGAACGGGACGCTTGATCATGGAGGGCTGATCGAGCATGAGCGCGATGGCCTTGCGCTCGTCGAGACCGGCCTTGTCGGCATCCGGCAGCTTGCGGAAGGTCGTTCCCGTGCGGTTCAGAAGCGTCTCCCAGCCGACATTGCCGGCCCAGGCTTCCAGACGCGGACGGTCGATCCCGTCAACCTTGTAGTCGTGGAAGGCGTAAGGCACTCCCTTGCCATCGAGCCACGCACGCGCCTTCTTCATCGTGTCACAGTTCTTGATGCCGTAGAGCGTCGCCGACATTCCCTACTCCCACTCGATGGTGCCGGGCGGCTTCGACGTGATGTCGTAGGTGACGCGGTTGATGCCCTTCACCTCGTTGATGATGCGGGTCGCAACCCGGCCGAGGAAGCCCATGTCGAAGGGGTAGAAATCCGCCGTCATGCCGTCGATGGAGGTGACAGCGCGCAGCGCGCAGACGTGATCGTAGGTGCGCGCATCGCCCATGACGCCGACGGTCTTTACCGGCAGCAGCACGGCGAAGGCCTGCCAGATCTGATCGTAGAGGCCCGCGTTGCGGATCTCTCCAAGATAGATCGCATCCGCCTTGCGCAGGATGTCGAGCTTTTCGCGGGTGATCTCGCCGGGAACGCGGATGGCGAGGCCCGGACCCGGGAACGGATGGCGCCCGACGAAGGCATCGGGCAGGCCGAGCTCGCGGCCGAGCACTCTCACCTCATCCTTGAACAGCTCGCGCAGGGGCTCCACGAGCTTCATCTTCATGCGCTCAGGGAGTCCGCCGACATTGTGGTGGCTCTTGATGGTGACAGAGGGACCGCCGGTGAACGAGACGCTCTCGATCACGTCGGGATAGAGGGTGCCCTGGGCGAGGAAGTCGGCCGATCCTTTTCCTTCACTTGCGATTTTCTTCGCCTCCTCGTCGAACACGTCGATGAAGAGCTTGCCGATGGTCTTCCGCTTGACCTCCGGGTCCGACACACCTTCGAGCGCGCCGATGAAGAGATCCTGCGCCTGCACGTGGACGAGCGGGATGTTGTAGTGGTCGCGGAAGAGCGTGACCACCTGCTCGGCTTCGGCCGCGCGCAGCAGACCGTGATCGACGAAGACGCAGGTGAGCTGGTCGCCGATGGCCTCGTGGATCAGCACCGCGGCCACGGCGGAATCGACGCCGCCCGACAGGCCGCAGATCACCCGGCCGGTGCCGACCTGGGCGCGGATGCGCTCGATGGCCTCCTCGCGGAAGGCCTTCATGGTCCAGTCGCCCTTGCAGCCGGCGATGTCGCGCACGAAGTTGCGGATCAGCTGGGCTCCCTGCGGCGTGTGCACCACCTCCGGGTGGAACTGCACGCCGTAGAACTTGTGCTCCTCGTCGGCCACGACCGCGAAGGGAGCGTTCTCGGACGCGGCCAGAACCTCGAAGCCCTCCGGCAGCTTGGTCACCCGGTCGCCGTGGCTCATCCACACGGGATATTTCTTGCCGACCTGCCATACGCCCTGGAACAGCGGGCTCTCCGTCAACACCTCGATCTCGGCGCGGCCGAATTCGGAATGGTGACCACCCTCGACCTCGCCGCCGAGCTGCGCCGCCATGGTCTGCTGCCCGTAGCAGATGCCGAAGACCGGAAGGTCCGTGTCGAAGAGTTCCTGGGGCGCACGAGGCGAGGCGTCGGTCGTGACCGATTCAGGGCCGCCCGACAGGATCACGCCCTTCGGCTTCATGGTCCGGATCGCCTCGGCGGCCTTCTGGAACGGCACCACCTCCGAATAGACGCCATCCTCGCGCACGCGCCGTGCGATGAGCTGGGTCACCTGGGAGCCGAAATCGACGATGAGGATTTTATCGTGGGTCTGGGTCATGGCAGGTTCTTACGGCTTTCGGGGTCAGGACAACAATCGGATTGTGAGGCTTTTCATGGGTTTCGCACCAGGATCGCAACGTAAAAGCCGTCGGTGCCGGTCTTGTGCGGCGTCAACTGGAGCCCGTGGGCGGTCGGACGTACGATGTTCTTGAGATGGCCGAGCTGCGTCTCCTCGAGCGCCCTGTCGAGCGGCACCGGCTTGAAGCCGGCGTGGTTCTCCATGAATGCCGCGAGCGCATCGTCGTTCTCTTCGGGCAGGATCGAGCAGGTGATGTAGACGATGCGCCCATCCGGCTTCACCAGGCGAGCTGCGCGGTCGAGCACCGCTGCCTGTTCATTGCGTCGAACCTCCAGGCTGCCGGGGCGAAGGCGCCATTTCGCATCCGGGTTGCGCCGCCAGGTGCCGATGCCCGTGCAGGGCGCATCCACGAGGACGCAGTCGATCTTCCCATCGAGATCCGTGACGGCATCGGCCTTGGCCCGTGGCGTTCGGACCTGGACGTTGCGGACACCCGCGCGCGCCAGCCGATCGTGGATCGGGGCGAGACGGCGGGCATCGTTGTCGGTGGCGTAGATCTGGCCATGGTTCTCCATCTGGGCTGCCAGCGCCAGGGTCTTGCCGCCGCCGCCGGCGCAGAGATCGACCACCTGCTCGCCCGGCCTGACGCCGGACAGGAGCGCGACGAGCTGCGAGCCCTCATCCTGGATCTCGATCCAGCCTTTCAGGAACTCGGGCTCCGACTGCACGGCAGGGCCCCGTCCGTCCTCGCCCGGGGCGATCCGCAGGCCGAGCGGCGAGAGCGGCGTCTCGACGGCGTTAAGGTGCGGAAGGGCATCGTGCGCCTCCTCGCGGGAGGACACTTTCAGGGTGTTCACCCGCAGATCCAGCGGGGCGCGGGTCGTGAGCGCCTGCATCTCGGGAACGAGATCGTCCCCGAACAGGCGCCCGAGCGACGGCTCGATCCAATCCGGGAAGTCGCCGGCCACGTGGGTCGGCGCGTCGCTGAGATCGCCTCCCTTGAGGCGTGCGCGCTCGCCGGCCGTCAGCGGCTCCGGTGCGAAACGCTCGCCCGAGCACAAGGCCGCAATGGCATCGAGGTCCAGTCCGCGCTGGAGCTTCAGCATACCGAGCACGACCGCGCGGGGCGTGGTCTCGCCCATGATCCAGGCGGCAGAGGCCTTCCGGCGCAAGGCGTCATAGACGAGGCTCGCGATGGCGGCCCGATCCTTGGAGCCTGCGAAACGATGCGAAAGGCCCCAGTCCTTCAGGGCGTCGGTCGCCGGGCGACGGCGGGCATCGATATCGGCCAAGACCTCGACGGCGGCGGAGATGCGAGCGGCTGGTGTCATTGAAAAAGCACACTTAAGCTTGGCCGTATAAACGACACATTGTTACCTATTTTCCGTCCCCATCGACAGTGGATGGTGAGGATGCGTGCATTCCGCACGATTCCTCTTTGGAGCCACTCTCAATGTTGACCCGACTGACCCGCGGCCTCATCGCCGTCGGCCTCACCCTGACCATCGCGGCTTGCGCCACGGCCCCGGCCGCCGATCTCACCCCGCCCCCGGTCAAGCAGACCGATGCCAAGACGCAGCTCGAGAGCGGCAAGAAGTACTGAGCGTCTACCATACTCTCCTCCCCCTTGTGGGGAGGAGATGGAGGTGGGGGTGTAGGCGATAGTCCCTAAAGGTCTGGCGCCAACACCCCCACCCTTAGTCCCTCCCCACAAGGGGGAGGGAGAACGCGCCGTATCCTCTATAACTCCCCTGCTTCTAAACTCCGGTCTCGGCCGCGAGGACGCGAATACCGAAGATGACCCACATGGCCGCCAGGATCAGCACACCGACGACGAAGGCCTGAAAGCGCAAGGCCATCTTGTTAGAGGTGGTGTGGATCGCCGCATGGACGAGGCGGCTCGTCACGAACATCCAGGACATCACCACGAAGAGCATATCGGCCTTGCGGGTGAACAGCGGAAGTCTCTTTCATAATGCAGCCTTTCTTCAGATCCCCGGGAGGCGGATCATCTTAATGTCCTGATAATTCTCATAGTTCTTCGGCCTGCGGGCGATGACCGCCTGCACTCCTTGGCGAACGGCCTCACACGAGAGCGCTTCGACGGGAACGAGCCAGGGAGCGCCCGGCATAACCTGGGTCGCCGGTAGGATGCCGCGCGACACAAGCCTTTTGACGGATGTGATACAAATGCCAAAATGCTCGGCCGTCTTCATCAGGGTGACGGTTTGCGGCCTTGCGGGATCCGCCACGTACTGTGGCAACCCCAGACGCTCGCGCATCTCCCGCACCCGCACCGTCGTCCAGGTGTGGCCAT
>NZ_VOSK01000059.1 GCF_009296175.1 Microvirga tunisiensis | reverse complement strand
ATGCGTTTGCCCGGCAAATGCGGCTCCATCCGATCCCACTGGTGATCTTTCAACATCAGACGAACTCCGCTCACCCAAGCCTCCGCGCCCAAAAGGAGCTTGAATCAGATTTGCGAGTCCGTCGAAAGCCTGAATGTCAACGCGCTCTAGGGAAGAGGACGTTCGCAGGCTGCTGGAGCTTGCCTCTTCGGGGGTAGCGCGCCAAGCCGCCGAGTGATTGCCCTAACCCGCCGCAATCACCCGCGATTGGTTCTCTCCAGAGACCCTTGACCGACGGGGCCCCTCCAGCCCCAGCGGGATGACCAAGGACCAGGATCCGACAATAAAAAAAGCGCCCCGGCCGAACCGGGGCGCTCTTCGTTTGGAACTTCAGAAAATCCGTTACGCAGCCTGCTTGGCTTCGATGGTCCGAGTGCCGTTTGAGGAAATCGGGATGAGCTTCGGCTTCTTGGCCTCCGGGATCTCGCGCACGAGGTCGAGATGGAGCAGGCCGTTCTCGAGGGCCGCACCCGTCACCTGCACGCCGTCAGCCAGCTGGAAACGCCTGTCGAAGCTGCGCGCCGCAATGCCCTGATGGAGCACGTCGACTTTGCGCTCCTCGTCGGGCTTGCGCTCGCCGCGGACGGAAAGGGTGTTTTCCTTGACCTCGATGGTCAGGTCGCGATCGGTGAAGCCGGCAACCGCGATCGAGATGCGATAGGCATTCTCGCCGGTGCGCTCGATGTTGTAAGGCGGGTAGCTCGGGGCCGCATCGACGCTGACGAGCTGGTCGAGCATCGAGAAAAGACGGTCGAAGCCGACCGTGTTGCGGTAGAGGGGGGCAAGATCGTACTGTCGCATGGCATATCCTCCGCTTGAAGCAACATGCAGAATAAGAATCCACCTTGAAGAGGCTGGATCCGGGTTCACGTGCCGCCGTCATGGCCAGCACGAACCCGATGTGGGAATAGATGCGGGGGCATTCAAGAGGCTCGTTTCCCTCAGCCAAGATGCCCTATATTGAAGGTCGAGCCCTCGATCCTGGAACCTCCCGTGGAATTCATCACCACCCCCGACAATCCCGTGCCCGGCGAGCCCAAGCTCGTCAGCGTCACGACCCGCGACGGTCTCACGCTTCGGGCTGCCACCTGGATGCCGGAGACCGAGCCGCAGGGGACGGTCTGCATCCTGCAGGGCAGGGCGGAATTCATCGAAAAGTACTTCGAGGTGGTGGGCGAGCTGCTCGACCGGGGCTTTGCCGTCGTCGCCTTCGACTGGCGCGGGCAAGGACTGTCCGAGCGGCAGGTGAGCAATCCGCGCAAGGGCCATGTCCGGAGGTTTGCCGATTTCCGGCACGACCTGGAGGCGATCCGCGACCAAATCCTGGTGCCGCACATGCCGCAGCCGCATTTCGGCCTCGCCCATTCCATGGGCGGCGCCATCGCACTGAACGCGGCCTATGAAACCTGGCTGCCCTTCCGCCGTCTCGTGACCACGACGCCGATGATCGCCTTGTGCATCGTCAAGAGCACCCGCACCTCCGCATTTCTGGCGCGGGTCCTGCGGTTTCTCGGCATGGGCAAGATGTTCGTGCCCGGCGGTGGCGAGACATCCGTCTCCACCATGCCGTTCAAGGGAAACCGCCTGACGAGCGATCCCGTGCGATATGCCCGCAACGCCGATGCGGCCCACGCCATCCGGGCCGGTGCAGTGGGAGCGCCGACCGTGGCCTGGCTCGACAGCGCCTTCCGCTTCATGAAGCGCTTCGCCGATCCGCGCTATGCCGTGAAGATCCGGTTGCCGACCTTGATCGTGGCGGCCGGCGCCGATCCGGTCTGCGCCACGCCGGCCACGGAACGTTTTGCCGCGCGGCTCAAGGCCGGCTCCGTCATCGTCATCCCGGGCGCCCGGCACGAGATGCTGATGGAACGCGATGTGATCCGCGAGCAGTTCTGGGCCGCTTTCGATGCCTTCATCCCCGGCACTCCCGATCCAGAGGTAGGAGCCAAGCGGAATCTGGCAGCGGTCGGTCTAGCGGCTGAGCAGCTCGACGGCGGCGGCGTGGACCCGGCGGTCGCCCGCAGCCACGATGCGTCCGCCGTCAGCAGCTGAGCCCCCCTCCCAAGTGGTGACGACGCCGCCGGCCCCCTCGATGATCGGAACGAGAGCCGCGATGTCGTAGGGCTTCAGCCCGGACTCGACCACGAGGTCGATATGGCCCGCGGCCAGCATGCAATAGGCATAGCAGTCGCAGCCGTAGCGGGCGAGGCGGGCGACGCTCTCCACCCGGTCATAGGCGCGCAGCTCGTCACCGGCGAAGAGGCGCGGGCTCGTGGTGGAAATGACGGCATCCTTCAGCGAGGCGCAGCGGCGCGCCATGAGCTTGCGCTCTCCGCCCGGTCCCCGATAGGTCGCGCTGCCCCCGTCGCCGAAGAAGCGCTCGCCGGTGAAGGGCTGGTGCATCATGCCGAAGACCGGCTGGCGCTTGTAGGTCAGCCCGATCAGCGTGCCCCAGGTGGGAAGCCCGGCGATGAAGGCCCGCGTTCCGTCGATGGGGTCGAGCACCCACACGTAATCCGCATCTGCGTTTTCAGCACCGAATTCCTCGCCGACGATGCCATGGGTGGGGAAGCTGCGCTTGATGAGGTGGCGCATGGTCGCCTCGCTCGCCCGGTCGGCCTCCGTCACCGGGTCGAAGGCGCCGCCGCGGGATTTGTCCTCCGTGGCAATGGCGGTGCGGAAGAAGGGCAGGATCGCCTGCCCCGATTGGGTCGCGAGCTCGTTGACGAAAAGCGTGAAGTCGATGAGCCCCATGACGCGCGTATCCCCTTAAAGACTAGTACGGGCGGCCTTGGCCCGCTCGCGATCAGCTTTTATCAAGCGCTTGGCGCGCGGCAAGAGAGCGGCGGCGTCTGGCGCATCGTGCGGAAGAGTGGACCCGGTTTTCCCCTCCGAATGCTGCGCAAGTCAAGGTGCTCCAGGGGATACGGCATCGATGAATATTGCGCCCAAGCTTGGCACGACCCGCTCGGAAACGGCCGTGTTCCTGATCGCGGTGCTCGCCGCCCTCTATGCGGTCAGCCAATTCCTGCGCAATTCAATCGGCGTCATCGCCAACGATCTGGCCCGGGAGCTTCATCTTACGGCCACCCAGACGGGTTTTCTCTCCAGCGCCTTCTTCTTCGCCTTCGCGGCGGTTCAGATCCCCATCGGCATCCTCATCGACCGCTACGGTCCGAAAAGGACGATGCTGGCGACGGCCGTCCTGACGGTGGTGGGAACCGTATTCTTCGCCATTGCTCCTTCCGCCCCCATGCTCATCGCGGCGCGGGTCCTCATGGGATTAGGCTGCTCCACCTTCTTCATGGCGCCGCTCGTAATCTATGCCCGGCGCTTTCCGCCGGAACGGTTCGCCGGGCTCACGAGCCTGCAGATGGGCTTGGCCAATATGGGCACCCTGGCGGCGACGGCTCCGCTGGCGGCCTCGGCCGCCGTCTTCGGCTGGCGCGCCTCGTTCTTTGCGGTGGCTATCCTGACGGTCGTCATCGTGCTTGCGATCGCCAGAGTCGTGCCGCGGGATGCCGGCTCGAACCGGCCGAATGAAACCTGGGCTGCCGCCTTCCGAGGCGTGGCTGCCGCCCTAAAGGTGCCTTCCTTCTGGCCGGTCTTCTTTATGCACCTGACCACCTATGGATGCTTTGCCTCCGTCATCGGGCTCTGGGGCGGCCCTTGGCTGTCGGACGTGCACGGGGCCGATCTCGGCATGAGAGGGAACATCCTGCTGCTCGGCGCGACGGCTCAGATCTGCGGCATGCTGCTCTGGGGTGCGATGGACCGGTTCTGGGGCAGCTACAAGAAGCCCGTTCTCATCGGCAGTACGGCGACGATTTTGCTCCTCGTCGTTCTGGTTTCGTGCCTCTCGATCGGACCTCCGCAACCATCTGGTTCCCGCTCTTCGGCCTCTGTGTGGCCTATACGCCGATCCTGACCAGCCATGGAAAGTCGCTGTTCCCGTCAACGCTGACGGGGCGAGGCATCACGCTCATGAACATCGGCACCATGGGAGGGGCCTTTCTCTCCCAGAGTGTGACGGGAATGCTGATCGATCTCATGTGACGGTCCGATCAGGGGCTCTACCGACCGGAGGGTTATCGCCTCGTCTTCGCCGCTCTCGCGGGCTGGCTGCTGCTCAGCCTGGCCTTCTACCTCAGAGCCATCGATCCGCATCCAAGCAGTCATGCGTACAAAGCATGACAAAAGCCAAGATTTTGGTTGCAACTTGTGCGATGCGGCGTAATTATTGCAGTGCGATATGGCGATGGCGTCGCCTTATCGTAGCCCTTCTTGGGCGTTTCCTCCCTAAACTTCGGGCCGCTGGCAACAGTGGCCTTTTTTCTTGCCCGGCTTTGGCGCGTCGTACGGAACCGAGGTCCGGGTCAGCGAAAAGTGGATCCGACTTTCCGCCCAGACGATGCGCTCCTTTAGGGATTGAGCATCCGAATTGACCCCGAGAATGGGTCCACTTTTCGGCCCGAGGCCCTAGAGCACAAGGCGTTGAGGCTCACTCCGCCGCAACAGACCGGATCGTCAGCTCGCCCTCGATATCCGAGATCACCTGAGCAAAGGCCTGCGTCAGATCGCCTGCCAAAACCGCAAAGCCGGATTTCTTATGCATGCTGCGCTCGTCCATGTAGAGCGCCCGGTTGATCTCGATCTGAAGCGCATGCCGGCCTAGGGCCGGCTCGCCGTAATGTTCGGTGATGAAGCCGCCCGCGTAGGGCTTGTTGCGGACCACCGTGTAGCCGCGCCCTCTCAAGGCCGCTTCCACCAAGTCGATCAGAAGGGTGGCGCAGCTCGTTCCGTAGCGGTCCCCGAGCACGATGTCGGCCTTGGCCCCGTCCTCGCGGCTGACGCTGGAGGAGGGCATGGAATGGCAATCGATCAGGATGGTATGCCCGAAGTGCTGCGCCGTGCGGCGCACGAGATGCCGAAGGGTCCGGTGATAGGGCTTGTAGAGCCATTCGATCCGGTGCAGGGCCTCCTCCACATGGAGGCGCGAGCGGTAGATCTCCTGCCCGTCCGCCACGATGCGGGGAATGGTCCCGAGGCCTCCGGCCACCCGCATGGAGCGGGTGTTGGTGAAGGGCGGCAGGCGTCCGTCGAACATTCGGGAATCGAGTTCGTAGGGCTCCCGGTTCAGGTCGAGATAGGCCCGCGGGAAGCGCGCGGTCATGAGAGGGGCGCCAAGATCCGCCATCGAGCCGAAAAGCTCGTCGACGAAGGCATCCTCGGATCGCCTCAGGGCAATGGCATCGAGGCGGGACGCAGCCAGAAAGGAGGCCGGATAGACGGCACCCGCATGCGGCACATTGAAGACGAAGGGAATCGTCTGCGCCGAAGGTTCGGTGACGGTGAAGGGGGGGTCGAACTCATCAACGATGGCTGGCCGCATCAGAATCTTGGTTGTGTTGGAAAAAAAGCAGGTCTCCGCGCTAGTGTAAGGCAGCGCCGCCGCCTGTCCATGACAATATCGTAGCAAGGCTGCGTCCGAACTTCACGGCTTGTTTACCCTCGATCCGTCATGAAGGAGCGAGCACATCCGCCACGATTCGGGACTGGCAACCGATGAAGATCCTTCTTGCCGAAGATGACAACGACATGCGCCGCTTCCTCGTGAAGGCGCTGGAGAATGCAGGCTATGACGTTGCCTCGTTCGATAACGGCCTTTCCGCCTATAACCGCCTGCGCGAGGAGCCCTTCGAGCTCCTCCTGACGGATATCGTCATGCCGGAGATGGATGGCATCGAGCTTGCCCGCAAGGCGACCGAGCTCGATCCGGAAATCAAGGTGATGTTCATCACCGGCTTTGCCGCCGTCGCGCTCAACCCGGATTCCCAGGCCCCGCGCGATGCCAAGGTCCTGTCGAAGCCGTTCCACCTGCGCGATCTGGTGAGCGAAGTCGATAAAATGATGGCGGCCTAAAAAAGGCCGGTCATCAGGCTTGCGCCAAAGCCCGCTTGTGGGTATATCGCCCCCACAGCCGAAGCGGGACGTCAAAATCACCGTTTCCCGGGCGCGTAGCTCAGCGGGAGAGCACTACGTTGACATCGTAGGGGTCGCTGGTTCGATCCCAGCCGCGCCCACCATTTTCTTTTTTCCGGCCTTCCCGAAGGGCCGCAGGAGACCGGATATGAAGATCCGTAACTCGTTGAAGTCGATCCGCGGCCGCCACCGCGACAACCAGCTGGTTCGTCGCAAGGGCCGGGTCTACATCATCAACAAGACCCAGAAGCGCTACAAGGCTCGTCAGGGCTAAGTCAGCGCGTGCGGCGATGCCGCACACGAGAATCTGAATTGACCGCGCATGCCGGGACCCTAAAATCCCGGCATGCGTTTTTTCGCGTGCCTGCTGGCCTTCACCTTAAGCTTTGCCGCACTCCCGCTCAGTGCGCAGGAGCCTGCGCGTCCCAAGGATTCGAAGGAGCAGGCCCAGCCGCCTCAGGCGCCCCCCCGGGCTTCCACGCTGGATGAGCTCTTCGAGCGCCTGGGCAAGGCTCAGACCGAGCGTGAGGCGGAAGGTATCTCCTCCCTGATCGAACGGCGCTTTGCCCGGTCCGGCTCCGATACGGCCGATCTTCTCCTGAACCGGGCGGCCGAGGCCTACGGGAAGAAGGACTTTCCGCTCGCCATCGAACTGATCGACCGCGTTCTGGCGCTCCAGCCCAACTGGGCGGAAGCCTGGTACAAGCGGGCGACCGTCTTCTACCAGCTCGACGATCCGGTGGGCGCCATGGCCGACCTGCACCGGGCGATCAAAATCGAACCCCGCCACTTCAACGCCTGGACCGGGCTTGGCCACATCCTCATGGCCTCGGACGACAAGGCGCGGGCCCTCAAGGCGTATCGCCGGGTGCTCACGATCAATCCGCAGATGTCCGACGTGAAGACCATCGTGAACCGCCTCGGCCCCGAGGTTGACGGGCAGGACCTCTAAACCCAGCTTGCGGGGATGACCCTGCTTCTCGTCGTTGTTGCGCCGTTCGTGCTCCTCGCCCTGGGAGCCGCTTTCACCTATCTCTATGCCCGGACCATCGAGAGGCGCTTCCCGCCGACCGGCCGGTTCGTCGAGGTCGACGGCTGCAGGCTCCATTACCGGGAGGAGGGGCCTAACGAGGAGCCGGCGCGCGGGGCCGTCGTCCTGCTGCACGGCGCCTCATCCAACCTCGTCGAATCCATGCTGGGCCTTGGCCGGTCTCTCTCGCAAAGCTACCGGGTCCTCGCCTTCGATCGGCCTGGACACGGCTGGAGTGAGCGCAAACCGGGCCTGAGCGAAGCAGAGCCTGCCCGCCAGGCGGTGCTTATCGCGGGTGCCTTAAGGCAGCTGGGCGTTCGGAATGCAGTGATCGTCGGGCATTCCTGGTCGGGAACCATCGTCCCGCACCTCGCCCTCGATCATGCCGACGTGACGGGAGCGATCCTCGTCCTTTCCGGTATCACGTCGCCCTGGCCCGGAGGCTATATCGGCTGGTACCGGCGTCTGATCGATTCCCAGGCAGGATGGCTGCTCATGCGCACGCTTGCCGTGCCGGTTCTTCTCATGCTCCGGCCCTCGATGAAGAGAAAGACCTTCCGGCCGCAGGCAGCTCCGCGGGGCATCGTGACGGAGGGCTTCATCCCCCTGGCTTTCCGGCCGAGAAGCTATGAAGCGAACATGGAGGATTTCGCCGTCATGTATGATGCGGTCCTGCGGCAGAGCATGCGCTACCGGGAGATCCGGTTGCCCGTCACCGTGGTCGCGGGCGACAGGGACGAGATCGTCTGGACCGACCTCCACAGCGTCTCCTTCGCCCGGGAGGTGCCGGGTGCGGAGCTGATCCTGATGCCGGGCATCGGCCATATGCCGCAATATGCCGATCAGGAGACGGTCCTTGCCGCCATCGTGGCCCTGGCCGAACGGGTCGCGCCGGCCAGGATCGGGGTGGATTAAGCCTGGGCAGCGTGTTCCTGGTTGACGAAGGCGATGCGCACCATGTTGGTGGCCCCGGGCGTGCCGAAGGGCATGCCGGCCACGATGATGATGCGGTCGCCCACCGACGAGTATCCCTCGCGCAGGGCGAACTTGCAGGCGCGGAAGGCCATGTCGTCGATATCGCTGGCGTCCTTCGTGCGGATCGAATGCACGCCCCACACCAGAGCCAGACGCCGGGCCGTGTTGACGCTCGGGGTGAGCGCAATGACCGTCGAGTTCGGTCGCTCGCGGGCAATGCGGAAGGCCGTCGAGCCCGAGAAGGTCCAGGCCGCCACCGTCTTGATGTTGAGCGTGTCGGTGATCTGGTGGGAAGCCGCCGCGATGGCGTCCGATCCGGTGGCCTCCGGCGCTGCGTTCAGGGTGCGCATGATCGACCAGTAGTTCTGGTCCTGCTCCACCTCTTCCGCGATCCGGCTCATGGTGGCGACCGCATCGATCGGATACTGACCCGAGGCGCTCTCGGCCGAGAGCATCACCGCATCCGCGCCATCGTAGACGGCGGTTGCCACGTCGGAGACCTCAGCGCGGGTCGGCACCGGCGACGTGATCATCGATTCCAGCATCTGGGTCGCCACCACCACCGGCTTGCCGAGGCGGCGGGCGGCGCGGATGATGCGCTTCTGGATGCCAGGCACCTTCTCCAGCGGCATTTCCACGCCGAGATCGCCGCGGGCGACCATGACCGCGTCGGAGATTTCCATGATCTCGTCGAGGCGAGTGATGGCCTGCGGCTTCTCGAGCTTGGACATCACGAGCGCGCGGCCACGGGCGACCTTCTTCACCTCGGCCACGTCCTCGGGACGCTGCACGAAGGAGAGGGCGATCCAGTCCACGCCGGCATCGAGCGCCGCTTCGAGATCCGAGCGGTCCTTCTCGGTCATGGCGGCAACGGGAATCGTGGTGTCAGGCAGACTCACGCCCTTGCGGTTCGAGATCTTGCCCGCGACCTCGACCGATGTGGTGGCCGAGCCCTGCTTCACGCTCTTTACGCGCAGACGCAGCTTGCCGTCGTCGATCAGCACCGTGTGGCCCGGCTCGAGGGAGGACAGGATCTCCGGATGGGGCAGGTGCACGCGATCCTTGGTGCCGGGAGTCTTGTCGGCATCGAGCGTGAAGTTCTGGCCCGGCACCAGCATGGCGCTGTCGCCCTCGAAAGCACCCACGCGCAGCTTGGGACCCTGCAGGTCGGCCAGGATCGCGATGGGGCGCTTGAACTTGGCCTCGACGGCGCGGATCATCTCGACCCGCTCCTTCAGCTTCTCGCGCGGCAGGTGGCTCATGTTGAGGCGGAAGACGTCGGCGCCGGCCTGGAACAGCTTGGCGATCATCTCCGGGTTCTCGGAAGCCGGTCCCAAGGTTGCAAGGATCTTCGTGCGCCGGTCGCGTCTCATCGTCATGGCCCCCCTGGCCGGTTCGTTTCGGTGAGCTGGATTGTCCAGCTCTTCTGTTCACCTGTATCGACTTCGAAGAAGCCGCTGCGATCAAAGCCTCTGGCGAGGCAATCTTCCGTTCCGCGAATCGTGAATTCGCGCTCCCGGGTGCACATGAAGGAGCGCCCGCTCCATTCGCCGCCCCGGTCGTAATCGATGGCGTAGATATAATAGAAGCGTCCGCCGAGCTGACCCTTGAGCATGGTCTCGCAGGCGCGGGCCGTGAGATTCCACCAGCCTTCCGTCACCCAGCCCTGCGCGTCCCGGTAGCCCAGCGCGATACCGACCCGGCTCGACGTCATGTTGCACAGACGCAGGTCCGCCTTCGCGGGCGATGCGGCCAGAAGGCACCCACCGACGAGGAACGATGCGAGTGCAAGGCTTCGCCGCCAACGGGGAGACGAGGTGAGGAGAACGGCATTCATGGATGCGGTATGATCGAATCGAAAGGAATGAAATCGCACAATGCTGTGAGAACTATGTCGAATCGTTGTCTGCCAGAAGTTGAGCCGGGGCAAGACTTTACAGCAGGGATGCTGCAGATTTTGCAGGCCGCATGGCCTTTCCGACACGGTCGGAGAGCCTTCGGCCGATTTTTGCTCTTCAAATGGAGAGGATCCGGGACTCACTCGTCCAGCGCATCGGCCTTGGGGAACTTGGGCCGCGCGGTCCAGATGCCGAACAGAATCAAGGCGCCACCCAGGCTCTGGATCAGCGTCAGTTCCTCGCCGAGGATCGCCCAGCCGAACACGGCCGCTGCGATCGCTTCCAGGAAAATCACCAGCGATGAGAAGACCGCAGGCAATCGCCCGAGCGCGATGGCGAGAAGCCCCTGGCCGCCCGCATGGCTGACATAGGACATGGCGAGAAGCGCCGCGATGCCTTGCGCCGTCTGCGGGATCACTCGCGTGTCGAAGAGCAGCGCGATGACCAGAAGAATGGCGGAGGTGATGAGGCCAGCCTCGAACGTGACCCGCGCGGCGCCTGCCGTCTTGCGCGCCCGGCTTGCGGCCAGGAAATAAAGGCCGAAGAAGAAGGCTGTGGCGACGCCGTAGAGATCTCCTTCGATCCGGGCGGGATCCGCCTGAAGGCTCTGGCCGATCAAAGCCGCGCCGCCGAGAAGGCACAGGGCAAGACCCATGAAGGTGCCCCGCGACACCTGCTGCCTGAGCACGAGCCAGACGATCAGCACGACGAAGAGCGGAGCCATGGTGGCGAAGAAGGTGGCGTTCGCCACCGTCGTCTTAAGGATCGCCAGATGCCAGAAGAAGAGATCGCCCGCAAAGACGATGCCGCCGAAGATGCTTGCCTTGGAAAACCGCACCTTCGGCGCATCGGCGGGTGCGCGCTTCTCCTCGATTCGCATCCATGCATAGAGCAGGGGCAGGCAGAGCGAGACGCGCCAGAAGGCACTGGCAAAGGGCCCCACATCGGCCGGCGCCCCGCCCATAGCGGAGGAGGCGAAGCGCACGAAAATTGGGGAAATTCCCATGGCGACGGCGCCCAGACAGAGCGCGGCAAAAGCCGAGGCGAAGCCCGGTTCGAGCCGGGCCGTTGTGGATGGGGCGGTCATGATCGTTGTGAAAGTGTGTTGCGCGGAACGTCGCGTTGTCAGGGTTGGAGGGGCAGGGTAAGGCTTTTCCTCCGCCGTTCAATCCACCCTTCCTGAAATCCGTCCCTCCCTATGTCCACTTCCGCCGCGCTCAAGCTCGACGATCCTTGCCCAGAGCCTCATCCTGTCGAGGTCGTTCCCGGCTCCGTCCAATCGGGAATCCTGATCTTGTGCGATCATGCGTCCAACGCCGTGCCGCCTGACTTAAGCGATCTGGGCCTGCCGGAATCCGAGTTCGCGCGCCACATCGCCTATGACATCGGGGCCGCCGCCGTGACCCGCTCTCTGGCTCGCCGTTTGGGCGCTCCGGCGATTCTGACCCAGTTCTCGCGGCTCGTCATCGACCCGAATCGAGGCCGGGACGATCCGACCCTGGTCATGCGACTGTCCGACGGCGCGGTGGTGCCGGGCAATGCCAAAGTGGACGACGTCGAGGTGCAAAGGCGCATCGCCCGGTTCTACGATCCATACGACGATGCGATTGCGGACGCGATCCACAAGGCCATGGCGGCAGGACATCCGCCCGTCGTCGTGACGGTCCACAGCTTCACGCCGATCTGGCGCGGCTGGCCGCGGCCCTGGCATGTGGGAATCCTGTGGGATGCGGACGATCGCTTCGCCAGGCCGCTTCTGGAAGGGCTGGAGGCCGAGGACGGACTCGTCGTCGGCGACAACGAGCCCTATGATGGGGCTCTTGCAGGCGATACCGTCGACCGTCACGCCACCATCCGGGGCCTCGCCAATGCGCTCATCGAGATCCGGCAGGATCTGATCGCGTCGGAGGAGGGCGCTGAGGAATGGGCAGAGCGCTTCGCGCGGCTGCTCGAGCCGCTCGCCGGCCGGCAGGAGCTTCGGGCGCCTCAGATTTTCGGCACCCGCACGCGCGACCGCCTGCGCCAGCATGGAGGGTAGGCTCATGAAGGATATCGACGCGAAAACTCAGGCCGAGCTGGAGGCCGCCGCCTTCCGCAGGCTTGTCGAGCATCTGCGGGAACGGGCCGATGTCCAGAACATCGATCTCATGAATCTGGCGGGTTTCTGTCGGAACTGCCTGTCCAACTGGCTGAAAGAGGCCGCCGACGAGCGGGGCGTCGCGCTCTCCAAGGATGAGAGCCGGACCCACGTCTACGGCATGCCCTACGAGGAATGGAAGGACCGCCACCAGCGCGAGGCAAAGCCTTCCCAGATCGAGAATTTTGAGAAGTCGAAGCCGGGGCATTAAAACGGCTTCAACCAAATGGCCATAACACTGGCGCCAATACCACAAGTAAGGGGCTTTCCTCATGGATGACGCAGCTTTCAACACCGAATCCGTCGCAGCCGACCAGCTCAAGGCCTTCATCGAGCGCATCGAGCGCCTCGAGGAGGAAAAGGCCGGCATCGCAGGAGACATCAAGGACGTCTACGCCGAGGCCAAGGGCAACGGCTTCGACACCAAGGTCCTGCGCAAGATCATTTCCTTGCGCAAGCGCGACTACGCCGAGCGCCAGGAGGAGGACGCGATCCTGGAACTCTACATGCAGGCGCTCGGGATGGTCTGAACCATTCCTTCCGATCAAGCCTTCCAAAGGCCTCGCAGATCGACCTGCGGGGCCTTTCTCATGTCCGGCAATTGTCCGTCAGCATCAGGCTTCGCAGGAGGTCGAGCGTCCTCGGTGGCAATGGCGTCGAGCGGCGCGTTTCCTTGTCCACCATGACGATGGTCGCCTCCGCGGCTGCCGCGAGATGACCTTTGCTGAACAGGCCCTGTGCCAGCGTGAATGAGCTGCGCCCCACCTTCAGAACGCCAGTGCCGATGTCGACCGTGCCGGGCCAGAAGAGCTCAGCCCGAAAATCGATCAGCAGGCGGGCGATGACGAAGCTCCTGCCCTCGATGGCGAGGGGCCGTTCCGGGTCGTACATGAAAGCGACTCGGCCCACTTCCGAGAAGGTGGCGAAGACCGCATTGTTGACGTGGCCCTGCCGGTCGAGATCGGAATAGCGGATATCGGCGGAGCTCCGGCTCGGGTAGTCCTCCAGGGCACGGTGGGGGTTCGGGTCTGTCATGCGGCCGTCCTTGTGGAGCGGCCATACCATAAGGGAGAGCGGACGGCTCAAGCAAAAATCGCTCTTTCCCTTATCCGCCTATCTGCCATGCATGCTTCCCGCTCGCTTGCGACGATCCGGTTTCCTATAAGGAACCGACTGCGAAACGCTGGAGAGATTCATGAAGCTGGCCCGGGACCAAGTGTCCGAACCCGTCGACGCGGATGCGCGTCGCAAGATCGCTCCCGTCATCTGCTACCCCGTGGAAACCTTGCCGCGACCTGATCTCGCCGCATATCGGGTGGCTCGCGAGCGCTGGCAGAAGATCGAGGAGGTGATCGTGCCGCCCCGCGACGCGCGCTCCTTCGACGTGCCCGCGGGCTGTTTTTTCCGAATCGTCAGCATCGAGGGTCCGCAGGTGGGAGACCTCAATCTCTGGGCGGCGAACGATCTCGACGAGCGCTTCTTCTCCGGCAAGACGAGGGCCCTCAACGGCACGCATCTGTCGACCGGAGACCAGCTGTGGTCGTCCCTGCCGTATCTCCGGCCAATGGCGACGATCACCCACGACACCCTCGACTGGTACGGCTTCGACGAGTACGGCGGCTCCGTGCACGACGTGATCGGCACGCGCTGCGATCCCTACACGCACCGGCTGCTCTCGGGCCACGACTACCATCACTGCTGTCACTCGAACCTGACCCGTGCGCTCGCGCATCGCCTGAATCGTCCCAAGGAGGCTGTCGAGCCGGCGGTGCACGACGTGCTCAATGTCTTCATGTGCACCGGGTTCACGCGTGACACGGGGCAGTACTTCATGAAGGCGAGCCCCGTCAGGCCGGGCGATTACCTGGAGTTCTTCGCCGAGATCGATCTGCTGGGCGCGCTCTCCGCCTGCCCGGGCGGCGATTGCAGCGCGGAGCATTCGAGCGATGCGGCCGTCTGCCACCCCTTGCTGGTGGAGGTCTACAAGCCGGAGGCGCCGCCGCAAGGTTGGACTTCGCCGGCGCGCAATCCCTACGGCCGGCAGCACGGCGAGTGAGTGATCCTGCCTTCCTGTCAGCGATCTGATCAAACAAAAAGGGCTCCGAAAGGAGCCCTTTTCTTAGCGCACGACGGGGAGCGGTTTGACCGCGGGTCCCGTGAAGCGATTCGTTGCCAGATCGCCCACGGGTTTGCTCGAGAAGCCCATATGCAGGCTGGGCTCCGCCGACATCAGGGCGCTCAGCGCCGTCGTCGGCGGCTTCTTCGCGGCCGGAGGAGCCTCGGCTTCGGGAACCGCTGCGGGCTTTGCCTTCGCCAGTTCCCTGGGGGTCGAGCCGGTGATCGGAATGTCGACCGGGCTCGCGGCGGCGACCACGATGGGACGCAGGTCTGGACGCGGCGGCGGCAATGGATGCTGGACCGCCGCCACTTCGGTGGAGCCACGCAATTCCGGAACGCCAGGGATCGGGTTCGTGGCCGCGAGCGAACCCGGGCGGGCCGGCGGAAGCGGGGCATAGGCCAGGGCAACGGTGCCCGCGATGGGCTCGACGCCCGCATCGTCCGCATCGGGACGGCGTGGCGGCATCGGCGCAAAGGCCATGCCCTTGGCGATGGACATCTCGGACTGGGCTTCCGGCCCCTGCTGCCACCCCAGGGCGGGTCCCGATGCCGTCTGGACGGTGCCGGGCGCTCCGTTGATCCGGGTCGGCGGCAGCGGCGCGGAGGCTGGGGGCGTCAGATCCTCACGCAGGGCCGGTCCCATGGCCGCTACGACCGCAGGGGTGGGCGGTTCAGGCCGTGGCTGGATCGCGACCGGGGCCCGGCGCGTCGGCTCCGGAGCCTGGCCCGGCTGCAGCGCTGCATAGACGGATGAATTGTCGTCGCTGGCGTAATAGTTCTGCGAAGGCTGTGACTGGCGGGAGGCGATGTACGCCCGGCCCGGCCTCGAGGCCACGCGGATCTCCTCCGCATCCTCCTCCTCGTCGTCGCCGATGCCGAACAGGGTGGCCCAGAAGCTCTTGCGGCGCGGCTGGTTGGCAATGGCCTCCTCCGCATCCGCGTACGCCGTGTAGCCGGCGACCGTGCCGCCCTTGGCGAGCACCTCGGCGCGGGCCTCGTCGTAGCCGGGCAGGGGTTTGCCGTCGGAGGGGATGTGCACGGTCTTGCCGTCTGGGAAGATGCTGGCGAGCTGGGCACGGGTCATGCGCGGCCACGCGCGCACGCTGCCCACGTCGAGATGGACGAAGGGCGTGTAGGCATTGGGATAATAGCCGACGCCGCCGTTCTGGAGCCGCATGCCGATGGCGCGCAGGCGCACGGTCGACACATCCGGCAGGTAGAAATCCATGGCCTTGCCCTGCATGTGCTGGCTGTTCTTGGCCACCGCGCTGGAGCGCCGACGGAGCATCGAATTCGTATTAGGCGAGCGGTAGCCCGAATTCACACGCACCGGCTCGTTCGAGCCGGACTCGCGATAGACCTCCCACACCGTATCGAACAGGCGCGGATCCATGCGGGTCGGCTCGTCGCGCCGCCAGTCGCGCAGGAACCAGTTGAGCTGCTGCAGGGCGCCCGAATCGTACTGGCCGTTGCGTCGGAACGTGACGGTGAGGCTTTCCTTGGTGTTGTTGTTGTAAAGGCTGAGTGTGCGGGTATCGCCATTGGCGACGGCATCCTGCGTGCCGCGCGCCCCGCCCACGATGACGGCCAGAAAGGCCGCAAGACCAATGCCGGCGCGACGCGCCAGGCGGTCCGTACGCAATACTCTCACTGTGATACTCGTCTTTACCGGGCCGCATCCGTGGATGCAGCAATCCTTATGGTGAAAGGATCTTTGCCGAGGACGGTTACCTTCCCGTTAAGTGAGAGAAAGAAATTCGCTGAAAAAGGCGGCGGGAAGAGGGAGCTATTCGGACAGGTTCAGGGCGGCGCGGACCTTGCGGTCGAGACCGTAGAGATCCTCGAAACGCTTCACCTCGCCCTTCACGTCGACCGCGAGCGTGAAGTAGGTCAGATGTACGGGCAGGGGATTTGTCAGGTGCACGGTGCGCTCGCCCTTGCCGATGAGCCCGCGCAGCCTCTCCTCGGTCCATTTTCCATCCTTGCCCATGATCTCTTCCGCGAGCTCGAAGGGCTTGTCGACGCGCACGCAGCCATGGCTGAAGGCGCGCTTGCTGGCCGAGAACAGATTGCGGTTCGGCGTGTCGTGCAGATAGACCGCATGCTGGTTGGGGAACATGAACTTCAGAAAGCCCAACGCATTGCGCTCCCCCGGCGGCTGCTGCACCGTGATCCGGTCACCCCGGCGGATGATCTTGTAGCCCTTGCGCGCAGCGTAATAGGGATCGTTGGCCAGCGCCGGAAGGATTTCCTTCTTCATGATCGACGGCGGGATCGTCCAGGACGGATTGACCACGAGATACTTCATGTTCTCGGAGAAGATCGGCGTCTGCGACTGTTCCTTGCCGACGATGACGCGCGTTTGATAGACTGTATTACGTCCCTCGACCATCTGCAGGCGGAATTCGGGCACATTCACCATGATGTGCCGCTGCCCCAGATCGGCGGGCAGCCAGCGCCAGCGCTCCATATTGGCGATCAGGTCGGATTGTCGTTGGGCCACCGAGGGGCCCGAGAGGGCCGCCACCGTCTGGGCGTTCAGAACGCCCGTATTCGGCAGGCCCTTCTCCTTCTGGAATTCAGCCACTGCGGAGGCAACGCGCTCGTCATAGATGGTCTGATTGTCCGCGCCCTTCGCGAGATTGAAACGGGCGCGGATCAGGGGGACGCGCGGATCCTTCATGCCCACGCGCAGGATCGGTCCCCGGGGCAGGCGCACGCTCGGCTGCGAGGGATGGCTCTCGCGCAGTTTCGCCAGCCGCTCCTTCAACGCCTTGTAGCCGGGATGAGGCGGGTTGTAGGCCTCGAGGGCCCCGCCCGCATCCCCGGCGGAGGAGACCTTGCTCAGCACCTCATCGACCGCCGGCAGGGCGAGCTTCGGGGTCACCAGAGGCGAAAGGCGGGCAAGATCGATGCGCCCCCCGCGGGCATCGCGAGCATAGCGGATCACGGACAGGGAGAGTTTCACGTCGGCTTGGGCCCATTGGGCCGGCGTCGCATTCTTGCGCAATCCCCTGTCGGGCAGGAAATAATCGGCGGGATCGAGGCCATCCTCGTCAGCGGCCTTCAGGCGCTCCATCACCACCTGGGCAGCGGGTGACCAGGCGCCGTCCTGCGCCCAGATCATCGGGCGCTGGGCCTGCGCGTAGAAGGCGGACAAAGCTTCCCGGTCCTTGCCGCTCACGCGCAGTTCTCGCATGGCGGCATCGTCCGCGAACAAGCCCTCCACGGCCATGCGGAAAAGATCCGTCTGCATCAGGGCCACGACGGGGGCCGCATCGGGCAAAGGAATGTCGATGGACGAGGCCGGCTTCAGATCGACCGACTCGATGGTGACCGGAGCCGGCTCAGGGATCGGGATCGCCTGTGAGGCCACGTCTTTCTGCGCCGGGGCCTCCTCGACGCCCAGATCGTGGAACGAGGGCTCCGCAGGAACGGACTGAATGATATCGGTCCGGGGGCTGCCCGCATCTTCCGCCAGGGCGGACAGGGGGAGGAGGGAGACTGATCCGATGAGACCAAGCCAAAGTGCCGTCTTGCGCAAGTCACGCATGACCTTGCTCCTCGTCGCAATGAAAGTGGAGGATGGGAGATGCCTCCACCAAATGAATTTCGTCGGTGTTCCCGCACACGCTCTGTTACGCTTAACGCGCGAAACGTCATGCGGCTTCATCGTCTAAGCCAAGTTCTTTCAATTTTCTGTAAAGGGTCGACCGACCGATGCCGAGATGACGGGAGATGGCCGACATGCGGCCCTGGTAGTGAGCGAGCGCGAACCGGATCGCCCGGGCCTCCAGATCGGCGAGGGTCACCATCTCGCCCGCATCGTTGATGAGCGACAGGGCATGGGGGTCGCGTCTTGCAACGTGCTCGCTCTCGGGAGCAGGAGCAGGCCTCGTCGACGAGGATGCGCGTAATACGGGAACCGGCGGGATGTCGATGCGTATTCCTCGCAGATGGGATGCAACCTGCGGGAATTCCGTCGACGTGAGAAACGGCCCTTCGGCCATGATCACGGCGCGGTAGAGCGCGTTTTCCAGTTGCCGCAGGTTTCCGGGCCAATCGTAACGAGCGAGCAAGGCTGCCGCATCGGCTGACAGGCCCCTGATTTTCTTGCCCTCGTCGGCAGCGAAACGGCCGATGAAAAGCTGGGCCCACTCAGGGATGGCATCACGCTGTGCCCTCAACGGGCGAAGGGTGATGGGCAGGGCTTGGAGCCGATAGAAGAGATCTTCCCGAAAACGGCCTTCCCGCACCGAGCCGGCAAGATCGGAGCCCGATGCGATGATTCGCACATCGGGCCGACGGTGGGCGCGCCCTGCATCCTGACGGTAAAGGCAATCCAGCAGGTCATTCTGCCCTTCACCGCCCAAACATTCGACATCCTGAATGAACAGCGTGCCGCCAATGGCCTCCTTGAGAAGACCCGAAACGCCTGTGGGTCTCTCGCTCTGGACGGGCGCCTCCCCGGCAGGCAGGCGCAGGAAGGGGCGCTCCTTCCGCTCGCCGCAATCGTGGATCGCACGGGCCAGCGCCCGTGCGCCGCTTCCCGGTTCGCCCTCGATCAGAACCGGCAGGGCAGACCGGGCGGCTCGATCCGCCAGCCTTGCAATCCTTTCCCGCTCCGAACATCCATCGAGGCGTGCCGCATCCCCACGAAGGGCGCGGATCTCGTCTGCGAGGAGTTGGGACAGGGGCATGAAGGCTTAAGGAGTATCCGAGAATCGTTCGGGCGATGCTGGTCGAGAAGGGTAAACCGGCTCTTAACGGAGGGCGGGAGCGGAATTAATCCCTCCGCCGATATGGGTTGATCCGGAGCGCGCGGCGGCCAATATGTGTGCAGAACCATTCCGTTAGACCGATCCCAATCAGGCTATCGTCCGTGACCCTTCAGAAAGCTTCCCCCTTGCACCATCCATCCTCTGCCGCCGCGCAGGCCGAACTTGGGCCGCTGCCCGAATGGAACCTGTCCCATCTCTATCCCGGCATGGACAGCGAGGAATTCAAGCGGGATCTCGCGAAGGCCGAAACCGAGTGCAAAGCGTTTGCCGAAGCCTTCCGTGGCAAGCTCGACGAGATGGCGCGAGGCGAGAAGGCGTCCGTGCGACTGGACGAGGTGGTGAAGCGATACGAGGCGCTCGAAGACCTTCTCGGCCGCCTCATGTCCTATGCGGGCCTCGTCTATTCCGGCGACACCACCGACCCGGTCCGCGCGAAGTTCTACGGCGACACGCAGGAGCGCCTGACCGCCGCCTCGACCGAGCTGCTCTTCTTCGGTCTCGAACTCAATCGCATCGACGACGAGGTTCTCGACAGGGCCAAGAGCGAGGAGCCGCTCGCTCACTACAAGCCGTGGATCGAGGATCTGCGCAAGGACAAGCCCTACCAGCTCGAGGACAAGATCGAGCAGCTCTTCCACGAAAAGTCGGTCACCGGCCGCTCGGCCTGGAACCGCCTGTTCGACGAGACCATCGCGTCCTTGCGTTTCACGGTGCGCGGTGAGGAGCTGCCCATCGAGCCGACCCTGAACAAGCTGCAGGATCCGGACGAAAGCGTGCGCAAGGACGCCTCGGACGCCCTGGCCAAGACCTTCAAGGCCAATCTTCGCACCTTCACCCTCATCACCAACACGCTCGCCAAGGACAAGGAGATCTCCGACCGCTGGCGCGGCTTCGAGGATGTGGCCGATTCCCGTCACCTCGCGAACCGAGTCGAGCGTGAGGTCGTGGAGGCAATGGTCTCCGCCGTGCGCGAGGCCTATCCGCGCCTGTCGCACTGCTATTATGCCCTGAAGGCCAAGTGGTTCAACAAGGACAAGCTCGATCATTGGGACCGCAACGCGCCCCTGCCCAAGATCGAGCAGCGCACCATTGCCTGGAACGAGGCGAAAGACACGGTTCTCTCGGCGTATTCAGCCTTCTCGCCGCGCATGGCCGACATCGCGCAGCGCTTTTTCGACGAGGACTGGATCGATGCGCCGACCCGTCCCGGCAAGGCGCCCGGTGCCTTCGCCCATCCGACGGTGCCCTCGGCCCACCCTTACGTGCTCCTGAACTATCAGGGCAAGCCGCGGGACGTGATGACGCTGGCTCATGAGCTGGGACATGGCGTGCATCAGGTCATGGCCGGCCCCAACGGCGCGCTCATGGCGCCCACGCCCCTGACGCTGGCCGAGACGGCATCCGTCTTCGGCGAGATGCTCACCTTCCGCCGCCTCCTCGACCAGACCACCAATCCGGTCCAGCGCAAGGCGATGCTGGCGGCGAAAGTCGAGGACATGATCAACACGGTGGTGCGCCAGATCGCGTTCTATTCCTTCGAGCGCAAGGTGCATCTGGAGCGCCGCAACGGCGAGCTCACGGCGGACAAATTGTGCGAGCTCTGGATGTCGGTTCAGGACGAGAGCCTCGGGACGGCGATCCGCTTGGGTCCCGGCTACGAGAGCTTCTGGACCTACATCCCCCACTTCATCCATTCGCCGTTCTACGTCTACGCCTATGCCTTCGGCGATTGCCTCGTTAACTCGCTCTACGGCGTCTATGAACGCTCCAACGAAGGCTTCGTGGACCGCTATTTCGCGCTCCTCTCGGCAGGCGGCACCAAGCACTACTCGGAGCTTCTCGCGCCCTTCGGTCTCGATGCCAGCGACCCATCCTTCTGGCAGATCGGGCTGTCCATGATCGAGCGCCTGATCGGCGAGCTGGAGGCGATGGAGAAAGAAACGGCGTGAACATCCTGCCCTGAGCGACTGGTTATCCCGCCGCCCAGGGCAGCCGGACCGTCAAGAACGACATAACGATCGCCGTGTTGGGGCCAGACCTGGAGGTCGACCATGGCAGTTCGTATCGGGAGTCAGGCTGCAGACAGGCTGAGCGGCACCGGCGCGGCGGATGAGATCTACGGCTACGATCCCGACGCCAGAATCCCGCCCACGATGGCGGCCAGCATCATCGTGTCCGGCCTGGAAAATCCCCTGTACCTGACGTCGGCGCCGGGTAATCCAAGGCACCTCTTCATCCTCGAGAAGCGCGGGCTGGTGAAGGTCTATGACACCGCCACGGGCCAGACCCTCGGCACCTCTTTTCTCAACGTGTCCACCCAGGTCGCGACCGATGGGGAGCAGGGCCTTCTCGGCCTTGCCTTCGCGCCCGATTTTGCCACGAGCCGGACGTTTTATGTCTATCTCAGCACGACAGCCGGCGATGTGGAGATCCGCGAATACAAGACGCTGGCGTCCAACCCCCTCGTTGCAGATGCCGGCAGCATGCGGCTCATCGACCGGATCGATTACCCGTCGTCCACCAATCATCGCGGCGGGTGGATCGGCTTCGGCCCTGACGGCTATCTCTATGTGGCGACCGGCGATGGCGCAAACGGAGCCAATTCGCAAAGCCTCGGCAACCAACTGGGCAAGATCCTGCGGCTCGACGTGAGGTCCGATGCCTTCCCAGCGGATGCCACCAGGAACTACGCCCTGCCGGTGGATAATCCAGCATCCATCGATGGTCTCGCAGGCAGTGCGGTGGGAACGGGAATTTATGCGGCCGGCCTGCGCAACCCATGGCGCGTGAGCTTCGACCGTCTGACCGGCGAGATGTATATCGGCGATGTCGGCCAGAGCACCTACGAAGAGATCAATTTCGGAAGGGCTGGCGCCAATTACGGCTGGAGTGCCACCGAGGGACCGTTCAATCCCGGAGCGTTCCCGAACTATACGAACCCGATCCATTTTTATGATCGCAGTCTCGGTCAGGCGGTCACGGGAGGCTATGTCTATCGCGGCCCGGAGCAGGATTTTCAGGGAACGTATTTCTTCTCCGATTTCGCCAGCAGCGGGATCTGGTCCCTGCAACGCGCCGCCGGCTCGTGGTCGTTCCAGGATCTGACGGGACAGGTCGCAGTGGGAGGTGGCCCGATCAGTTCCGTTTCATCCATGGGGGAGGATGGATCCGGAAACCTCTATATCGTCGATTACGGCGGCAAGGTGTTCCGTCTGGACCTCAAGTCCGGCAGCGGTCCCGATCTCAGGGATGATGCCGCGGACGTTCTGAGGGGCGGCGGCGGCAATGATCGCATCTATGGCGGTGGCGGCAACGACTCGCTCTCTGGCGGCAGCGGCAATGATCATCTCCGGGGCGGGCCGGGGGCAGATCTCCTGTCGGGCGGCAGCGGCTTCGATTATGCTGATTACCGCGATTCCCCGGGGCGTGTGGTCATCGACCTCCTGAAAAGGACGCAGGCTGGCAGCGATGCCTCCGGCGACCGTTTCTCCAGCATCGAGGGCGTGTGGGGCAGTGCGTTCGACGATGTGCTGAAAGGCTCTACGGGCCACAAGACGCTTCGCGGCGGAGCCGGCAACGATAGCCTCTCCGGCAATGCGGGCGATGACAGGCTCTATGGCGATGCCGGTCGGGACACCATCCTCGGCAGCACTGGGAAGGACTGGCTGTCCGGCGGATCCGAGGCCGATGTGTTCCGCTGGCCATCCATCGGTGCTGTCGGGTCCGCTCCGAGCCGCGCGGACGTCGTGCGTGACTTCAGCCATAGCGCCCAGGATCATCTGGATCTGTCGAGGATCGATGCCAACGCGCTGCGCGCTGGAAATCAGGCCTTCGCGTTCATCGGCAAAGGGGAGTTCACGGCAGCCGGCCAGGTTCGGTATGAGGCTGCAGGCTCCGAGGCACGGGTCTTCCTGAATACGGATGCCGACCATGATGCGGAGGGCATCATCCGTCTTGCCGGGATCCGCAGCCTGAAATCCGGCGATTTCCTGCTTTAACAAGGCCGGTATAGACGAAGCTATCGGCTCTTCGGGACAGGCTCGCCCTCGGCCGCGTGAGGGCTCCCGCGGGGTCGAATAACATTCGTGACATGCGACTGTTAGCAGGCACGGGGCGGGATCATAGAATGTGGCCATGACACACCGAAGCATCACGGACGAGGAGCTTGCCGCGCTCGTCCAGCGCACAGAGGAGGCCACGTCGGCGTTCATGGGCGGGGACATGCATCGCTATCTGGCATTGACGCCCCATGCTCGCGGCTTCGTGCTGATGAACCCTTTCGGCGGAGAGCCTACGCGCTACGACGACAGAAGCGAGAGCTTGTTGAAGGTCGCTGACTACTTCGAAGCCGGCGAGGCAACGTTGGAAGTGGCGGAAACGTATGCATCAGGCGACCTCGTGGTTCTCGTGATGATCGAGCGCCAGCATGGCGAGGTGGGTGGTCTGCCGGATCAGGAGTGGTCGCTGCGCGTCACCCAGGTCTATCGCCGTGAAGGATCCGAATGGCAGCTGGTGCATCGGCATGCTGATCCGCTCGTCCATCGCATCAGCCTGGAGCAGGCAGCAACGCTTGCCTGCAGCTGATCCACTGCTGCGCTTGCCTATGCTGCGATCTTGGTCGAATCCGCCCACACGGCCTAGCGCTTGGCGCAGCACGTCATATCTTAAGCTCTCCAGTTCAGAGCAAGAGATTCCACGTCATGGCCGATTCCGACCGCGAAGCGAACCGCTTCTCCGCGCGCGCCGCCCGCTATGCGCGCGTGGGCGCTAACATGGGTGGGGTCGCGGCCCGCATGGCCGGTTCCCGGCTGTTCGGGGGCGATGCCCGCGACGCATCCAATGCGGCGGTGCTGGCGCAGGCGCTTGGCGGGCTCAAGGGGCCGATAATGAAGGTGGCGCAGCTGCTGGCCACCATCCCCGACCTCATTCCGCCGGAATATGCCGCCGAGCTGCAGAAGCTCCAGAGTGAGGCCCCGCCCATGGGGGCCGCCTTCGTGAAAAGGCGCATGCAGGCGGAGCTGGGGCCGCAATGGCAGAGCCGCTTCGGCTCCTTCGATCTCAACCCCGCCGCGGCCGCGTCGCTCGGCCAGGTCCATCGGGCAACCACGAAGGACGGCGAGAGGATCGCCTGCAAGCTGCAGTATCCGGATATGCAATCCGCCGTGGAGGCGGATCTGAGCCAGCTCGAGCTCGTCTTCGCTCTCCACCGCCGCATGGATCCCGCCATCGATACCCGCGAGATCGCCAAGGAGATCGGCGAGCGGGTGCGCGAGGAGCTCGATTACGAGCGCGAGGCCAAGCACGCGGCGCTCTATGCCCAGACACTCGCGGATGTGGAGGAGGTCCGCGTCCCACGGGTTCACCCTGAGCTCTCCACCCGACGGCTTCTGTCGCTCGAATGGCTGGAGGGGGAGAAGATCCTGCAATTCACCGAGGCCCCGGTCGAGATCCGCAACCGGCTGGCGGTCGCCATGTTCAAGGCCTGGTGGCACCCTTTCAGCCATGCGGCCGTCATCCACGGCGACCCGCATCTCGGCAATTACACGGTGTTCTCCGAGGGTGGGGAGGCGACGGGGATCAATCTCCTCGATTACGGCTGCATCCGCATCTTCCACCCGCGCTTCGTCGGCGGCGTGGTCGATCTTTATCGCGGCCTCCAGACCGACGACCGGGCCCGCGTCGTCCATGCCTACGAGACCTGGGGCTTCAAGAGCCTCTCGAACGAGCTGATCGACATCCTCAACATCTGGGCCCGCTTCATCTACGCCCCGCTCCTCGACGATCGGGTCCGTACCGTGGCCGACGGGGTGAAGCCCGGCGAATACGGCCGCCGCCAAGCCTTCGAGGTCCACAAGGCTCTGAAGGAGAAGGGGCCCGTCACTGTCCCGCGCGAGTTCGTGTTCATGGACCGGGCGGCAGTCGGCTTGGGCGCGGTCTTCCTGCACTTGAAGGCCGAGCTGAACTACCATCGGCTGTTCGAGAACGAGATCGAGCGCTTTTCCCTGGAGAACTTGGAGCAGAAACAGAAAGAAGTCTTGGCTGCTTCCGGTTTACCAAATCCTGTGTAATGAGGTTGCATCTTTCTCGTTCCGGCCCTAGAGGCTTACGGAGCGTCAGGGGCAGCCGATGAAGATAGCTTTCGTTCACCAGAATTTTCCGGGCCAATTCCTGCGCCTGGCCCGGACCTTCGTTGCCGAGGGGCATGAGGTCGTGGGCCTCGGGATGGTCAAGCAATGCTCCGTTCCGGGCGTGAAGTATTTTTCCTACAATGCCGTCCCGGGTCCGGAGGATGCGCCCTATCAGAACCGCTATTCTCCCGTCATCCCGCGCCTGCGCCGCGCCTACGGCGTTGCCTATAGAGCCCGCGAGCTTGCCAGCCAGGGCTTCGAGCCGGATGTGGTGGTCGTGAATACCGGCTGGGGCGAGAACCTGTTTCTCAAGGATATCTGGCCCAAGGCGCGTCACGTGGCCTATTTCGAGTATTATTATCACGCCAAGGGGCAGGATCTCGATTTCGATCCCGAGTTCCCGGTCACCAACGAGGAGGTGATCTGGCGCCTGCGCCTGAAGAATTCCATGCAGCTCGGCGCCCTCGACGCCGCCGATGCCGCTGTGGCGCCGACCCGCTACCAGCGGGACACGTTCCCGGCCTATCTGCGCGACCGCCTCGCCGTCATCCATGACGGCATCGACACCGATAAGCTCCGGCCCGACCCGAATGGCAGGATCCAGCTCGGCGAGAGCGGGCCGCAGCTCAGCCGCGAGACGCCCGTCGTCACCTATGTGACCCGCAACATCGAGCCGATGCGCGGCGCGCATATCGTCTTCAAGAGCCTGCCCTATCTGCTCGACATCGACCCCGAGCTTCGCGTCGTCATCATCGGCGGCAAGGGCACGAGCTATTCCGGCTCCGCGCCGAACGGCCAGTCCTGGTTCGACGTTTTCAAGTCGAGGATCGAGCGCCCGGTCGATTGGTCCCGTGTCCATTTCGTCGGAAACCTGCCTTACGACCAGTTCGTGAAGGTCCTGCAGGTCTCCTCGGCCCATGTCTACATGACCTATCCCTTCGTGCTGTCCTGGTCGTCCATCGAGGCCATGGCGCTCGAATGCCGGATCGTGGCCTCGGACACCGATCCGGTGCGCGAGGTCATTCAAGACGGAGTCAACGGACGCCTTTTCCCCTTCTTCGACGAGAAGGCGCTGGCGGAGCGGGTGCGCGAGACGCTGGCCGAGAGGGACAAGTCCGCCGCCATGGCCGCGGAGGCTCGCCGGATCGCGGTTGCGAAATATGATTACGAGACCGTCTGCCTGCCCCAGTGGCGCGAGTTTCTCGGGATCAAATGACCGCAAGAAGCATTCATAAAGTTTTCATTTGGAGCCATTCGAAAGATTGCGGCTCCTCACCGCTTGCGTTAAACGCAGCAGTTAACAAGTGACGCTGAACAGGGCTTAGACACATGGCCGATACAAAACATGCGCCGCACGGGGGCTACAGTCCGGATATGGACAGCCGCGCTCATGAGGCGACCTATCACGGATTTGTCCAGTTCGCCGAAATCGCGACCGCCGTCATCATCTGCCACGTGCTGGCGCTGGCCGTTGGCGGCATCAAGCATGCCTGGCTGACGGCGATTTTCGGCGTGATCCTCTCGCTCGTCGCGGGCGGCATCGGCGCGATGGCACCCTCCGTCGGGGTGCGGGCTCCGGCAGCCGTCGGCGTCCTCCTCCTGCTGGCGCTCATCTTCTACTGAGCAGCGGGTGGCCTTTGATAGAAGCGAGATAAGAGCTTGATCTCAAGCCATTGACCACATCGCAGGGGGACAAATATGCGGATTGCCGTTCTCTCCGAAACCGATGGAGCGGAGACACGCGTTTCCGCCACCCCTGAGACCGTCAAGAAATACAAAACCCTCGGCGCGGACGTGGTCGTCCAGGCCGGGGCGGGCGCCAAGGCCGGTTTTCCCGATGCCGA
This sequence comes from Microvirga tunisiensis, assembly GCF_009296175.1. GTDB lineage: Bacteria > Pseudomonadota > Alphaproteobacteria > Rhizobiales > Beijerinckiaceae > Microvirga > Microvirga tunisiensis. The sequence continues at coordinate 3,041 of NZ_VOSK01000059.1, read as the reverse complement.
GCTCGAGGCTGCAGGCGCTTCGATCGCCAAGACGGCTAAGGAAGCCCTGAAGGATGCCGATGTCATCCTCAGGGTCCGCCGCCCGGCGCAAGGCGAATTGTCCGGCGCCAAGCCCGGCGCGCTTGTCATCGCCATCATGGACCCCTACGGCCAGGAAGCGGCCCTCAAGGCCCTGGCCGATGCGCAGGTCGCCGCCTTCGCCATGGAGCTGATGCCCCGCATCACCCGGGCGCAGGTCATGGACGTGCTTTCCTCACAGGCCAATCTCGCCGGCTACCGCGCCGTCATCGACGCCACCGCCGAATACGGCCGCGCGCTGCCGATGATGATGACCGCTGCCGGCACGGTGCCCGCCGCCCGCATCTTCGTCATGGGCGCCGGCGTCGCCGGTCTCCAGGCCATCGCCACCGCCCGCCGCCTCGGCGCCGTGGTGACCGCCACGGACGTGCGCCCCGCCGCCAAGGAGCAGGTGGAGAGCCTGGGCGCCAAGTTCGTCGCGGTGGAGGACGAGGAGTTCAAGCAGGCCGAGACGGCCGGTGGCTACGCCAAGGAGATGTCGGAGGCCTACAAGGCCAAGCAGGCCGATCTCGTCGCCGCCCACATCGCCAAGCAGGACATCGTCATCACCACGGCCCTGATCCCCGGCCGGCCGGCGCCGAAGCTCGTGTCCCGCGCCATGGTCGAATCCATGAAGCCGGGCTCGGTCATCGTCGATCTGGCGGTGGAGCGCGGCGGTAACTGCGAGGTGGCGGTGCCCGGCCAGGTGGTGGAGCATAACGGCGTGAAGATCGTGGGCCACCTCAACGTGCCCGGGCGCCTCGCCGCCACGGCCTCCAGCCTCTACGCGAAGAACCTCTACGCCTTCGTCGAGACGCTGGTGGACAAGGAAACCAAGGCGCTGGCCGTGAAATGGGACGACGAGCTGGTCAAGGCCACCTGCCTGACCCGTGACGGCGCCATCGTCCACACCGCCTTCCAGCCGACCGCTTAAACCGTCCAGGGGAGGACATCATGGCATCGCTTACGCCCGAACAGGCCGTCGAGCAGGCCCGAGCGGCGGCAGAGGCCGCCCGACGCTCGGCCGAGGCGGCCCAGACCATTGCCGACCAGGTCGCCGACGCGGCAGGAGCCGCCGCCGCCGCCGTCACCCATGGAGCCGTCGATCCGACGGTGTTCCGCCTCGCCATCTTCGTGCTGGCGGTCTTCGTCGGCTATTACGTGGTCTGGCAGGTCACGCCGGCGCTGCACACGCCGCTCATGTCGGTCACCAACGCCATCTCGTCGGTGATCGTGGTCGGCGCGCTGCTGGCGGTGGGCGTCGACGTGGCGCCCGGCCTCGGCGAAGGCCCGATTTGGGCCCGGGCGCTCGGCTTCATCGGCCTCGTCCTGGCAGCCATCAACATCTTCGGCGGCTTCCTGGTGACCCAGCGCATGCTCGCCATGTACCGCAAGAAGGGGTGAGGCGATGTCGGTCAATCTAGCCTCGATCCTCTACCTCGTCTCGGGCGTCCTGTTCATCCTGGCCCTCCGGGGCCTGTCGCACCCCACCACCTCCCGGCAGGGCAATCTCTACGGCATGGTGGGCATGGGGATCGCCATCCTCACCACCCTGTTCGTGTCTCCGCCGAGCGGCTTCGGCGGCTGGGCGCTGGTGATCCTCGGCCTCGCCATCGGCGGCGGCATCGGCGCGGTCGTCGCCAAGCGGGTGCCGATGACGGCGATGCCGCAGCTCGTGGCCGCCTTCCACTCGCTGGTCGGTCTCGCGGCGGTGCTGGTAGCTGCAGGCGCCCTCTACGCGCCGCGGGCCTTCGGCATCGGCTCGGTCGGCACCATCCACGGCGGTTCGCTGTTCGAAATGGCGCTCGGCGTCGCCATCGGGGCCGTCACCTTCACCGGCTCCGTGATCGCGTTCCTGAAGCTCGACGGGCGCATGTCCGGCAAGCCGATCCTGCTGCCGAGCCGTCACCTGATCAATATCGGCCTCGGCCTCCTGCTGCTGCTCCTGCTCGTCACCTTCATCCGCACCGAGAGCCATGCAGCCTTCTGGCTCATCGTGCTGGTCTCCTTCGTGCTGGGCGTGACGCTCATCATCCCCATCGGCGGTGCGGACATGCCGGTGGTGGTGTCGATGCTCAACTCCTATTCCGGTTGGGCGGCGGCGGGCATCGGCTTCACGCTCGGCAACCTCGCGCTCATCATCACCGGCGCGCTGGTCGGCTCCTCGGGCGCGATCCTGTCCTACATCATGTGCAAGGGCATGAACCGGTCCTTCATCTCCGTGATTCTCGGCGGCTTCGGCGGCGAGACGGCGGTTGCCGCCGGCGGTGCGGTCGAGACCCGGCCCGTCAGGCAGGGCTCGGCGGACGATGCCGCCTTCATCATGAAGAACGCTTCCAAGGTCATCATCGTGCCGGGCTACGGCATGGCGGTCGCGCAGGCGCAGCATGCGCTGCGCGAGATGGGGGACGAGCTGAAGGCCGAAGGCGTCGAGGTCAAATACGCGATCCATCCGGTGGCCGGCCGCATGCCCGGCCATATGAACGTGCTGCTCGCGGAGGCCAACGTGCCTTACGACGAGGTGTTCGAGCTCGAGGACATCAACGGCGAGTTCGCCCAGGCCGACGTCGCCTTCGTCATCGGTGCCAACGACGTGACGAATCCGGCGGCGAAGACCGATCCATCCTCGCCGATCTTCGGCATGCCGATCCTTGACGTGGAGCGCGCCAAGACCGTGCTGTTCATCAAGCGCGGCATGGGTTCCGGCTATGCGGGCGTCGAGAACGAGCTGTTCTTCCGCGACAACACCATGATGCTCTTCGGCGATGCCAAGAAGGTGGTCGACGAGATTTTGAAGAATCTCTGATCCGAGGATCAGTAAGCGATGCGATGCCCGGCCAGTGCCGGGCATTTTTTTCTAGGACGGCAAAGCCGGCTGTCTGGTAGAGTGTGGTGGTGGGGGTCTTCTGTGCCTGTGAGGAGGTGCGGGATGACCAGACTCTCAGGGCGCGAGCCGCCGGAGCGCGAGCGGGTGCTGCGTCCCG
>NZ_VOSK01000598.1 GCF_009296175.1 Microvirga tunisiensis | reverse complement strand
GCTCCTGAAGACCGGCCTCCAGGAGGTGTGTTCGGCGGCTGCGATGAACGTCTTGCGGGTCGTACACTGGTTGGACGGATGGCCGCGCACCAAGACGCGCGTGACCCGCTTTGCTGCGTTGGCGCCAACCCTCTGAATTCGCCGACAGTATCTAGGAGATATCTGCGGCCCACTTCTCGTTTGGACGCTCAGCCGAGAAGTCCTGCTCGAGCAGGTTGGGCGCGATTGGAAAGGCGTGATGGCTGTCGGTGGTGCGCTTGAACCGGCGCTTCTGCCGAGCCTTGAGGCCGTTCTCGCGCATCAGCCGAGCGGTCCGACGGCGACCGACTTGCAGTCCCTCATCCTGCAACTCGCGGGTCAGGCGCGGGCTGCCGTAGGTCTCATGGGAGAGGGTGAAGGCGGAGCGGATGTGGGCCAACAGAACCAGATCCTCCTGCTGGCGCGGGCTCGCTGGACGGGATCGCCCGGCGAAGTAGCCGCTCTGGCTCACTTCGAGAACCTGGCACAGGCGCGTGACGGGGAAGTTCTCTTTCGCCGCATCGATGAACCGGAACTTCATCGACTTCCCTCCTTGGCGAAATCTATGGATCTATGGACCGGCCGTGCGTTGCAAGAGGGCTGCTTCAGATTGGATGAGAGACGGTTTGCATCAATCTATCCGGCCTCTGGGTGGAGCACCTGCTCCGGGCCATCATGGAAATCCGCGCGCACTGGGCCTTTTTAGCGGTGAGACCTCAACGGGCCATTTTTTCGCTCAGGCTTCCCGTGCGCCGGGCAACCGTTCATCCATCCTGTCACATCCTTCCCGCAAACCTCGGTGGGAACTCGATCGCCGAAACGCCTGCTGCTCAAGCGGTCTTACGGCACCTGGGCGGCAATCCCCGCGTCATAGCCTCTTTCGCGGTACAACACGCTCCAGGCGATGCGCGCCAGCTTGTTGGCCAACGCGGCAGCCAGCACATTCCGACGCAGCCGAGGGCCGCTGTCATCAGCCAGCGGCCGAAGCGATATCTCGGCCAGTTGTGTGGGTGCTGCAGAATAGCCTGCGCGCCGCCCACGAACAGGGTGCGCAAGTAGCGGTTTCCACGCTTGGAGAGGCCGCCCAGGATGGTGCGATTGCCGGTCGAGATCTGCTTGGGCACCAGCCCGAGCCAGGCGGCGAAGTCACGGCCTTTGCTGAAGGCTGCTCCGGTTCCAATCGCTGCTACCATAGCACTGGCGGTGATCACCCCGACACCCGGGACATCCATCAACCGCCGGCAGCCCGCGTCCTCTCGCGCCAGGGCCGTGATGTCCCGGGTCAGCGTCTCGATGCGTTCGTCCAACTGCCGCCAATCGTCTGATAGATCCTCGATCAGGTGGATCATCCGCGGCGAGAGCACGTCCGTGCGTTGAGACAGTAGCGTGGGCAGGGCCTCGCGTAACCCGGCAAGCCCCTGACGCACCGGAAGGCCACATTCGAGCAGGAAGGCGCGGATCTGGTTGATCACCGCCGTGCGCTGGCCGATCCGGCGGCGGCGCACCCGATGAAGCGCTTGGAGATCAAGTTGTTCGGCCGACTTCAGCGGCACCGGCCGCATGGTCGGGCGCTGGACCGCCTCGGCAATGGCCTCGGCATCGCGGTAGTCATTCTTGTGACCCTTGAGAAACGGTTTGACGTACTGGGCCGGCAGCAGGCGCACGTCATGGCCGAGAGCTGCGAGCTGACGCCCAACATGATGGGCGCCCGCGCAGGCCTCCATTCCAATCAGACAGACCGGCACGTTCGCCAGGCAGGATTGCAGCTGCCCGCGCGCGATCTTGCGGCGCAGCAGGATCTTGCCGCGGGCATCCATACCAATGAGGTGGAAAGTATTCTTGCCCAGGTCAAAGTATTCTTGCCCAGGTCAATGCCGATCGTGGTGATGGCCTCGGTCGTGGTCTGGTGTGACATGGCATAGCTCCTTGCCTGCGGAACAATCCCGCCCTCCCATGCTCCCTCCGGGAGCACGGCCGGTCCATGCCATTAGCCGTGGCCTTCTTCAGGATCTCCCGCTCCTGGCGCAGGATCTCGTTCTCGCGCCGCAGCCGCTTCAGCTCGGTGGCCATGTCCTCCTGGCGCTCCGCGGGCGGGTCCTCGATCTCACGCTCACGACGGCGGTCGAGCCAGTGGCGCAGGGTCGACAGGCCGATGCCGAGATCTTGAGCGACCTCGCGCCGGCTGCGGCCACTGGTCAAGGCAAGCCGCACAGCCTCGTCCCGAAACTCCTTCGTAAAGCGTGTGTGGGGCATGGAGATCCTCCTGGGCTATAAGAGTGCTCTCCATCGTTCCGATACTGCTGGCGAATTCATCATGCTGGGACGGGAGCCATCATGAGCTTGGTAAAGGCGGATTGCCGGGTTCGTGCGAGCGGCGTGCCCGCGAACCAAGCCCCTAGTCGGATGAGGTTGATGGCAGC
>NZ_VOSK01000597.1 GCF_009296175.1 Microvirga tunisiensis | reverse complement strand
TGTCAATCAGCTTTGAAGAATGACCCCGGATCGGCGTTGAACTTTGACCCCGCACGTGATGACGGATCCGGAGCGATGGTTATGAGATTTGACGGCTCAGGCCCTGTTCTTGAAGCGCCAGCTCTCGTTGCCGGTCTCGACGATGTCACAGTGATGGGTTAGTCGGTCCAGCAGCGCGGTTGTCATCTTGGCATCGCCAAACACGCTCGGCCACTCGCCAAAGGCGAGGTTCGTGGTGACGAGGATCGAAGTCTGCTCGTAGAGCCGGCTGATCAGATGGAACAGAAGCTGGCCGCCTGAGAGCGCAAATGGCAGGTAGCCCAGTTCGTCCAGGATCACGAAGTCCATCCGGGTCAGGTACTCGGCCAGCCGCCCCTGCCGGCCCGAGCGCGTCTCCGCTTCAAGCCGGTTGACGAGATCGACCACGTTGTAGAAGCGTCCTCGTGCCCCAGCCCGGATGCAGGACCGTGCGATCGCAATCGCCAGATGCGTCTTGCCGGTTCCCGTGCCGCCGATGAGCACTGCATTGCGCTGGTGCGCAAGGAAGTCGCCACCGGCCAGATCCCGAACCAAGGTCTCGTTGACCGGGGTGTCGGCAAAGACGAATTCCTCGACGTCCTTGGCCAGGGGCAGCTTGGTGAGCGTCATCTGGTACTTGATCGAGCGGGCGTGCTTCTCGGCGATCTCGGCGGTGAGCAGATCGCCCACGACGCGCTGTGGCTCGTGAGAGCGCTTGATTGCAGTGGTGACGATCTCGTCGAAGGCCGCCCTCATGCCGAACAGCTTCAACTGGCCCATGGCGGCCAGGATCTCGGAACGCTCCATCATCGCACCATCCTCCTCAAGGCATCGTAGCGGGCGCAGTCGGCCACCGGCTCATGCCGCAGCCGCAGGGCATCCGGGGTCATGATCGTGGTCGGGAGAGCCGGCTCGCGATGGCGGCTCAGGATGTTAAGAACCACGTCGGCCGAGTAGACCTCCTGGCTGAGAGCCTCGGCACAGGCAGCCTCGACCGCAGCCAGGCCATCACTCAAGACAGCCGTGAGGATCGCCACCATCTGCCGGTCGCCATCCCGCACCGTGATGAGCTTGCGGTGGACCCGCTCCAGGGCAGCTGGCAGCACCCAGTCCTTGAACGGCGCTCCATTGCGGAGCGCTCCGGGCTTTCGGCTCAGCACCGGCACATAATGCCAGGGATCGTAGACGGTCCGATCCCGGCCAAAGCACCGCGGGTGCTCGCCGACCACCCGCCCATCCTGGCGGATCTCGATGCGCTCGGCATAGGCGCGGATCTCAACCGGACGCCCGACCGCGCTGGCCAGGACCGAGTATCGGTTGTTGTCGAAGCGAACCAGACAGGTTTTGGACACCGAGGCCTGGACGGCGTGGAAGCCGTCGAAGCGGCCCGCATAAGGAACGAGATGCGCCCGCTCCTTCTCGAAGCAGGACCAGACCGTCTGGCCGGGGAACTCGGGATGCTTGTGGGCCTTGGCGAAGGCGACACACCGATCGAGCAGCCAGGCGTTGAGCTCGTCGTAGCTCTTGACCCGCAGCCGTGGCGTGAAGAAGCGCTCCCGCACCAGACCGACCTGGTTCTCGACCTGGCCCTTCTCCCAGCCTGAGGCCGGCGTGCAGGCCACCGGCTCGACGAGGTAGTGGCTGCACATTTGCAGAAAGCGACGGTTATAGGTGCGTTCGCGCCCGACGAGGATCGCCTCCACGGCGGTGCGCATGTTGTCATAGATACCGCGCTGGCACGTGCCCTTGAAGAAAGCGAACGCCCGGTCGTGGGCATCGAAGACCATCTCCTGGCTCTCGCGCGGATAGGCGCGCACGAACGGCATGCGCGAGTGGCACAGCCGCATATGAGCGACCTTGATCACCACGGTGGCGCCGTTGATCAAGACGATCTCGTGGCTCCAATCGAACTGATAGGCCTCGCCCGGCGCGAAGGTGAGCGGCACATAAGCATCCACGGCGGCGGAGCGCTCGCGGTGCCAGTTCCGGGCGTAGCGGCGTACGGCATCGTAGCCGCCCTCATAGCCCAGGGCCCGTAACTCTTCGAAGACCCGGATGAGGGTCAGGCGCTCGCGGGCCACCTTGCTGGCGTTCGTCACCAGCAGGCGATCAAGGTCGTCTCTCCAGCGCCCCAGCCGCGGCAAGGGCTGGACCTGCCGCTGGTAGGAGAAGCTGGTGGCCTCCGAGCGCAGCACCTTGCGTACGGTGTTGCGCGAGACCTTCAACTCGCGGACGATCTCCTTGATCGACTTGCCTTTGACGAAGAACTCGCGTCGGATGCGCGCAATCGTCTCCACAACCAGCATCTCCCGACCCACCCGCTCCAGCCTCGGAGCAGGTAGCTTCGCCCACACACAAGAGGGGTCGAAATTGGATGCCGATCACCCCTCAATCGGGGTCAAACTTGCACGCCGAAACACA
>NZ_VOSK01000596.1 GCF_009296175.1 Microvirga tunisiensis | reverse complement strand
GCCTGCAGGAGGTCTCGCGGGAAGTGGTCGACCGCAGTCAGAAGCGCCTGCAACACAACATCGATGGTCTACAGTCGCTTGCCCGCTGTCGCTCGATGACGGACTTCGTTGAGGCGCAAACGACGCTCCTGCGCGACAATCTGGAGCAGTCGATGGAGAACAGCCGGCGGATCGCCGAGCTTACGATCCAGATGGCGGACGAGGCCGCACGCACCGTGACCGTGCAGGCGGAAAAATCCGCGCAGCGCCTCAATCGCGCGGCTTAAGTGTCGGCTGTTGCCGACAGCTAATGCCATGGGATTACCCGGGGCTTCAATGGAAGTGAAGAGCGCCCGAATGGCGCTCTTTGCATCTGATCATTGAAACTTTATCGGCTGTCTGCACAACGGCCTTGTCACTTACGGCAACATCGGCAGCGCAGATCGCCTGGATTTCATGGTGGTGGGCCCCACAGTCAATTTCATCAGCCGATTGGAAGCGGTTGCCAAAAGCATGGACCAGAGCGCTGTGTGCTCGCGAGAGATGGCAGCGTTCGTTCCTGCTGACACGATAAGGCCTCTCGGCAATTTCGTGCTGCAAGGTATTCCGAACGAGCAGACGATCTTCAGCCTTGTCCCGCTCCATCCGCAATTCGGGGAGTGACTACCTCGTTTGTCAGCGCATGATGTGAGCTGCCGTCCCTCGGTCCTTTACCTGCATTCCCGCTGTCACTTGCCCGCGCAAGCCGGCTTACGCTCGTCTCAGTTCATGGTGTGTTACGATCAGTTCAGCCCCTTGTTCACTCCTGATCAGATACAAGTGCCTGCCCCCTTCCGTGACAGGAAGAATGCGCACCACCTCACAGAGACGTCCGGCCATCTTTCTCACGCGTACAAGCTGACCAACCGTGAACGCAGATTGCATCACGCCCCTCAATCCGAATTGGAGCTGCCAGCACAGGTCCGACAGCAGCGAGCCAGAATTTTTGCCAGGCCTTCGATGGGCTGCTCAGAAATGGTGAAACGGTCCGCGTCTTTGCCGCTTCGATCGGTCGCGTTCCCGGATTTGGAACTCCAGCTCATGGAGGTCTGCGGCCGATGCGAGATGTTTCATGTCGCGCTCTTCGTCGGTCGGCAGAAGCGCGTATCTGATCCGCCTCAGATGAGGCCCTAAGTTGATGGACAGAAGCGGGAGATCGAAGGAGGCAAGTTTGCAAAGCGAAAACAGGACCATGTGACGGCTCCTCTGGTGCACGTGGAGCCCTCTGGCATTTCCTCCGGGATGATTTGTTGTAGACTTGTCTTTCGGCTGCGTGGCTCGTCGAACGTGTTCAGCAATGGCAGGCTAGCGTGAAGGTTTTGTTACGAGAACACTCAGGTGGCACGTAGACCGCGTCGTTTGACGACCACAATCTCCGTCCGTCGGCCTGGAGCAGTTCCTGTTCTTTTCCAACTGGATTGAGTTCGCATCATCAGCACTCGGCTTTTGACTTCATCTTCCGGCAGGCCGCTCAATTGAGCGGCGATCTCGATCTGACTCTCGACCCGGTCTGTCAGACCTTGCGCCGCCGCAACGGCCTCGTCGCGACCCGGAGGATCATAGCGTGTGCGGCGCCGGCTCCACTCGGCCGGAATGGCTTTCTTGCGGTCCATGGGCTCCTCTCCCGCGTCCAACAACCAAACGAGGGAAGAGGCGATTTGTGCGCTGCACAATTGTCGCAGCCTCCTGATGATCTGGCCAGCTGCATCTGGCACGCATTTTGCCTCATTTGGACCGCATTACCTATCGGGGCTGTCATGATGAAGATCCTGCGCCGATGGCTTGCGTCCCTGAACGAGGCTGATCGCAGTCTCAGAAGCCAGGGCTATTTTGTTGTGTATGGTGGCATGACGTCCTTTGTGGTTCCCCTCGGTTCGTCTGGAGAACCACCACGGCAACGTGGCCGGCCCATCTGGCTTTGGGGTGCAGCTCCAGCTGCCCTTGGCCTCTGATCAGTACGTTGCTTGCGGATGTGGATCAGCATCGAATGACGACCCCGAGCCGAGTGCCATTAAATGCATGATTTTGCTGGCGAACTCATAGCGTCGGCGGGGTCATTACCGGCGTCGATCGTGACCCCACCAAATTTCCATTTTGTGTCGCTAAACCAAGGCATTGTCCTTCCCGAGCAAGGGTCAACCTTCGGTGCCGCTTCACACAGACGGAATTTGACGAGGCCAATCACCCCGACATGCTCCTGAAGCAATCGCCAAGCACGTCTCCTTGCTGATGAGATCCCTGTAGCGCATTGCGAGACACAAGGGTTTTATGAACATTCTCAAATTTGTCGTCCGTGAAGAATGTTATGTCGGCTTGAGTCATGCGCGCTGAGGCGATGGAGCATATCCGACGAGCATCAGGACAAGGGCGCACAAAAGTGCCGCCAGCCATCGCAGCAGGAGTGAGAAGTTGTATCCGACC
>NZ_VOSK01000595.1 GCF_009296175.1 Microvirga tunisiensis | reverse complement strand
GGGCAACAAGCCGCCGGCCTTTGATCTCCTGTACTGGAACAGCGATGGCACCCGCATGACCCGGGCCGCCCATAGCTGGTACCTGCGCAATACCTATGTTGAGAACAATCTGATCCAGCCGGGCAAGATCACGCTCAAGGACGAGGCGCTTGATCTCGGCCGCATTCGCCAGGCTACCTATGCCGTGGGGGCGGAGAAGGATCACATCGTGCCCTGGGACGCAGCTTGGCGCGTCACACAGCTGTTTGGCGGTGAGGTGCGGTTCGTGCGTGCCTCCAGCGGTCATATCGCAGGGATCGTCAATCCTCCCGGTGGCAAAGGCGCCTATTGGACCAAAGAGGCCGGTGATGCGCCGGCCACCACCCCCGAGCAGTGGCTGCAGAGTGCGACGCGCCACGAGGGGAGCTGGTGGCCGGACTGGACGGCATGGCTTTCTGCCCGCTCGGGCCGGAAAAGCGCACCACCACCCATGGGCAGCGCGAAGTACCCACCCCTGCTGGATGCGCCCGGCACCTATGTGATGGAAAAGTAGGTCGGTGGAGGCAAACTCTACAAAGGCATCTACATTATCCAATTGCCAGACTTTGACTGCATCAGCTCACCCCGCGCACCGGATTGCTCGGCTATGGAGTATTCTGGAACCATTCACCAGAACAGCCGTTGACCCATGCTGCAGTGCAGCATACTGTCTCGATTGCTCTGTTGTGCGAGCTATTCCACAGAGCGCGAGCCGCCGGGCCAAGCGTTGCATTATAGGCCTATTCCAATCCGCTATTGATGCGATTACCGGCTCAGTGCTGAAACATGCGCGAGCCACACGCATCTGCCGTTCACGTGAGGGACTATGACAACAATCCGCCAACTGATTCAGACCAGCCCAGCCCGCGCCAACGAACTCTTCGCCAAGCTCGTCGACACCTCCGAAACCGCCGTGAAGACCCGTGAGAAGCTGTTCGCTGATCTCAAGGAGGAGTTGGAGCTGCTTGCAAGCCTTGAGGAACAGCACCTGTTTCCGGTGCTACGCAAGCACAAGGACTTGAAGGACCTCGTGCGTGAGGCTCTCAGCGACAACAAAGCGACCCGCAAGCTTCTGACAGAGCTTGATCATACGCCGAAGGAGAGCGAGGAGTTCGCCACGCGAGTGGCCGAGCTCAGGCGGGTGTTCCAGCAGCATGTCCGGGATGACAAGAAGGAATTCCTCCCGGCTGTTCTGAAGGCTCTGAGCGATGAGGAAGCTGAAGCCGTGGTCGAGCGGATCGAAGCCGAAAAGGCTGAGATTGAGGAGGCGAAGCGGGCTGAGGCTGAGGAGCGTCGCGCCGAAGTCCGCCGCGAGCGCGAGAAGGCTGAGGCCCAGCAGGCCAGGATCGAGGCCGCTGAGCGCGCAGAGGCGGAGGAGCGTCGCGCGGTAGCCCGCCGGGAGCGCGAGGAAGCCAAGCGTGTGCAGCAGGCAGCCGAGACGGTTGTAAATACCGCCTGGGCGGCTCCAAAGGCAGCCCAACAGACTGCGAAGTCAGCACAAGTGGTGGCACAAACCAGCGTCAGCACTGTCGTGGAGGTAGCGCAGCGCACGACAGACCAAGTCACCGAAGTGTTCGGCGCAGCCCGCCAGTGCACTCAGGAGCTGACCAAGCGTGCGACGCAGAACCTGCAGGTTGTTACCCAGTCCAGTGCCATTCTGGCACGTGGGATTCAGGAGGCTTCAGGCGAGTGCCTGGAGATGGTTCAGGAACGGGTGCAAAAGAACCTGGATGGAGTGAATGCGCTGGTTCGCTGTCGGAGCCTCCCGGAGTTCTTGGCGGTGCAAAGCTCGCTCTTGCGCGACAATCTGGAGCTGACCCTCACCAACAGCCGCCGGATAGCGGAGTTTTCCACCCGTGTCGCCGAGACTGCGACCAGGACCGCCACAGCTGAAGCCATTCGGAATGTCGATCGCGCGGCGTAGCCCTACCTGATTGGCCCCATAGCGATGCGCCCCTGGCCCAGAGTCAGGGGCGTTTGCATATTCAGGTCTCGTACGACACTAAGGATTGGCAGCCTACTGTTGACGCTGGAGCAAGATGTCAGATGAAGATCACCATGGATGTGGAGTGCACGCCTGAGGAGGCACGAGCCTTTCTGGGACTGCCGGACGTGAAGCCGATGCAGGAACAGCTCATGCGAGAGGTGCAGGACCGCATGACCGCGAACATCCGGGCGATGGAGCCTGAAGCCATGCTGAGAACCTGGCTGCCCGCCACCCTCAAAGGATTCGAGCAGATGCAGGAGATCTTTATGTCCCAGATGACCGGGAAAAAACGAGAGTAAGTGTAAAGTGAAGTAGTTTGGACTTAATCTGACAGACGGTGTCGTTAGGCTGAGGCATGAGCCGAGGCCGGGCGCGGAGTGGTCGGGGTGCGCAGCGCCCGGCCTCGGGGTTCACAAGGAACATCGTCATGACCA
>NZ_VOSK01000594.1 GCF_009296175.1 Microvirga tunisiensis | reverse complement strand
AGCCTTGACCGGAGCACGCCCGATCAGGCCTACTTCAACCCGCTTCCGCAACGCGCGGCAGCGTAACCCCGGCAGACGCTCCACTTAGCGAACCGAAAACGCTGTTCAACCAAACCGAGCCACCTCACTTGTCCTCATCGATCTCCATGAACCGACGTTACCACGCGCGGCACCCAAAATCCCGCGGCCCCGCTCGGATGGATACGTTGTGTGTCCGGTTTTGTCCGGTGGTCCGGAGGGACTTGGATCGCGGCTCACGAACAACTGGGCGTGGGAGGTCTGCCACTGAGACACGCAGACTAAAATTAAGGAAAGCAGGCAGGCATCTCATTGCCCAACGACCAGACGCCGGCGGACTGGGCGGGATGCCGATCTATCAATGTGTGGTTAAGACGGTTACAACACCAATGGCTGAAGGTACGGCAGTCGGTACGGAGGGAACACTATGGGACTGATCAATAAAATACTCAGCCAAGCAAGCGACCTCACGTCGGATCAGGCGCGGCAGGAACTCGATGGTGTTCTCCTGCCGGACGAACCTGTCGAGGTTGCGTTCAAGGTCGTTCGGGACCTGTTCGTCTTCACCGACCGGCGTCTGATCCTTGTTGATAAACAGAGCCTCACTGGTCGCAAGGTCGAATACCTCATCATTCCCTACCGAGCTATCACCACTTACTCGATCGAGAATGCCGGGACCTTCGACATGGACTCGGACCTTAAGATTTGGATCTCAGGCCGGGCCGAGCCAATCCAAAAGGTGCTCAAAAGCGGTGCAAACATCCGTGGCATCCAAGCGGCAATCGCGTCGGCTTTATAACGGCACCAATTGGATGGCCCGATTCCGTTGTCTCTTCCGCGCTGCATCCTCTGGTTGACCGAGTCGATCTGGTCGTGCCTGAACCACGTATCTGGCTTGGGGTATCTCATCCTGACCGTCACCGGCGGGGTGGCCCAAAGTGTCAGGACTTTGTCTGCTTTGATCAAGCACGAACGTTGGGCCGGAGTAGATTAGCCAAAGCCTGATCATGAAGAATGCCATGAGATTGAAGGCTGGTGTGGCATGGTCTGAGCTTGCCGCATTGAAGGGGATCTCGCCGCGTCTTGCCGATGAGAAAGCATGGGGACCCGTCGGGTCAGCATTGTATCCATGGAGCTGATCATCGGCCCTGCGAGTAGCGGCTCATCTTGGGATGGAAGCCATTCGTCAGGCTCGGTAACGCGTTAATCAACGTTCGTGCTGCGATCGAAGATCCTTACCAACCAAGGGTTCTGTGAACCACCGAGATTGGAGTTATGGATATGAGCGAAATCATCACTTCGGACTTGATCTCTCGTCGGCGTGCTCTTTCTCTCGTGGGGTGGGCAGCCGCACTGGGCCTCGCGGCCCCTGCCGCGGTCCTGACGGCGTCACATGCTGGGGCCCAGACACCAGCGCCAGCGCCAGTGACACCACCACCCGCCACTGGCACCCCTGGCATGCAGCGCCGCAAGGCGCGCCGGACCGGACGCGACGAGCGACGCGATGAGCGGCGGACCGGACGCACGGAGCGGCGCGAGGAGCGCCGTGACTGAGCGAGACGACCTATCTAAAGAGCATTCGATTCGACTCTCTGCGAAACGAGCCGGCGTGAACCGAAGCGCCCGACCTGTTCCAGAGACGAACGGAACCGTGAGGCGACCGGACAGAAGGGGCCCCCTAAAGGGGCCGGCATTCCCTCAAGGCACGTTTCGAAGCGAACTCACTCTGGCACGATCAGTTTCAGCGCAGCTACGACTAGGGTGTGGAACGGCACTGAAGGTTGACCCCTGGCGAGGGCAGCCCAATGCCTTGGTTGAGCAACTCGACAAGGGAACTCAGCGGGGCACGATCGGCGCCGATGATGACCCTGCCAACGCTATGACCTCGCCAGCAAAGTCATGTCCCTAGGGGCATTTGGCTTGGGGGACAGTATTCGATGCTGGTTCACACTCCGGCAGTTGCAAGGCCGCGCGATTACGGAATGCAGCATGGGCGTCTGCGATCATCACAGGTGATTGGGCTTGTCTAGGAAGGGGCCGTTGTCACGAATGTCGGTATCCCGCAGGAAGTAACGAATGTGCGGCCACCGTTCATAGGTCACCTTGGTCAGCGCCAGACCAGCTCTCGAGCCGGACACGTCCAGATTGGTGAACAGGGCAACGACCTCGTCGCCGAGGGCCTCAAGCAGTTGGAGTGCTGCGTCGGTATCCCCGGCCTCAAGGTATCCATCCGAGCGGGGCCGCGGGATTTTGGGTGCCGCGCGTGGTAACGTCGGTTCATGGAGATCGATGAGGACAAGATCGACGATGCCGTTTTGGCGCTGTTATGGCTGACGCTGCATAACGAGCGTTGTGCCTGGAAGGGCTTCGACTGGGCAACGACGGATCGGCTTCACAAGAAGGGCTTGATCGGCGACCCAGTC
>NZ_VOSK01000593.1 GCF_009296175.1 Microvirga tunisiensis | reverse complement strand
GCGCCGACGATACCATTTTTGTCGATACTCAGCGCTCTTCACCCTGCCTATCCTCGTCAAAGCCACTCCAACTCGGCACAACCTATTGTAAATGCTCCGAGATGTGCACGTTTATGGACGGAAACTAGCTAGGGACGAAGCCATTCGGTGGGTTGTTCATTTTTTCCTCCCTGTTTGTCTTGAACGGCCAACGGCCAACAGGAGCAGGCTCAGCCAACTGCCTAGCTGGCTGAGATTTGCACTCCCGCCCAGACACCCGTAACGCACCGCCTGATCTTAATACTGTTGATCTTCTCTTTCACGCGCGGAACCGAGGTGATCAGGCGGCCATGAACGGCACATGATCCGGGACGATCAGGTCAGCCTCGGTCGCTTCCCGCACAGCTTCGACTGTGGTCCCAGGAGCGAGTTCTTTGAGCACAAGCCCTTCGTCCGTTGGCTCGATCACCGCCATGTCGGTGACCACGAGGTTGACGCGCCGAATTGAGGTCAGCGGCAACGTGCAATGCTTGACGATTTTGGGGTGCCCCTTGGCGGTGTGCGTCATCGCCACGATCACCCGCTTAGCGCCGGAGACTAAGTCCATGGCGCCGCCCATTCCGGGCACCATCCGGCCGGGGACCATCCAGTTGGCAAGACGTCCTTCCTGATCCACTTGGAGACCGCCCAGGACCGTGACGTCCAGATGTCCACCCCGGATGAGGCCGAAGGACATCGCGCTGTCGAACGTGGCTGCACCCGGCAGCGCGCCGATCGGACCGCCGCCGGCATCCGTGAGGTCCTCGGCCTCGAGGCCTTCCTCAGGCAAGGCCAGCATGCCGACAACGCCGTTCTCGCTCTGAAAGAAAATGGCGGCGTTTGGTGGCACATACGCTGCAACGTGGGTCGGCAGGCCGATGCCGAGATTGACGAGATCGCCGTCCTTCAGTTCCCGAGCGACGCGTTTCGCAATCAGTTCGCGCTCATCCATGGTGCCGCTCCTTCAGGATCAGGTGGTCGACCAGAACAGCGGGCGTCATGACTGCGTCAGGCGGAATTACGCCGACCGGCACGATGTTCTGAGCCTCGGCCATGACGATACCAGCCGCCATCGCCATTAGCGGATTGAAGTTCCGCGCGGTCAGCGCATAGGCGAGATTGCCGAGGTAGTCGGCCTGCTTGGCGTGCAGGTAGGCGAAGTCCGCCTTCAACGGTAGTTCCAGCAAGAAGTGCTGGCCGTCCACTTCGACCGTACGCTTTCCTTCGGCGACGTCGGTCCCAATGCCGGTCGGCGTAAGCACTCCCCCAAGACCGTACCCACCAGCACGGATGCGCTCGGCCAATGTGCCCTGAGGCACCAACTCGACCTCGATCTCACCGGCGAGCATCCGGCGCTGGGTCTCGGGGTTCGTGCCAATGTGGCTGGTGACGACCTTCCGGACCAATCCTGCGTCGATCAACTTGCCGATCCCGACGCCTGGCCGAGCCGTGTCGTTTGCGATGATCGTCAGGTCCTTTTTGCCCTGCCTTACTGTCTCCTCAATGAGCCGCGGCGGCGTGCCCACGCCCATGAAGCCCCCGATCATGATGCGGGCGCCGTCCGGAATCCGCGCCACAGCTTCGGCTAACCTGATGGTCTTCCCCATCCTGACCTCCCTGGTGCCTGGTTTGGAAGTCAGGTTCGCTCAATAAGCGCTGGCATCCTGAACTCCGTCGTAAGCGTCACTCAGCGGCTGAGCGCTCACGACTACGCCATCTGCATCGCAGTACACCTGCCGACCTGGTGCGAAGTCGGCACTACCGAATTGGAAAGCAGCCCCCATACTCCCTGCGCCATCTAGGGAGCCACGGAGGGGGGTGGCCGCCAGCCCGACCACACCAATGTCCAGGCTTGCAAGCACCTCTGTATCGCGAACGGCTCCGAGTACGATTACGCCTGCCCAGCCATTCTGGATGGCAAGCGTTGCAAGCCTATCGCCAAGTAGTGCAACGCGAGTTGACCCGCCTCCATCCAC
Organism: Microvirga tunisiensis; assembly: GCF_009296175.1. Classification (GTDB taxonomy): domain Bacteria; phylum Pseudomonadota; class Alphaproteobacteria; order Rhizobiales; family Beijerinckiaceae; genus Microvirga; species Microvirga tunisiensis. The sequence goes on along the minus strand of NZ_VOSK01000593.1, from coordinate 448 downwards.
GACCAAGACCCGCCCTTGGCCCGGTTGCTCGAGGCACTGTTTGACCAATCCGGCATCCTCATAAGTGCTGACGGTCTGGATTATGCCGCTGAACGACCTGCGGGCGCCGAACATCCGGAACTGTGCTGCACAAACCTGCACATCCGCTGCGAACGTGTCGCATAGATCAGCTGTCCCGATAGCATTCATTGACCCGCTCCTCCCCTTACGATGCTACGGTTGGATAAGCCTGCCCTACACTAACCGTTCTTATGCATGGGAAGGTTGATGAAGGCTGGCGAGTGTAGCTTAAGCACTTGAAGCAGCGTAGGATTTGGTTGTTGAGACTAATCCCTGCCACCAATTGCCCTGTGCCACACTCGCCATGCCGGACGATACACCTGCCACCTTCCCGTTTCCAGCCGTTGGCCGCAAGAAGATCACCGCTGCTTTCGACGGTGGGCGCCTG
>NZ_VOSK01000592.1 GCF_009296175.1 Microvirga tunisiensis | reverse complement strand
TGGGTCGTGGGGTTCATGCGCCTGTTCTGGCTCGTGGCGGTCGCTCTCCTCCTGCCCGGGGCCATCAAGGTCGCCCGGATGGCGAGCCATCATGTCTCGCGTCCGGCTTCAGGATCCGAGGCACCGTCCACGCCAGGGCTGACAGCGGTCTTTCTCGATCGCGGCCTCAGGGCGCTCCTGATCGCCGGCGCCGCCCTGTTGCTTGCGCACACCTGGCAGATCGACCTGGTCGAGATGAGCGGCCGCGACACCTTCCTGACCCGCCTCCTGCGGGGCGTGCTCAGCAGCATCGTGATCCTGCTGGTCGCCGACCTGATCTGGCAGGTGGTCAAGTCGCTGATCGACCGGCAGCTCAGTCAGACCGCGACCTTGTCCCCGCCCGGAACCGAGGCGGCTGTCAGGCAGGCCCGCCTCCGCACGCTGCTGCCGATCTTCCGCAACGTGATCTTCGTCGTGCTGGCGATCGTCGCCGTGATGATGGCTCTATCGGCGCTCGGGGTGGAGATTGGACCACTGATCGCCGGCGCCGGCATCGTGGGCGTCGCGGTCGGCTTTGGCTCGCAGACGCTGGTCAAGGACGTCATCAGCGGCGTGTTCTACCTGCTCGATGATGCCTTCCGGGTCGGCGAGTACATCACGAGCGGCAGCTACAAGGGGACGGTGGAATCGTTCGAGTTCCGCTCGGTGAAGCTACGGCATCACCGGGGGCCGCTGTTCACGGTGCCGTTCGGAGTCCTCGGGGCAGTTCAGAACATGAGCCGCGACTGGGTCATCGACAAGCTGACCATCGGCGTGTCCTACGACTCCGATTTCGACAAGGCGAAGAAGCTGATCAAGCAGATCGGCAAGGAGTTGGCGGAGGATCCGGAGTTCGCGCCCAACATCATCGAGCCGCTCAAGATGCAGGGCGTTGAGCAGTTTGGCGATTATGGCATCCAGATCCGCCTCAAGATGATGACCAAGCCCGGCGAACAGTTCGTTATCCGCCGCAGGGCTCTGGCCCTGATCAAGCAGGCCTTTGACGAGAACGGCATCCGGTTCGCTGTCCCCACCGTCCAGGTGGCGGACCGCGAGGAAGCCGGGCCGGTGGTGGCCCATCAGGCCCTCAAGCTCGTCAAGCCTCCCCCGCCCCCACCCGACGGACAGGCGGGTTGAGTGGGCCGCCTCAAGCCCGACCAAACCTTGGACAACCTGCACATTCCCGTTGGCCGGGGTAAAGGATCCGCGATGTTACACGCAGAAGCGAGAGGGGCCGTCGGGCCTCAGCTCGCGCGCCTTCCCTTGATCCTGGCCCTGGTGTCCGTTCTCGGGGCCTGCGCCAGTGTCCGGGGCGTGATGGTTCCGGTGAGTGGGACGGTCCCGGGTGCAAGCCAGATCGACATGCTGGTCGCCACCACGCGCAAGCGGGTTGATCCGGCGGAGATGTTCTCCGGCGATCGGGGCCCAACGCCGGGCTTCGCCAACATCACGGTCTCGATCCCGCCCTCGACCACCCGGCAGGTGGGCGAGGTGCAGTGGCCGCGACAGATACCGGGAAACCCGGCCACGGAGTTCGTGACGCTCAAGGCCGACGTGATCGACCGTCAGCAGGCGCTCGCCTGGTTCCACCGCTCCCTGCGCACGGTCCCCAAGCGACAGGTGCTGGTCTTCATCCACGGTTTCAACAACCGCTTCGACGATGCAGTCTTCCGCTTCGCGCAAATCGTGCACGATTCCGATGCTCCTGTGGTGCCGATCCTGTTCACCTGGCCCTCGCGCGGCAGCGTGCTGGCCTATGGCTACGACCGGGAGAGCACGGCCTATTCCCGCAATGCCCTGGAGAGCCTGCTGAAGGCGATCTCGCGTGATCCGGCCGTGGGCGAGATCTCGATCCTGGCGCATTCCATGGGCAACTCACTCGCGCTCGAGACTCTGCGCCAGATGGCCATCCGCGACGGCCGGGTGACGCCGAAGATCCGCAACGTCCTTCTGGCGGCGCCCGATGTCGATGTCGACTTGGCTAGGGAGGCCCTTGTCGACATGGGACCGAGGGCGAACCGGCCCGCCTTCACCCTGTTCGTGTCGCAGGACGACCGGGCGCTGGCGGTCTCCCGGCGGGTGTGGGGCAGCGAGGCTCGCCTGGGTGCCATCAATCCGGATCAGGAGCCCTACCGGACGCAGCTCGATCAGGCGAACGTGACGGTCCTCGACCTCACCAAGCTCAAGGCCGGTGATGCCCTCAATCACGGCAAGTTCGCCGAGAGTCCGGAGGTCGTGCAGCTCATCGGGAAGCGCCTGGCCGAGGGCCAGACAGTGACAGACTCCCGCGTCGGATTGGGCGATCGCATCATCCAGGTGACCGCGGGTGCGGCCACCGCCGTCGGAACGGCGGCCGGTCTGGCGGTGGCCGCACCACTGGCGGTGGTCGATCCCCGGACGCGGCAGTCTCTCGGTGATCATGTGGAGAGCCTGGGCCGATCCGCTTCTGATGC
>NZ_VOSK01000591.1 GCF_009296175.1 Microvirga tunisiensis | reverse complement strand
CAGGCGCCCACCGTCGAAAGCAGCGGTGATCTTCTTGCGGCCAACGGCTGGAAACGGGAAGGTGGCAGGTGTATCGTCCGGCATGGCGAGTGTGGCACAGGGCAATTGGTGGCAGGGATTAGTCTCAACAACCAAATCCTACGCTGCTTCAAGTGCTTAAGCTACACTCGCCAGCCTTCATCAACCTTCCCATGCATAAGAACGGCTAGCCTCCATACTGGGTGGCGCTGATCGCGTCTGATCTATAGTGCTGACCGTGTCCTAAAGCTTGGACCAGCGGCATTTAAAGTATTCAGGATACCGCATCGCGACGTCTGGTTGTGCCACTCGATAATTGTCGGCACGATTAGACGCTTGCACCTGATGGCGCCACGGGACCTTCCGTCATTGTAATATCGATGCCAGCCGTCCTTGAGCGTACCGCCTATTCACCACCGCGGAAAGTACTGCGCGAAACTTAAACTCACGCTCATCACTTTCAACAGATCAGATCAGAGGAGATTACTTTTCAAACGAAGTACTCCATGAGAGCCGAAGCCAATCAGCCTAACATACAGCCACAAGACGTACATTCTGTTCCGAAGCTCTAAATTTTGGGCAAACTTGGACTGTAGGCATTTTGTTTTTGATTGTACTTTCGGGGGCATATTCCTGTAGGATGACTATATGCTGCACTGACAAAAGCGCCGATTCCGAATCCTGACGCAGAGACCTCTATGGGCATATATAACCTCCGCGAGATTGGCGATAACAGAACTACTATTTCAACTCCAGTTTGTATCATCGGGGCAGGTATGGCTGGGCTACTCCTTGCGCGGCGCCTCGCACAAGCAGGACGGAATGTCACTTTGATCGAAAGTGGGCTCGACTTCTACGATCCCGAAATTCAACGACTGAACGAAATCGAAGATCTGAATGGCAGCTATAAATGGCCGGTAACTGGCCGAGCCAGAGGCCTTGGGGGAACATCCTCTCTATGGGGAGGGCGTATTATTTCATTGTCCCAACAAGAAGCTGAATCGGTTTGTCATCCGTCACTTTCTGGATGGCCATTTTCTACTAGTGAACTTGAGGCTTATCGTCCCGAGATCGAGAGAGTTTTCAAACTAGATCATAGTTCGTTTGAGGAGGATATACTTGGGGACCTTGATCGCCGCTGTCACTTTCCTAGCGCAGACCCTGACGTAACCTGTCGGTGGATCAAGTGGGCTACATTCAAGCGAGGCAATCTTACGGCTTTGCTGAAAAGTGAACTTCAGCAGGCTAAGAATATCGACATTTGGCTAGGCGCGACCGTATGTGGGTTGGATTACGATGAGGCATCAGGGCGCCTCTTAGCCATCCAAGCGTCTAGCTTGGAGGGACATAGAGTTATAGTTCGCGCAAACGAGTTTGTGTTTGCCGCCGGAACCATTGAGACGACTCGTTTACTCCTCTTACTTGACGAGGCGTCTGGGAAGCGGGCGTTCCATCGCTGTCGTGTGCTGGGCCGTTACTTTCAGGATCACTTGGACGCGCAAGTGGGCTGGCTTCGTCCAAAAGACCGAACTGTTACGAACATGTTGTTTGCTCCTCGTTTTTTTAACTCAATCCGCCGAAGTCCACATCTGGAGCTTAATCGAGATATAGCCGGAATTGGCTTTGCCACCGGCGCCTCCTTCGCACATATCCCAGTTAACCTAACTGAGAATCGTGTGCTTTCAGTAGTTAAGAATATGTACGATAACCTTTGTGCAAGGAAATTTGATTTAAACCTGGGAGCCTTCAGCGAGATAGGCGCCAATTATAAATTGTTATCGAAGTTCGTACTCTGGCGTCTCTTGAAACGTCAGTTCTTTATTCCAGACGACATAGATTATAAACTCCATATTTGCATTGAGCAGGCGCCGCATCCAAACAATCGAATTTTGCTGTCCGATAAACGCGACAGGCTTGGTGTCCCAATGGTTCGCTTAAGCTGGAGTCCAATGGAGCCTGATGAGCAAACCTTCCGAACCTCAGTCGCTAGGATTGGTGCGTATTGGAGGAGATCCGGGTTCGACAATATCTGTCCTATAGAATGGACGCCGGCGGCGAAAGACGCATCGATGCTGATCATTGATCAAGCAGAAGATTGGTGCCATCCATCGGGGACAACACGTATGGGCCTTGATCCGGCTGAGTCAGTAGTGGGGCCTGATATGACCTGTCATGATGTACCTAACGTACGCGTCGTGAGCGCCTCGATCTTTCCAATATCTGGGAGTGTCAATCCAACGCTAACAATCATGCAACTTGCCCTGAGGTGCGCCGACCTAATCCTCGAACGCTCTGCTTCCGAGCCGGTTCGCCCAGGTTTGGCAGCCTAGGTTGTTTGGTGGCGGAACGTTGTTGGGATCGGGTGCGTTACGCCATTGAGGAGTACACTTGGCGCTTTGACGGCCTGCGACGCCGAGCTTCTCACCGCAGGAGGACGTGATGCACTCCCTTCATCCGCA
>NZ_VOSK01000590.1 GCF_009296175.1 Microvirga tunisiensis | reverse complement strand
TGCGGATGAAGGGAGTGCATCACGTCCTCCTGCGGTGAGAAGCTCGGCGTCGCAGGCCGTCAAAGCGCCAAGTGTACTCCTCAATGGCGTAACGCACCCGATCCCAACAACGTTCCGCCACCAAACAATTAGAGCATCGGATCATTAAGTGGACGCACCACCAGCGGCCGCGAGACGGATCCAAGGATTGCTGAGATGCAAAACTTACCGGATCCGACTTCTCGTCCGATGCTCTAGCGCGTAAGATAATTGTCCGCAAATTGCGCGTAAGCCCCTGTATGGAACAGGGGCAGCGCTGTAGGCGCTGCCCCTCGTGAAAGGGCGGCGGCCTAAAGATTGGATTATACTTCGGCTGTCGAGTTGCAGAGGAGGGATCCATGCCTGACTTCAAGCAATTGACCGAAGGCCAAAAGCCTGCCGATGCGGAGAGGTGTATTCTCATCGAGGTCATTCACGAACCGGCTATCGGGAAGCAATACACTGTGACCGGAAAAGGCATCGAGCCGAACGACCAGATGCGCAACAAGACCACATACCACACCCTGCAAGAGGCGCGTGAACGGGCTCTGGAATGGGCCAAGGCCGTGGCTGTGCCCGTCATCTACCTGAGAAGCGACGGTGCGCTCACGGAGCGGTAATTCGCAGAAACGCCTTTACGGAACTGTGCTGGTAGTCTCCTCTATGAGCGCGTATAATGCTTTATCGCCGGCAGGAACTGATCCAGGCACCGACGGCCGAGAGATACGCGCGCTCCCGCCTGTAAGGCTCAGGAGCTGCATATGTCCCATCAATATGAAACCTGCGAAGGGACCCTTGAGGGTCTCTATTTACCTTGCCTCGCCTGGGAGGTGCTCCGCCGAGAGGACATCCAGACGATCGATCAGCTCAGGGCCATCGCTGGTCAGCTTGAGCGGTTCGTCGGCATCGGATCCAAAACGGCGCAAGCAATCAGACTAGAACTCGACCGTATCGCGGCACCCGGAGAGCAAACATCCGGTGAGGGGCAGCTTTCTGCATGGGCCGCGTAATTCCGATAGACGCTTTTTGACAAGCGGTTCAGCCTCGGGCGAGGACCGTTGACGCTGCTCCGCACCAGGCGCAAAATCAAAGCCTGTGATGGTCGCGCACGGCGATCGGAATCCCGGTGGCGGCCCGCCGCTCCTCACAGGCAAGGCCTCGGATCGCCCGCCGGGGCCTTCGTTGTATCTGGGCGCGAATTTCCGATAATGATTTATGGAATGCCTGCCTTAGGGCAGCATGGAGCCTCTAGACGAGGCTGGCAGGGGCGTGCGTATGGAGATCAGAGGAGCCCGTACCGAAGACGCCGGGCAGGCTTGTACGGTGCTGCGTCGTTCGATCCAGGAGCTATGCCACGCAGACCACAACGGAGATGCCGCCCGGCTGGCGGATTGGCTTTTCAACAAGACCCCGGAGAACGTGGCGGCTTGGATCAGGAACCCTCAGAGCCTTGTCTTTGACGCCACGGAAGGTGAGACGATCCTCGGGGTAGCCGCCATGACCAATACCGGGAAGATTACCTTGAACTATGTTTCGCCCGAGGCGCGGTTCCGGGGGATCAGCAAGGCGCTGATCGACCGGCTGGAGGCACAGGCTCGGGAACTGGGCCTGGACCGCTGCACACTCAACAGCACCGAGACGGCGCGCCAGTTCTATCTGTCTCTCGGTTACCAGGAGCAAATTGCGCCAACCAATGAGGCCTGCCGTTCGATGGCAAAAGCCCTGATCTGAGATCGGATCTTGGACCAAAATTTCCGATAAGCCTCTATATGGAATGTGGCCGCTGACATCTGGGCGGCAGATCTGAACGAAAGGGTCTCCAAGCCATTGACCCTTATCGCCGGCATGGATGATCCAGGCGCCGGTGACCGAGAGATCCGTGCGCTCCCGCCTGTCGGCAGAGGAGCGCCCCATGCCCCGCTATTACTTCCATGTGATCGACGGCCGCAGCATCATCGACAATGAAGGGTCGGAGCTTGCCGGTCTTTGGCAAGCCCGCGTCGAGGCGATCCAGTTGGCTGGCGCCATCCTGCGCGATGAAGATGACACATTCTGGAAGGGTGAACAGTGGCACATGAATGTCACCGATGCCTCAGGACGGTCGGTGCTCAAGCTCCACTTCTCAGCCGACGATCCGGGCATCGCCCCTGACGAAGACCGAGAGATCGAGACCTTGGCTTAGCTCGTCCTCGGCATGTCGTGGTGTTGCAACCAAGATGGAATGTCCGGTGCTGAGCAGAAGAAGCGAAGCCACCTAGTGGTTTCCGCCTAACAAAAGAGTCCGCGTGAGGATTCCCCCTGGCTTGTGCGTATGCGAGGCTGCAGCATGCGCACTGGTATCTCCATCACCCTTAACTCCTCAGACAGGCAGCGCCTTGAGGCTGTTATCAGCAACCGGAACACGGCCCAGAAGCATGTCTGGCGGGCCGCCATCGTGCTGCTGAGCGCCGATGGTGTCGGC
>NZ_VOSK01000589.1 GCF_009296175.1 Microvirga tunisiensis | reverse complement strand
CTGCGGCCATTCACATGCCGCGGGCCCGGATGGAGTTCGCGGATCAGGTCCAATTCAAAGCGGCGCGCTCGAGGCGCGTTGTTGCACACTGGTTTTCCTGACCCCGTCTCATCGACCGTTGCGCCATACCCTCCTTCGCCCGCCTACGCCGTCGACAGCCTCTCGCTCGCAGCCAGCTTTACGCCGCTGCGACCGGAGCTCGATAAACTTCGCCCTTCATCAGCAGGGCCCAAACCACGCGAGCGATTTTGTTCGCCAGCGCGACCGTGACCAGCATGCGCGGCTTGCGCGCCAACATCTGGGCCAGCCACGAGCCGGCGGGGGCTCCGCGCTTGCAGGCCTGATGCACCACGGCGCTGCTGCCGATGATGAGCAGCCGGCGCAAGGTGCGCTCGCCCATCTTCGAGATTGCGCCGAGCCTCTGCTTGCCGCCGGTCGACTTCTGCAAGGGCGTCAGCCCCAGCCAAGCGGCAAAGTCCCGGCCCTTGCGGAACGTCTCCGGCGGTGGGGCCAGTGCCGTGATCGCGGTGGCCGTAATGGGGCCGATCCCCGGAATGGTCATCAGCCGGCGGGCGATCGGATCCTCGCGCGATCGTCGGGCAATCTCGGCATCCAGACCGGCAATTTGCGTGTCCACCACCTTCAGGCTGTCGATCAGCACCTTGAACACCGCCCGTGCGCTCTCCGGCAGCTGCGAGGCAGGGTCCTCGATCCACGCGATCAGCCGCGCCACGTGCGCCGGTCCCTTTGGCACGATGCATCCATATTCCGTCAGGTGGCCGCGCAGAGCATTGATCACCTGGGTCCGCTGCTGCACCAGAAGGTCGCGCGCCCGGAACACGACGGTCTTGGCCTGCTGCTCCTCGTCCTTCACGGCCACGTACCGCATGTTGGGCCGCTGGGCCGCCTCGCAGATCGCCTCGGCATCAGCCGCATCATTCTTATGCCGCTTTACGAACGGTTTGACATACGCCGGCGGGATCAGGCGGACCGTGTGACCCAGTTGGGCGATCTCGCGTGCCCAGTAATGGGCCCCGCCACAGGCTTCCAGGGCCACCAGGCACGGCGGCTGCGAGGCCATGAACTCGATCAGTTTCGCGCGGGTGATCTTCTTGCGAAAGACGACATGACCCGACGCATCGGCTCCATGCGCCTGGAAAACGTGCTTAGCGATGTCCAATCCGATTGTGCTCACCTGACCCACAGACGCCTCCTTCAACGGGTGTTCGACACCCACTCTGCCACAGCGAGGCCGTCGGGGGCGTCCACATGGGGTAATCGCGGGAGCGAGTCGCCCTGGATCTGCAGTCACGCTCATGGAAGCTGGTGGCTGTTCCCCGATAAGATGAAAGTACGGGCTCACGACGGGAAGCCGGGCCCAAGCATCGAATGGAGAACAGCCATGGACGACTATATCGGGCTCGACGTGTCGATGAAAGAGACGGCGGTGTCGATCCGCCGGGGCGGCAAGCGCGTCTGGCGCGGCAAGTGCCCTTCTGATCCCAAGCTGATTGCTGACCTGATCCGCAAGCGCGCGTCGTCTGTGAAGCGGGTCGTGTTCGAGACCGGTCCCTTGTCCGTGTGGTTCTATCATGCCCTTCGAGCCGAGGGGCTGCCGGCGATCTGCATCGATGCTCGTCATGCCAAGGCCGCCCTCGACATGGCGGCGAACAAGACCGATGCGAACGATGCCGATGGCCTGGCTCATCTGGCGGAAGTGGGCTTCTTCCGTGAGGTGCGGGTGAAGGGCTTCGACAGCATGCTGACCCGCACACTTGTCGCAGCCCGCACTCGGCTGGTGCGGATCACAACCGAGCTCTCCAACCAGATCCGCGGTCTCATGAAGACCTTCGGCTTGGTCGTTCCCGCTGGCAAGGGCAGCACATTCGAGAAGAATGTCCGCAGCCTTCTGGTTGGTCAGGACGGGCTTTCCGCCATCGTGCTGCCGATGCTGGAAGCGTGGCGCGGCCTGCGCATCCGAGCCATGGAGCTCGGCCGTCAACTTGTGGCCGGCGCGCGCCAGAACCAAGCCTGCCGCATTCTCATGTCGATCCCTGGTGTCGGGGCGATCACCGCAACGTCCTTTGCGACCGCTATCGAGGATCCAGATAACTTCAAGCGGTCCCGTTCCGTCGGCGCCTGGTTGGGGCTGACCACCCGACGCTACCAGTCGGGCGAGGTCGATTACGACGGCCATATCTCCCGCCGGGGCGATCGCCAGGTGCGGGGGCTTCTGTTTGAGGCGGCCACGGTCATCCTGACCCGCAGCTCGGCCGAGAGCGGCCTGCGGCGATGGGGCCTCAAGCTCCGGGAGCGGGTCGACTTCAAGCGGGCAGCCGTTGCTGTGGCGAGGAAACTCGCCGTGGCGTGTTAGACAATGGTGCAAGGTTTGCGATCAGCTTTGTCCATACGATCGCCCGCGAGGCTCTACGCCATCGCTCGACAGGTCCAACATTAAAGCCTCAGCCGGTCGATGAACCCGGCGAA
>NZ_VOSK01000058.1 GCF_009296175.1 Microvirga tunisiensis | reverse complement strand
CTGGCTCAGGCTTTTTATCGCTTGGCTCATGGCAGCCCTGATGAGTTCATCCGCGCAATCGGATACTTCTCAGGTCGCCTGAAATCCAGCGCCAGCCGCGTGCCGCCGCATTATTCAGGGCCGACTACCTACCCAATGCAGTGCAAGAGCCTCAAAGTTGCCTGGATTGCTCTTGTATGACCGGACCTGTGTCGAAAGCGATTTGCGGATCGGATCATCAGCCTCATGAGCAGCCCGCCTCAGTCTCGAAGTGACTTCACCTTCCCCTGGTCCGTCGATCATCAACCGCAAAACGCCCTCCTCGAGAAAGTCGAGCAATTCTACAGGCTGTGTCTTCTGCGTTGGCGGTTCATCGAGACCTGCAGGCAGGCGGCGCGCCCCACGTTCGAGCGCACCGGCGCCGTGCTCGACCAGACCGTTCTCGCGACCGCCCTGATCGTTTTGCCCAAGGTGTTCGCCGGGTGGGATGCGCTGCGCCCCGCTTTGCTCTCGCACACACGGGCGCTGCTGCCCTTCATTCCGATTGCCAGCGCGGAGGACGAGGCGCTGGAATCCGATCCGGTTTGGGAACTCCTGGCCGAGTTCCAGGCGCTTGCACCGGACCAGCAGGACAAGGCCGCCAAGAACCTGGCTCTCCTGTGGGACCATTTCGAGCACATGTTCGGGGGCTTGAGCGGCTTTCTGGCGGAGCCGCAGATCGAACAATCCCTGCACCTCGACAAGCTGATGACGGCCTCGCGGCGGATGAAGGTTGCCCGCGGGTCGGACGTGGCTTTTCATTACGTCACGGTCGAGCTGATGCGGCATTACGTGCACTGCCTGCAGCTCGGACGGTCGGACCGGGCCGCGCTGACGCTGGCATCCAGCGTCGCTGCCCTGATCAACCACGGGCGCATGATGACGCCGGCGATTACGGCCGATGTGGAATCCTACCGGACAGAGCATGCGGCGGCCGCCTGAGCGCTAGCGCACGTGCGGTGTTGAGATGAGTCCACGCGACGAGAAGGGCCCGAGAGGCAGCGCTCCTCTCGGGCCCTTCTCAAGGATCGTTTGTGGACGTTAACGGCAGCGGCGCACGCGACGCGTGACGATGTCACCGTCAGGCTCTTCCTCGCGAATCACGACCGTCCGACACCGTTCGACGCTCCCGGTCGACAGGTCGTCCCTGTCGTAGCCGCGGCGGCGTTCGATGTAACGGCGCTCATAGCGGTCGTTATCCGGCCCAACGCGGACGCTCGGGCCATCGGGACCAACGCCGAACTGCACTTGAGCAGACGACGGGGTCGAAATTACGACGGTCGATCCAAGTAAAGCAGCAGCCAATAGCCAAGTTGAAGTCTTCATCATTCCATCTCCACGCCTGTGGCACATGGAAGCTCAACGCATTACTTCGCTTTACGTTTCATGAAACAAAAATGTCTTTGGCGACCCGCCGCGCAACCTTCAATGATCAGCGCGGCGCCGCCTCGATCTCGTTCTGCTCGACGACCCGCTCGATCAGCTCCGCCTGGCTCTTGATGCAGTAGAGCGGGACGCCTCCCGCCGTCGACGGCAGGAGGCGGAGAACCCGAAATAGGTCGTTCGGCAGATTGTGATTGGTCGATCGGGGCCGCACGACCTGGCCGACCTTGAACATATGCTCCATCATGGCACCCTCCAGGGACCAGGGGACGAAGCCATCATAGCAGTCCCGCGCCCCCACCGTGAGGCTTTGGCGGGAGAAAGCGCGGCTCCTGCGCGTCAGGCTCTGCGATCAGATCGGACCTCTCGGGATGTCGTGCCAGTAATCCCGCATCTCCTGCTCACGCTTGCGGTCGGGCCAGATCCGGTCGTCGCCGTAGAACGCGGGAGCGCTCTGCACCTGAGCTTCCGTCACGTCCGTGCGGTAGCCTTCGAGCTCCTTGTCGTAGGACAGCTTGTCCCACGGGACCGTATGATGATGAACCCCGATTCCCAGGAAGCCGCCGAAGGTCACGTCGACATAGAGAACCCGTCCGCTCACCTTCTCGATCAGCAGGCGCTTGATGGTGCCGATCTGCGTCCCCTCCGGGCCGTAGACGGCCGTGCCTTCCACACGGTCGCTCTCGATCACCGGATGCCAGGCCGCCGTCTGGTTGATCGGACCCCAGAGATAGAAGCCGTTTTCGATGATCCCGGCCGCCACGACGGCCCGGCTGACATTGAGCGTCCACTCATCATCGGGACCGACCTTCCGGTCGAGAGCCCAGGGCCCGTGTTCGGCCGGCAGCGTGTCGCCCGCCGCACTCTCCGTGAAGCCGCGCAGATCGGGAGTCGTCGTGGACCGGAACACGTAATACGTTCTCATGGGCGCCTCCATCCGACAGGATCGATCGCTCCGCACCCCTACCCTCATGGCTGTGTCGTCGTGCATGAGGTTATTTAAGTTTCAACCTCAAGGTCTTGAGCACGGTTCCTCGCATCTGCGAAAATCGAGGCACGACGCTGCCTTGCGCGACCCGCTTTGCCGCGTTGGAGCGCAGGTCTTTCGGTGATAGGCTCTCCTCAAGAAGCGCTTCGGGGCTCAGGGAAACAACAAGTGGTCGCAGACTTGGCAATATCCTTGCTCGTCGTTCTGGCCGGCGCCATCGGGATGCTCCTGCTGCTTCTCACGTGGTTCGGCGGCAGAACCATCACGCCCGAGATCGAGGGCGATCTCGACCCCATTCTCGGGGCACGGGACCCCATGGCCATCTACGAATCGCATGGGCCGTTCATCCCCATGCCGGCCCATTTGAAAACCAGCGATCAGATGATCGACTGGATGACCAAGGAACTTCCCAAGCTCACGGCGGAAATCGCGAACCCTCGGCCATAGAGCATCGGACCCAAAACCGACCCGCTCTCGGGTTCAGTTCCGATGCTCCTTCTCTCAAATGAGCGCATCGTCGGGGACGAAAAGCCGGAGCCACTGTTCGCTGAGCGGATCTCGGGTTCCGCTTGGCGTGCCAGCAAAGCAAGTGGCCCGACACCCGGGGTCGGGCGGCCTCAATCGCAGCGACGGACCCGCCGCGTGACGGTGCGGCCCCACTCATTCTCTTCCTGAATGGTGATGTTGCGGCAGCGACTCTCGTAGCGATCGTAACGGCGCTCTTCACGCAGCGCATCCCGGCGGCCGGCCTCATAGGCGCGGGAACGATCCTCCTGCCGACGCTCACGCCAGCGCTCGCGGCGCTCATAGCGCTCCTGCTCGGGATCGCGCACGCCGACCTGCGGACGACCATCGGGTCCGATGCCGAACTGGATCTGGGGCTGGGCCAACGACGGCGAGGCGACGAAGAGACATGAACCCATCGCGGCGACGGCAAGGAAAACGATTTTTCGCATTGGAAAAGTCCTATTCAACAATCGCAATCCAACGCCCGCTCACAAATGCGGTTCCAAACCGCTGCATGTCGTCAGTCAATTGCTCAATGAAAAAACAATGGAAGCGATAACATTTCAGGGAAACATCAAGGCCGAGATCAATACACTCATTGCATAGGCCAATGCCAGCAGGAGCGGCGCAAGCATCGCGGCAGACGCGAGCAGGAATACCGACAAGCTGAGGCTACGCATGATGTGGCTCCTTCAATGGTGAAGCCTGCAGCGTACCCGGAACCTGGGCCGCAACATGGCGCAACCTTGGCCAAACATGAGAAGCGCTGCAAAGACAGCGCTCTTATATAGCCTTGCCGAATGACAATGCGCGCGCTCCGCTCCTATCGATCGCGAACATCCGACAACGTGACATCAGCATGGTCGCGCGGTGTCGGACGTGTTGCGATGTAGAGCGCGACACTGCCCATGATCGCCGCGAGAACGACAGGCAGGATGCGACTTTCCGTAAGCCATAGGATCAAGGCATAAGACAGGGCAATCGTCGTCAGCGCATAGATCTTGGCATGCCGCGGAATCGCCCTTTGATCGCGCCATGCGGTCAGCAGCGGGCCGAACCGAGGATGGCGATAAAGCCGCTCGGCGAGAGCCGGATTCGACCGCGCGAAGCACCAGGCGGCCAGGAGCACGAAAGGCGTCGTCGGCAGAATCGGCAGAAAGATCCCGACGATGCCGAGTGCCAGGCTCCCATAGCCGAGACAGAGATAAAAGCGGCGCATCATCCAGCTTCTCGCAAGGACCGATCCGGAATGAGCACAACGCCCGATCGTTCGATCCTGTGCCTTAACGCATCGCGCGGAACAGGGTCCTCGAATTCTCGCTGATGCAGACCTTCGGCTCGCAGCAACGATGCTCCTTCACGATCCCTGCGCCAGCATCGTCTCGACGCTTGCGGCGATCTCCAGAAGCCGCCGGTCGTGACCATTTCGCGCCACGAGCATGAGGCCCACCGGCCGTTCGGTCCCGGGAATCGGCAGGGAGATGCCGGTGAGATCGAACTGGTTGCCGAACATGGTGTTGCGCAGGATCAGCCCGTCGGTCTTGTTGTAGAGCTTGTCGTCCGTTTCGAGGGGCGCGGTCAGCGGTGCCGAGATGGCGGTGGTCGGCAGCGCCAACACGTCGAGAGACGACAGACGCTCGTCCATGGCCGCGACAAGCGCATGTCGGCGGCGCAGCATGCGGATATAGACCGGCGCCGGCACGGTGCCGCTGCGCGCAATCCACCAGCGCACGCGCGGATCGATGTCCGCCGCCTTCTCGTCCAGCCAATCCGCATGAACTTCGGACGCCTCGATGGACGCGATGGAGGCAGCGACGGTGGCGTCCGCCATGATCTCGAGCAGATCCTCAATGCCGTGATCGACGATCCTCGCACCTGACTTGGACAGGAGCGTCAGCGAAGCCTCGAAAGCCTGCTCCACCATCGGCTCTGTTTGCGAGAACAGGCGTCCGCGCGGAACACCGATCCGCAGACCCGCCAAGGGATGCGGATTCAACACGCGCGGCTCTTCGCCCGCCATGACCGCATCCGTGAAGGCGCAGTCCTGAACGGAGCGGGCTAAAGGCCCGACGGAATCGAGGCTGGGCGAGAGTGGAAACGCGCCGTCGAGCGGCACGCGATGCGCGGTCGGCTTGAAGCCGACGACGCCGTTGAGTGCCGCCGGAATGCGGACAGAGCCGCCGGTATCGGTGCCGATGGCAATCTCGCTCGTGCCCTCCGCCACGGAGACGCCCGCACCCGAGGACGAGCCGCCTGGAATCCGCAAGGGATCGGCGGCATTGCCCGGCGTGCCGTAATGGGGATTGAGGCCGAGGCCCGAGAAGGCGAACTCCACCATGTTGGTTTTACCGATGATGACGGCACCCGCCTGGCGCAGGCGGCGAACGATGAGCGCGTCCCTGTCGGCGGGAGGCGCGTCGCGCAGAGCGATCGAGCCTGCAAGCGTCGTCTCGCCTGCCACATCGAAGAGATCCTTGATCGAGACGATCGCGCCGTCGAGCGGGCCGAGCGAGAGGCCTGCGCGCTGTCGCGCATCGGCCGCATCGGCGGCAAGACGGGCCGCATCCTCATAGAGGCGCAGAAACACCCGCTCGTCGGCCGCACGGCCGGCGAGGCGCGCCAGAATGGTTTCGACCTTGTCTCTGATCGTCGTCATGAAGGCACCGGATGAGTGGACAATGGCTTAAAAAATCGGTCGGGAATGACACCAGTACATTCCCTCCGCCGTCATGGCCGGGCCCGTCCCGGCCATCCCGATTGTTCGAAGCGCCGCGCTTAACCGATCGAGATCGCCGGCACAAGGCCGGTGATGACGTGGCGTGATATCCTCAAGCTATCATGCTCTTAAAGCTGACGCCCTCTTCCCTCACCGGGAACGACACGGCGTGTAACATGCGGTTCCTCATCACGATGCATAGCGCCCGCGGGCTTCATCCATGTCGTTCTGATCGGATGCCATTGTCGAAATCGGGAAGGTGATGACGCAGCGAATCCCCGTCGGCACGAAATCGAGCTTGATCTCGCCGCCCAGTTGCTGTGCGAGGCCGCGCTGGATCAGCTTGGATCCGAAGCCCTGACGCTCGGGTTTCTTGACGTGCGGGCCGCCGCTCTCGACCCATTCCACGAGAAGCGCGGGCTGGCCGGCCCCCGCGGTGACGGCCCACATCACGTGCACCCTGCCGTCCGGAACCGAGAGAGAGCCGTACTTGACGGCATTGGTGCCAGTTCGTGGACCGCAAGCCCCAGGGCCAGGACGGCGCCCGGTTGCAGGTTGATCTTCGGGCCCCGCAGGCGGATGCGCTGCCGCATCCCGTCCTGATAGGGCTCCAGCTCGTTCTTCAGCACGTCTTCCAGCAGCGCACCCTGCCATTGGGTGGCCGTGAGAAGGTCGTGGGTTTTGGCCATCCCATGCAGCCGGTCCATGAACGCGTTCCAGGCGGTCGGATCGCTGGTCTCGGCAGAACGTCTGGTCAGGGATGCTATCGATTGAACGGTCGCCAGGGTGTTCTTGACCCGGTGATTGAGCTCGTGGAGCAGAAGCGCCTGCCGTTCTTCCGCAAGCCGCCGCTCGGTGATGTCCTGGGACACGCCGACCATGGAAGTCTCTTCGTCCGATCCGCTTCTCATCCGGCCGCTGACCCTGATCCAGCATTCGCTGCCGTCGCGCCGGATCACACGATACTCCACGTGCAGATCCGACCGGGTTGCGAGCGCCTGCGCGACGGCTTCAGCCTGCATGGCGCGGTCGTCGGGATGGATCGACGCGACCAGATCGGCATACGAGAACGGCTCATCGGGTTCGCGACCGAAATGGGCGCGGCACGTGGGAGATGCGGTCAGAGCCCCCGTGGACGGCGTGTACTCCCAGGAGCCGAAATTGCCCGCATTGAGGGCCAGGCGCAGGCGCGCCTCGCTCTCGGCCATGTGGGCGAGCACCTCCTCCCGGTCCCGTTCGTGCTTGCGGATGCCCGTGGCCGCCTCGACGAGCGCCTTCTTGATAGTGTCGAATTCCAGAACCCGTGTGGTGGCCGGATCGAAGACCTCCTCCCCGCGTCCGAGGGCATGGGCCGCGGCCACGAGCTGGTCGACCGGTTTGGCGATGGAGCGGGAGAGCAGAACCGCCAGGAGAATGCCGCCCAGGATGACGGCACCGAGAATCGTGAGCCAGAAGAGGGAGCGCTGAGCCGATTTCGCTAGCTCCGCTTCCGGTATGCTGATCACGAAAGTCCAGCCATAGGCCGGCGACTGGCTGAAATAGGTGCGCACCGGGATGCCGTCCAGCGTGACGCTCCGAAGACGTCCTTCCTGCGCGGCCGCGAGGGCATCCTGAACGTAAGGGCTGGCGAGCTGCCCGACATACCGCTCCGGCGATCGGGAGCGAGCCACGATCCTCCTGCTGCGATCGAGCACCGCGGCGTTCCACCCATTGTCGATTCTCTGATCGCGGATGATGTCCTGGAAAGCATCCGGCGTGATCGCCAGCGACAGGATGTAGGCGACGCGCCCATCGAGGATGACAGGAGCATCGATGGTGACCAGACGCTGCCCCGTCAGTGAGCCCACATAGAGATCGGACACGAGCGGCCTGCGGGTTTCCTGAACGCGCCGCAACAGCTCCGGGCGATTGCTGTTCGGCAGGATAACGCCGTAGGGCACACGGGTGTTGAAGACGGTCCTGCTGCCGGGCTCGAAAAGAGCGATCCAAGAGGGTTCTGCGAGACCGGTGTTCTTCGCCCGGTGATAAAAATCTTCGAAGTCTCCTCTGGCGAGGCTGGACGACTGGGCCAGAACCTGCAGCGCCACCGCTGACTTCTCGATCTCGCGATCGAGCGACAGGCTCAGCGCGCGCGCCGTCTCCTGCATGCGCAGATCGGTGGCCTGCTGCTCGGCCCGGTAGCTGGAATAGAGACCCGCTGCGGCCACCAGAATGGTCGGCAGCGCGAGAACGAAAACCAGCCCCCACAACACCTGCCGCAACGAGGTGCGGGCTCCTTCAGGATGATTCCGGTTCGCTTGTCCAGATCTGTCTGCCGCCTCGGATCTTCGCCCTGTCATGCTAGCTGTCCTGAACCGGCATCAGGACACGCACGAGGGTCGCCGGATCGTCGCGCGGCCATTCTACGTGAGCATCGAGCTGGCGCGCCAAGGCTTTCAGGATGGTGCCGGAGGCGCTTTTCTGCGCGGCCTCCTTTTCCTCCAGGCTGAAAGCGTCGTCCGAGAGTTGGAAGAGCAGGGTCCCATCCTGGACGCGGAGCAGGAGCTTCAGCTTCCCATGACGCTCCTTGTAGGCATGGGTGAGTGCGTTGACGACGATCTCGTTGAACAGGAGCGCCATGGGGGCCGCCTTCGCGGCTTCGACGTCAACGTTCTCGACGTCGAATTCCAGGGTGATCCTCACGTCCGGGACGGACGAGGTCAGTTCCTCGCATATCCCTTTGGCGAAACTCGAAGCATCGAACCGCGTCGATCCCTGCCCGTCATAGAGATCGCGATGCGCGGCCGCGAGGGCCTGCATGCGTTCCTTCATGCGCCCGAGCACCTGGCGCACCTGTTCATCCTCGGCCTGACGGACCTCGATGCCGATCAGGGAGAGCAGCAGCTGGAGATTGTTCTTCACCCGATGATCGAGCTCATGCAGCAGAGCCGTGCGCTCGTCGAGCATCTGTTGCAGGGCATCCTGGGCCCGTCTCCTCTCGCCGCGTTCGCGGGCTTCCGCCAAGGCGCGCAGGACGGTGGCAGGCAGCCGGTCGAGCTTGTCCTTCAGCACGTAATCCGTCGCCCCGCGCTTCAGGGCCTCAACGGCAACCTCTTCGCCGAGGGCGCCGGAGACGAAGACGAAGGGCGTGGCGCGGGCCATCTCCTGGGCGATCTCGAGCGCGTTCAGGCCATTGAAGGCAGGCAGGAGGTAATCGGCCAGGATGAGATCCCAGCTTTCGTCCCGGACCGCCCTGGTGAACTCATCGGCGGACACCACGCGCTCGATCGACACGGGAAGACCGGCTTCGATCAAGGCTTCCGTCACCAATTCAGCATCGAGGGCGCTGTCCTCCAGGAGGAGGATGCGCAGCACCCGATCGGATTGGATGACGGTCGCCTGATCCATCGACGTTCCTAAGCTCCATCGCGCTGCGGCGGCGGCTCGTTGAGGATGGCCCAGAACACGCCGAGGTCCTGGATCGCATCGAAGAATTCCCGGAAGCCCACGGGCTTCACCACGAAGGCGTTCACCCCGAGCTCGTAGCTGCGCACGAGATCGCTCTCCTCCCGCGAGGAGGTGAGCATGACGACCGGCGTCTGCCTTAAGCGCGGGTCGGCCTTGACCTTCTCCAGAACCTCGAGCCCGTCGACCTTTGGCAGCTTCAGATCGAGCAGGACGACGGCCGGATCGCTGGTGTTGCGGCTCTCATGCGCGCCGCGCCGATAGAGGAAATCGAGCGCCTCCGCGCCGTCGCGCACCACGACGACCTCGTTGGCGAGCTGGCTCTGCTCCAGGGCCGCCATCGTCAGTTCGAGGTCCTTCGGATTGTCCTCAACCAGCAGGATTGGTTTCAACTCCGGCATTCACGCCGCTCCTTCTTGATGATCCGGCAGGGCAATGGAGAAGGTCGCTCCCTTGTCGAGCTCGCCCTCGGCCCAGGCCCGGCCTTCGTGCCTTTCGACAATACGCCGAACATTGGCCAGCCCGATTCCGGTGCCCTCGAATTCTTCCATCCGGTGGAGACGCTGGAAGACGCCGAACAGCTTACCGATGTACTTCATATCGAACCCGACGCCGTTGTCGCGCACGAAATAGACCGTCTCCCCGCCGGTGCGGGTGGAGCCGATCTCGATGCGCGCTTTCTCCCGGGTGCGGGTGTACTTTACCGCATTGTCGAGCAGATTTTCAAATACCAGCCTGATCAGCACCGGATCCGCATTCACCGGGGGCAGGTCCCCGATGACCCATTGGATTTTGCGGTCGCCGATCCCCAGCTTCTGCCTGATCTCGTCGACGAGGCTCGCCACGTCCACATGCCGGGGCTTCAGGGCCGTGCGGCCCATATGCGAGAAGCGCAGCAGGTTGTCGACGAGGGTTCCGGCCGTGTAGGCGGCTTCGATGATCGTGTCGACGTAGCGCTTGCCCTTGTCCGACAATTTGCTCGCTTCCTGTTTCTTCAGGAGCTCGGAATAGCCGACGATGTGCCGGAACGGGGCCCGCAGGTCGTGGGACACCGAGTAGGAAAACGCCTCCAGCTCCTTGTTGCTGCGGCGCAGCTCCTCCGAGAGCGATGCCAGCTCCTCGGCCCGGCGCAGGACGATGCCCACGATGGCATTGCGCAGCTCCTTGACCGCCTCGATCTCGCTCTGGTTCCAGGACAGGGAGCGGTTTCGCACCGTCTCCTTCCAGATCTCGAACGATCGCCTTGGATGAAGCCTCAAGGAGCCCGCCTCCTCCTGAACGGGTTTTTGCGGATTGCCGCCCCATTTGACGGTCTGCACGACCTCGGGGCGGAACCAGAGCACGTAGCTCGAATGCGCCTTCGAGATCGAGATGGAGAGCAGGCCGCTTGCCCGATCGGCATAGGCCCGCGCCAGTGGATAGACCTCCGACAGA
Organism: Microvirga tunisiensis; assembly: GCF_009296175.1. Lineage (GTDB taxonomy): Bacteria > Pseudomonadota > Alphaproteobacteria > Rhizobiales > Beijerinckiaceae > Microvirga > Microvirga tunisiensis. The sequence goes on along the minus strand of NZ_VOSK01000058.1, from coordinate 19,733 downwards.
TTGTCGGTGGCAAAGACGTCTTCCTGGTGGTTTTCCGAGAGCCAGTCGAAGAGTGCTCTGACCTGATCCTTGTCGGGGGTTTGCCCCAGACACCAGCAATGGTCCTGCGTCAGGACGGCCGCCCCTTGCGCGCCCGCCAGCATCATCAGATCGTCCGAATGATTCACCAGCCCTGCGATGAAATGCTCCTCCGCCGCCATGTGGGCGAGGAGCCGGGTCTGCACGGCGCCGAGGCGCACGCGGTTTTCCGCCAGCATCGTGTTCTCCCGCGCATCGAGCTGCAGCGAGAAGATCTGCGTGAGGAAATCGCAGGCGTTGCGCACCTGGAGCGAGACTCGCTTCGGCTCCTTGTTGTGGCAGGAGATCAGGCCCCACAGCTTGCCGCCGCGCAGGATCGAGATCGACATGGAGGCGAGCGTCCCCATGTTGCGCATGTATTCGAGATGTACCGGCGAGACGCTGCGCAGCACCGAGTCGCTGAGATCCAGCGGCGCCGGATCACGCGACTGGATCGGGACGGGCGCGTAGTTGGCGTCGGGAATGATGCGCAGACGGTTGCGCCGGTAGAGTTCCCGCGCCTGGGCGGGAATATCGGAAGCCGGGAACCGCAGGTCGAGGTAGGAGGGCAGCACCTCGTTGCGGTCCTCGGCGATGACGGTGCCGTTCCACGCGTCGTCGAACCGGTAGATCAGGACCCGGTCGAAGCCGGTCATGCGGCGGATGTCCTGCGCGGCCAGATCGAACAGGAACTCGATGGTCGACGCTTCCTGCAGCTGGCCCACGAAACGGCGCAAGGTGGAATTGTGCGCATCGATGCTGGAGACCGTGTCGGACGGCGGCTCCTCCAGTTCGAGAATCGCGCAATCGCCTGAGCGGGAGATCGCCGTCTCGAAGAACTTTTCCTCCCGCGCCGTCCTGACCTGGATGGTCCTGACGAAGCGGGTGCTGCCGGCCGATGGCGGGTCATCCAGCTGCGCGGCAAATTCTGCGCTCAAAGCCGGCAGCACCTGTTCGAAAGGACGGCCGAGAGCATCCGCCGGATCGAATCCGAAGGTCTCGGCGATGTTGGCGCTGGCATAGGCGATCGTCCTGTCGGAGAGCCTGATCGCGAGAAGGATTCCGTGCGGCTGGATGCTGCCTGGAATGTGGATCGGCTCCCGCTCGCAGGCGGTCAGATCGATGTCTTGCGGCGTTTGCAGGGTCATGGGGTCTCGCACAGCCAGTCATGCATCACATTGAAGGTTTCTTGCGCGGCCCCGACGATGAGATCGTCGGCCTCCGGCGACGAGGCCTCCAGGAGCCTCGCGCCGAACGACTTCCACATGGCAGCAACGTCACGTCCGTAGCTGCGGAAATAGGCGCAGCCCGTCTCCGCAGTCAATCCGAGTCGGTTCTCCACCTCGCGCGCAATGATGGCGCCGCCCAGCGTCGAGCCCTCGACCACATACATGCTCCCCAGCACCGCCTCCGGCGCCGGCAGAGGCATGAGAGGCTGGCATCGTGGCAACCGAATGATGTCGTCCGATCCTAGTCCTAGGGTCTCGAGATCCCTGGCGAGAAGCTGCGTCTTGCAGCGGCTCTGAAAGAAGTCCCGATCGGGCGCCATAGCGGCGGCTTCGCTCTCCCAGGCCTTGTGGAAGCCATAGAAGCGGGCCAGCAGATCCCTGTAAGCATCGCGCGATGCGATTCGGCGCTCGAGATCGATGGCGGCCTCGATCCGGTCATGCGCTTGGCGGGTTTCGACTTTCAGTCGTTCGAGTAGCGTCATGAGACCTCGTCCACAGGGCGGCCCAGCCGTCTCGCGGCCATCCGTTCGGCCATTCCCAATCCGTCGTGGATCAGGACGGCGAGCAGCGCAACCACCAGCCCGCCCTGCAGCACGAAGGCGACGTTGTTGGATTGAAGACCGGCGATGATGACCTCGCCCAAACCTTTGGCCGCCACCGTCGAACCGATCGTGGCGGTGCCGAGGCTGATGATCACGGAAAGGCGGATGCCGGCCAGGATAACCGGGAGAGCGAGCGGCAGTTCCACCTGCAGCAGGCGCTGACGCGGATTCATGCCCATGCCCTTGGCCGCCTCCAGGGTCTGAGGCGATACTTCCATCAGGCCGGTGAGCGTGTTCTCGAAGATCGGCAGGAGGCCGTAGAGAAACAGCGCGATGAAGGTCGGCTTCTCCCCGAAGCCCACGAGCGGCACCGCAATCGCCAGAACCGCGATGGGCGGGAAGGTCTGGCCGATGTTCACGAGGCTGCGCGACAGCGGCAGGTACTCCTGGCCGGAGGGCCGCGTGACGAAGATGCCGAGTCCCACGGCCAGGATCGTGCTGGCCAGCGTCGCCAGAAACACGATGCGCAGATGCGACAGGGTCAGGGCGAGCAGGCTGCCCTGGTTGTAGATCGCCGGCGCGTTGTTCGTGGTCAGCGGCCTGAAGGCGAAGGCGAAAAGCTGCGGCTCCGTGATGAAGAGCACCAGCAGGAGCAGCGCTGCCCCACGCAAGACGAACGACCGTGCCCTCATGCGAAGGACCGCCCGTGTTCCATGATGCCCTTCACGCTGACCCGCCCGACGAGGGCACCGGATGCATCCGCGACGGGCAACACGTCCCGTCCCATCCAGATCAGCCGCGAGAGAGCATCCCGTAAGGAGTCGGTGACGAGGATGGGTTCTCCCTCGGCGCCTCCCGGCTCGAGGGCCTCCTGCACGCACACCAGAGACAAGAGACGGAAGGGCCTTTCCGCCGTTCCCACGAGCTGCTCGACGAAGGCCTCGGCCGGACGCGTCAGCAGCTCCGCGGGTGTCGCATATTGCAGGAGCCGCGCCCGATCCATCACGGCAATCTTGTCGCCGAGCTGGAAAGCCTCGTTCATGTCGTGCGTGACGAGAACGATGGTGGTGCCGAAACGGCGCTGGATCGCGAGCAGATCGTCCTGCGCCTTGCTGCGGATGACCGGATCTAGCGCGCCGAAAGGCTCGTCCATCAGGAGGAGCGCGGGCTTCGCCGCCAGCGCACGCGCGACGCCCACGCGCTGCTGCTGTCCGCCGGACAATTCGTGCGGGAATTTCCGGGCGAACTCCGCGGGGTCGAGCTGAAACAGGTCGAGCAATTCGTCGACGCGGGCCGCGATCCGCCCCTTGTCCCAGCCGAGAAGGCGCGGCACGGTGGCGATGTTCTCGGCGACATTGCGGTGAGGAAACAGCCCGTAGCCCTGGATGACATAGCCGATCCGGTGCCGCAGCTCGTCTTCCGGAATCGACATGGTGTCCTGGCCGTCGATGAGCACGCGGCCCGCGCTCGGCTCGATGAGGCGGTTGATCATGCGCAGCAGGGTCGACTTGCCCGCCCCCGACGTGCCGACGACGACGGCAATCGTTCCCTCATCGACCCGGAAGGACACGTCGTCGACGATCGTGGTGGCGCCGTAGCGCTTGGTAAGGTGCTCAATCTCGATCATGCGAGCCCCGCCTGGTGAGATCGATGATCGCGTCGAGGATGATGGCCGCCGCAAACGACAGGACGACCGTCGGAATGGCGCCCAGGAGCACGAGGTCGATGGCCGTCTGGCCGATGCCCTGAAAGACGAAGGTGCCGAAGCCCCCTCCCCCGATCAGCGCCGCCACCGTGGCCAATCCGAGATTCTGGACCAGCACGATGCGGATGCCGGCGAGGATGACGGGAATCGCCAGGGGCAGTTCGACCTGCCACAGGCGCTGGCGCGCGGACAATCCCATGCCGCGCGCCGCATCGGTGACAGTGGCCGGCACCTGGTTCAATCCGGTCACCGTGTTGGCGACCACCGGCAGCAGGGAATAGAGAAAGAGCGCGATGAAGGCGGGCGCTGCCCCGATGCCGCGAATGCCCAAAGCCGCCGCCAGGGGCACGTGCGTGGCCAGGAACCCGAGCGGCGCGATCAGAATGCCGAAGAGCGCGATGCTCGGGATCGTCTGGACGATGTTGAGCACCTGAAGGATCGCCGTTCTCAAACGGCGGATGCGATGGGCCAGGATGCCGAGCGGCAGCCCGACGAGGCAGGCGGCGACCATCGAGCCGAAGGCGAGCCACAGATGCTGACGCGCCTCGCGCCAGAAGGTGTCCTGCCGGTTGGCATATTCCTTGAGCAGGGAGAGATTGTCCCAGGCGCCGGAGGAAAGCAGAAGCGCAATCGCGCCCGCCGCCACGGCGATGGCGGCGAGCCGCGCCCAGGGCCCCAGGCGCAGGCGCGTCAGCGCATCGGCCGCAAGCAGCGCGAAGGAGAGGGTGAGAAGCCAGAAGCCGAGAGACGGCGATACGCGCGCGAAGGTGTTGCCGGCCGGCGTGACGAACCCGGCCGACCATCCGACCGCGGGAAAGATCACGCACAGGCCGATGGAAGCGGCCGCGAGGCGGAGCAGCGGCGCGCGAAGCAGCGCCGCACAAAGCGCCACGCCGAGCGTCACGATCATCACACCGATGGCGCCCGAAGGAGGCAGCGCGTCGACCAGCATCCGCCCTTCGCCGGCCGCGATGCGGTTGGCGCGGTAGATGACGAAGGGTGAGGCGAAAAGCGCCACGCCGATCAGGACGGCGATCACGCTCCCGAGTCGGTCGAGGGACAGGGATGGGCGCAACGAAGGCATGCCGGGCGCGGTCGTTCGGGAGGAGATCGTGTTCACAAAACTTCCGGTCTTTATCGCGCCGCCTGCGTCCTGGGTGTGTGTCCCATCAATCTCTCCCTCGTCCTGCCTCGTCATCACCGGCCTTGTGCCGGTGATCCCGATTGCATGAAGCGCCGAGCCTTTCATGATCGGGATGGCGGGCACAAGGCCGGCCATGACGGGAAGGTCTCAATGACGAAACTAACTCTTGGGAGCAGCGTAGCTGCGTCTCAAGGGCGTTTCCAGTGTCCACTGGATACGCCCTCATCCTCCGAAATCAGACCCTCAGATCATTTCAGGAAGCGCCATCATTTCAGGAAGCGCCATCATTTCAGGAAGCCCTTGGACTTCAAGTACTCCGTTGCCACGGCCTTCGCCGGCTCGCCGCCGACCTGGACACGGGCGTTCAGCCCCTGGAGCGTGGCGAGGTCGAGGGATGCGAAGACGGGCTTCAGGATCTCGGCGATCTTCGGGTTCTCCTTCAGGACCGACTCGCGGATGATCGGCGCCGGGGCATAGACGGGCTGCACGCCCTTGTTGTCCTCCATCACCACGAGGCCCGACGGGGCGATGCCGCCATCGGTGCCGTAGACCATGGCCGCATTGGCGCCGTTGGTCTGTTCGGCCGCCGCCTTGATGGTGGCCGCCGTATCGCCGCCGGAGAGCACGATCAGCTGTTCCGGCTTCATCTTGAAGTCATAGGTCTTCTGGAAGGCCGGCAGGGCCGCGTCCGAATTCACGAACTCGGCGGAGGCCGCCAGCACCACCTTGCCGCCCTTGGTGACCCATTGGCCGAAATCGGCGAGAGTCTTCAGCTTGTTGGAATCGGCCACGTCCTTCCGCAGCGCGATGGCCCAGGTGTTGTTGGCCGGCGACGGATCGAGCCAGACGATCTTGTTGGCATCGTAATCGAGCTTCTTGGCCATCTCGAAGCCCTTGGCCGCGTCCTTCCAGACCGAATCGTCCGCCTTGTTGAAGAAGAAGCCCGCATTGCCGGTATATTCCGGATAGATGTCGATCTCGCCCGCCGTGATGGCCTTGCGGACCACCGGAGTCGCGCCGAGCTGGATCCGGTCCTGGGTCTTGATGCCGTTGGCATTGAGCGTCAGCAGGATGATATTGCCGAGAACCGAGCCTTCCGTGTCGATCTTCGACGAAACGACCACGTCGGCCTTGGCGGCGCCCGCCGCTGCCAACGCTAGGGCAGCAGCCAATGTCAGCGACTTGAGGACGGTCTTCATGGAAATCCCCTTATGGAACCTTGCCCTGCTGTTTCTAGGACAGTCGGGCGGTTTAGGCAGGGGGATCCGTCAGAAGAATCGACCAGAAGATAAAAACTTCGTGTGACGGTAAAAGATCCCGAAGGAGTTCTGAGCCCGGGATGCTCGCCCACCAAGCGCCCGACTGCTCCCTCCCTCTGCCGGGGAGGGATTGAGGCGGGGTCGGAAGGTCAGAGCAGGTGCTTGGTGAATCCAGCAAGGCTCCCCCGCCACGTCATCACCGGCCTTGTGCCGGCGATCTCGATTGGAAAAGCGCCGCGCTTCACGAAATCGAGATGGCCGGGACTGATCCCCGGATCAAGTCCGGGGACGGCCATGACGGACAGGTTGCATCCCATCAGACCTTCTCAGGCGTTCAAGGTCATCGGAGGCTCCTGGGCGATGGTGAAGCGAACCTGGGCCTGGGGACGGTGATCCTCCGACAGGGTGCGCCAGGTGCGCTCGGCCTCCATGCGGTTCTCGAAGGGGCCGACCACCCTCTCGGTGCCCTGGACGATGGTTTCACAGTCGCAAGAGGTGTACTCGCCGCCGACCACCCAGAAACGTGACTTGTGCATTGTCGATCTCCATTGCTGAAAAGGGTTTGGGGTTGGTTGAACTCACTCGGCCGCCTGAAGCTTGGCCGAGGTCTGGAACTGGGCGGTTTCGGTCGATTCCGCCATGGCCGTGGTGGAGGACTTGCCGCCGGTGATGACCACCGAGACCTGGTCGAAATAGCCCGTGCCGACCTCGCGCTGGTGGCGGGTGGCGGTGTAGCCCTCCGACTCGGCGGCGAATTCGCGGACCTGGAGCTCGGAATAGGCCCCCATGCCGCGGTCGCGGTAGCCGCTCGCCAGATCGAACATGCCGTAATTGAGCTGGTGGAAGCCGGCGAGCGTCACGAACTGGAACTTGTAGCCCATGGCGCCGAGCTCGCGCTGGAACTTGGCGATGGTGGCGTCATCCAGCTTCTTCTTCCAGTTGAAGGACGGCGAGCAGTTATAGGCGAGCAGCTTGCCCGGGTGGCGCTTGTGGATCGCCTCCGCGAACTTGCGCGCATCATCGAGATCCGGGTGCGAGGTCTCCCACCACAGGAGGTCGGCGAGTTCCGCATAAGCCAGGCCGCGGGCGATGCAATGATCGAGGCCGGTGCCGTCCTTCAGGCGGTAGAAGCCTTCCGGCGTGCGGCTGTCGGACTCGATGAAGGGCCGGTCGCGCTCGTCCACGTCCGAGGTGATGAGCTTGGCCGATTCCGCATCCGTGCGGGCCATGATGAGGGTCGAGGTGCCCATCACGTCGGCGGCCAGCCGCGCGGCGATGAGATTGCGCTCATGGGCCGCTGTCGGGATCAGCACCTTGCCGCCGAGATGGCCGCACTTCTTCTCCGAGGCGAGCTGGTCCTCGAAATGCACGCCCGCGGCGCCGGCCTCGATATAGGCCTTCATGATCTCGAAGGTGTTGAGCGGCCCGCCGAAGCCCGCTTCCGCATCCGCCACGATGGGCAGGAACCAGTCGCGCTTCGCGCCGCCTTCCGCATGCTCGATCTGGTCGGCGCGCTGGAAGGTGCGGTTGATGCGCCGGCACAGCTCGGGACCGGAATTGGCCGGATAGAGCGACTGGTCGGGATACATGGCGCCCGCCACGTTCGAATCCGCCGCCACCTGCCAGCCGGAGAGATAGATCGCCTCGAGACCGGCCCGGGCCATCTGCATGGCCTGGTTGCCGGTCATGGCGCCGAGCGAGTGGACGTAGGGGCGCTCGTGCAGGAGCTGCCACAGGCGCTGCGCGCCGCGCTCGGCCAGGGTGTGCTGGATCTGCACCGAACCCCGCAGGCGGGCGACGTCCTCGGCCGAATAGGATCTGCGGATGCCGTCGAAGCGTCCCTCGGGAGCGGCAGGGATCAGATCTTGCGGCGAACCCGGGTTCGGCTGGGCGTTCATGGGGCGTCCTTCCTTTTACATTTCTTGACAAAACCGTCCTGCGAGCCAGAATTGTTGCAGAGCAGCAGGACGTCTTGATGATATAATCCGCGAAGAAGCTTTTGTTTCAACGGTGGATTTCAAAAGAAAAGTCGTCTTGTAAAGCTTTGACTTGATGGGTCGTGTAAACTTGTAAAAAGATTTACAACATGGATGAGAGCCGAAAGCTTTTCGTAGGTCCCCGCCTCAAGCGGCTGCGGCGCGAGCTCAACATGAGCCAGTCCCGCATGGCCGAGGAGCTCGGGCTCTCCCCGAGCTACCTGAACCTGATGGAGCGCAACCAGCGCCCGATCACCGCGCAGGTGCTGATCCGCCTCGCCCATGCGTATCAGCTCGACCCGCGTGAATTCGCCAACGACGACCACGAGCGCACGGTCTCGGAGTTGGAGGAGGTCTTCGCCGACCCGCTCTTCCGCTCGACGCCGGTGGCGCGGCTCGAACTGCGCGAGACGGTCGAGAGCGCTCCATCCCTGGTCGACGCCATCAACCGCCTCTACCGCGCCTATCAGGCCATGCGCGGCGCCCGCGAGGCGGTGACGCCGAGCCTCAACGACCGCGACCGGGCGGAGGATGCCCCGCAGGTCAACCCGGTCGACCGGGTGCGGGAGCTGATCCACGACGCCAAGAACCATTTCGCCGAGCTGGACGAGGCGGCCGAGGCCCTGGCGGCGGACCTCGCTGTCACGGGCCACGAGCCCTTCTTCGCCATCGCCGAGCGCCTGCATGCCAGGCACGGGATCCGGGTGCGCGTGATGCCCATCGACGTGATGCCGGATTCATTGCGTCGCTACGACCATCACCGGCGCCAGCTCCTGATCTCCGAACTGGTCGATCCTTCCGGTAGGACCTTCCAGGCCGCCTACCAACTGGCCTTCGCCGAGATGCGCGAGACCATCGACGCGCTCGCCGCCCGCCTCGAGCCCATGGACGGTCCGGCACGGCGGCTGCTGCGCGTCTCGTTCGGCAATTACTTCGCCGGCGCCCTCATGATGCCCTACGGCAGGTTCCATGCGGCGGCCGAGGCGCTCGGCTACGACGTGGAGGTGCTGGGCGCCCGGTTCGGCGCCAGCTTCGAGCAGGTGGCGCACCGGCTCACCACGCTGGCCCGTCCGGGCGCTCGGGGCATCCCCTTCTTCCTGGTGCGGGTGGATTCGGCCGGTAACGTGTCGAAGCGCTTTTCCTCGGGCCGCTTCCCCTTCTCGCAATTCGGCGGCACCTGCCCGCTCTGGAACCTGCACTCCACCTTCCGGACGCCGGGCCAGGTGGCGACCCAGATCGTCGAACTGCCGGATTCCTCGCGCTGGTTCTCCATCGCCCGCACGGTCAAGCGCGCCTTCAACCCCTGGAGCGCACCCGATCCGCAATTCGTGGTCGGCCTCGGCTGCGAGCTGAAATACGCCCATCGCCTCGTGTATGCGCGAGGGCTCGACCCGGCCACGTCGGATGCCACGCCCATCGGGATCAATTGCCGCCTGTGCGAGCGCGCCGCCTGCCCGCAGCGCGCCGCCCCTCCCCTGATGCACGCGCTGATCGTCGACGAGATGAAGCGGGGCGTCTCGCCCTTCGAGTTCGATGCGACGTGAACCTGAAATGCCTTAGAGCGGACGGTCGTGGCGGTAGAAGGCGTTGGGGATTCCATCGACATTCCGGATGCCGGTGAACATCATCCCGGCCTTTTCCAAGACCCGGCGGGAGGCTTCATGCTCGGCCACCGCGAACCCGATGACGTGATCGACGGGCTCAACCCTGTAGATCCAGTCCAGCAGCGCCCCGGCAGCCTCCGTTGCATAGCCCTGGCCCCAGAGGGAACGCATGAACGTGTAGCCGAGCTCGAGCTCCTGGGTCGCTTCAAATCGCCCGAAACCCGCCCGACCGATGAAGGTCCTTTGCCGGTCGGTGACCTTGAACTTGGTCCAGCCACGGGCCGCGTAATCCGCCCGGAAGCTCTTGAACTTCGCCTGGAGGAACACCTCATCCCAGGGCGGATCGCCCATCTGCAGAAAGTGCTGTACCTGCGGATCGCGATGAAGGGCGACCAGCAGAGGAAAATCCTCAGGCTCCCAAGGATGAAAGCAAAGGCGCTCGCTCACCAGAACCGGGGTCTTCACCATCGGGTGTTATCATCTCTTCTCATCGAGCCAGTGGTCGAGGAACCGGTCGAGCCAGCGCGAGACATGGGGGTCGTGCTGGAAGCGCCCCGCAAGCTGCCGCACGCGATCCTGTGCGCCCGGCATACGCAACCGCTCCTCGGCGTGAACCGTCCAGCGGCAGAGCATGGCATGGGTGACCTCCGGGTGGAACTGGAGGCCGAACGCCCTTTTCCCAACCCGAATCGCCTGCGTCGGAAAATCGTCGCCCGTCGCCAGGGTCTCGGCACCGGAGGGGCAGTCGAAGCCTTCCCGATGCCAGTGATAGACGTGGCTCGGCCAGGGAACGCCCCAATCGCTGCTGAGGGCCTCGCCGGCGGCCGTCGGCAGTAAGGGGTAATAGCCGATCTCGGCCCGGCCTTCTGGATGGGCCCAGACGGGGGCGCCGAGGTGCTTCGCCATCATCTGCGCACCCAGGCAGAGGCCGAGATAGGGCTTGTTCTCCTTGAGCGGCACTTCGATCCAGTCGATCTCAGCCTTGACGAAATCGTCCGGATCGTTGGCGCTCATCGGGCCGCCGAAGATCACGGCCCCCGTGTGCCCTGCGAGCGTTTCCGGCAGCGGATCGCCGAAGCGGGGACGGCGGATGTCGAGGCGATAGCCGCGCTCCACGAGCAGGCGCCCGACCCGGCCGGGCGTCGAGTGCTCCTGATGCAGAACGATGAGAACGGGTGCCTTGGAACGCCGCCTAGGCATGGCTTCGATCCGATAGGGAGGCGTTCATGACGAAACGGGGGCAATCACGCGAGAACATGGGCCGATTATTCGGGACAAGACGCGTTCTCCGCAAGGGGCAGCCGCCGATTTTGGCCATTCCCTTTACCGGATCATTTCAAAGAGCAAGAGACAGGGGTAAGAGCCCTAGGCAAGGGCGCGTCGCCGCTCTAAGATTAGATAATGATATCATGGATCAGACCGGCTCCGCCCGGTTTTTGCATGGATGCGCAAAAATGATAGAAGCGTCTGATTCTCCAGGCTTGAAGTTCAGAACATCCAGCGCATCTTGTTCCGTGCTCTGCTGAGCCATCGGCCAGCGCCCCAGCGTGAAAGAAAGTGACCCCGTGACCGACAGCGTTACCAGCGACGGCGATCTCAACGGCCTGCGTATTCTCGTCGTTGAGGATGAAGCTGCGATCTCCCTGCTCCTGGAAGACATGCTTCTCGACTTCGGTTGCGAGGTGGTCGGCCCGGCAGCCCGGCTGTCGGCAGCTCTCGACGCCGTGGCACGCGAACAGGTCGATCTGGCCATCCTCGACGTGAATGTCGCCGGCGAGCCGATCTACCCGGTGGCCGAGGCCCTGGCGCAGCGTTCGATTCCCTTCGTGTTCTCCACGGGCTACGGCAGCGCCGGCATCCGCGATGCCTTCCGGGACCGCCCCGTTCTGCAGAAACCCTTTGCCCAGCACGATCTGAAGCAGAAACTGCTGGTCGCACGCGGCAAGATGGCCTGAAATCGGCATCGTCGCCCGATCCGACGCCTCATCTGTGGCCTTAATGCCGCAATCGTTCACCCTGTGCTGCAAAACACATCATTCATGATGTGAATCGGCTTTGTTCCTAGGCTCTTCCTGCTAAGTTCCAGTAACGTTAGAGCAGGTAACCTTTCGATCGAGCCGACCTCCCATGTCTTTCGATCCCTCAGACTTTTGGCCGCCACAAGCGTCCTGGCGCTTTCTCTTGCCGACGCGCAGGCCCAGTCTCCCCTGCCGCGTCAAGCCCCCGCCGCGGGCGCCATCGTGGCGGCCAAGGGCGGCGAGGAGATGCGTTTCGTGCGCGAGGATCTCTGGCGGGCCGCCCAGCTCCAGCAAAGCCTCGTCGGCGGCGATACCCTGCGCACCAACGCCATCGGCAACCTGGCGATCCTGTTCAACGACCAGACCCAGATCCGTGTCGGCCGCAACTCGACCCTGACGGTGAACGACGTGGCGAACGGGCCGGCCGACGCGACCCAGCTCAGCCTCCAGGGCGGCAACATCTGGGCCCGCGCGGCCCGTGGCGGCTCGGGTGTCGACGTCAAGACGCCGGCAGCCGTCGCGGCGATCCGCGGCACCGACTGGTCGCTGTCGGTGGACGGCTCGGGCAAGACCTCGCTCGTGGTGCTCGAAGGCGTCGTCGAGCTCAAGAACCCGCAAGGCGCCGTGACGGTGCGCCAGGGCGAAGGGGCCGTAGCGGCCGTCGGTCAGGCGCCGACGAAATTCGTGCTCGTCAGCCCCAACGACCGCGAGCAGATGCTGTTCTACATGTCGATGCGCGAGGTGTTCATCAACCTGCCGACGACAACCTTGGAGAACAAGCCGTTCGAAGCCGAGAGCACCAGAATCCAGGCTCTTCCGGCTGAAACCCGCACGACGGAAGATTGGCTCACCCTCGCCGAGAGCGTCATGAATTCCAACGGCAGGCGTGCCGCGGCAGCTCCCCTTGCGGAAGCCCGTAGCCGCCCGATGACACGGGCGCAGCGCGCCCGTGCCGATTATCTGGAAGCCCTGATGGCCGGTGCGGACCGCCGCTGGCAGGACGCCATCAGATTGTTCGAGCGCGCGAAACCTGGGCTTGATCCCCGGCGGCGCGGCTGGGCCGAGTATGGCCGCTATGCCGCGGCCTCCCTGGCGGATCCGAAGCGGGTTCAACCGGTCCCGAGAGTTCCGGTCAAGGATGCCAGAACGGCGGAGATCAGCGCCTACCTCACGGGCTTCCGTCAGGATCTCAAAGCCGCCGCTGCCGAAACGGCGGCTGCCGAGAAGAAATTTCCGAACGATGCCGGGCTTGCCATTCTCTCGGCCTCGCTCGCCCAGGATCTCGACCATCGCGAGGACATGTACGCGGCTTATGAACGAGCCCGGGCGATCGACCCGACCGATCCGAACGTGATCGCGTTCGGGACGACGATCAAGGCGGATTATGCCCGCGACATCGATGGGGCTCTTGCCGATCTCTACAAGGTCGTGAAGACCGATCCGAATTTTTCGCTTCTGAACCAGATCGGCCTGCTCGAACAGAGCCGGGGTGCGCTCATCGAAGCCGAAGCCGCGTTCCGGCGTGCGCTCGAGATGGAGCCGCAGAACCCGATTCCCTACACCAACCTGGCCATCCTTCTTCTCGATCAGAGCCGGGTGGACGAGGCAGGCGCTCTCATCGATAAGGCGCTGGCGCTCGATCCCCCCACAGCCTACTCGGCCCGCGGGCGCTATCTTCTGCAGAAAGGAAAAATGGCGGAAGCGATCGAGTCCATGCTGGCCGGCTCCGCCGTCAATCCGGCTCTTTCCAACGATCAGCTGATGCTGGCCGACGCCTATTTCCAGAACGGCGATTACGAACTCGCCTGGCAGACCCTCGACAATGCGGATCGGCTCGATCCCAGGGCACCCATCGTCCCCATCCTGCGCACGGCCTTTGCTCTCGATCTCTATCTGGCCGACGAGGCGATCCTTGCCGCGCGCGAGGCCCTGCGGCGCTACCGGGATCGCGGCGGGGACTACACCGGGATCTCGGTCAGCAAGCAGACGGGCTCCTACCCTGTCGAGGCCTACCGCTTCATCAACCTGCACGATTGGGCGCGATTCTATGCCGACCGCACGTTCGATCCTTTCGAGGCGCAAGGGTATTTCGATCAGGCGATCGTCAGTCGGCCGGGCCTGTTCCCGACGGAGCCGACGCTCGACGCCGCGGAAGGAACGGAGCTCAACAGTGCGGCTCTGAACCTCTCGATTCAGGGACTTCTTCTCGATCCCCTGGCCGTTGCCGGCCGCATCGGACGCTTCGATCCGATCCGCCGGCCTTTCCTCGACACCGAGATCGGGGGTGGTGCGATCGTGCGCGGCGGCCAGGTGGGCTGGCAATCGGGCGTGCTGGTCAACGGCTTCTCCAACGAACCGCTGCCGACGAGCTTCAGCCTGTCTGCGAGCGCCAACGAGGCCCGTGGCAATCTGACCGCCGATAACGAGAGGGGACGGGGGATCACGTTCAGCATCGGCACCGCCCCCAATGCCGCCGACCGATTCATGTTCATGGGCTGGGCGAACGAGGGACAGCCGGGCCTGACGGATATCGACCGCTTTGACTACACCGAGCATATCAAGCGCGACACGACCAACCTCTTCGGGATGGCCGGCTGGAGCCACACCTTCGGCTACCGGAACGTCCTCTCGGCCGCCGTGTTCGCGACCCGGAACGATACGCTCGATCGCGGGGAGCTCTGGAACTATAGTGCGTTTCCGACCATCCAGACGCTATGGCAAGAGAAGCAGCGTGTGGATGGTGTCGTCGGAGCCGTGAGCCATGCCGTCGGAATCGGTGATTTCAATTTGCGCTATGGCTTGGAGGCTCAGGCAGGCCAGGCGCGATACAAAGGCTTCAGCGAGACCTACAGGTACGGATTTCCGGGGCCCGACGAATATCTGCAGGAGGCGTCGGCCTTCGACAGCCCCTTCCGCGGCGGCCGCGCCTATGCCGATCTTTTATGGCGCCCCAATGATCGCTTCGAAGCTCAAGCAGGCATTCATCGCAGCTTCCTCGATGTGAAGAACGCCAACCCCGATATTTGGGTATCGCCCCGCTTCGGCATCGGCGTCTCGCCGCTGGAAGGGCAATGGCTTCGTGCAGCTTACATCGAGAATGCCGATACCTACCTGAGCTACTCTCTTGCGCCGACGACGACGGTCGGACTGATCCCGAACGATACGCCGGCAAGCGGACCGACGAAGAGCCTCGTCCTGCGATGGGACGCGGAATGGACGCCGCGTGTCTTCACGGCCCTGGAGTATCAGCGGCAAACGCTGAACGATCTCAACGTTCCAAGGATCAACACGTTGACCAGCCTCGACGACATCGACAAGGCCCGTGCCGAATGGCTCGCCGCCACGGTCAATGTCTGGCTGGGTCATGGCATCGGCGTCTTCGGCACTGTTGGCGGAGCGACCTCGAAAATTCTGGAGAGCTCGGCAACGCCTGAGCCAAGAGGCGTCGGAGAGCCGGTCCCCTATATTCCGGAGCGTTTTGCACGCTTCGGGATGACCTTCGTCCATCCGAGCCGCCTGCGGTTTACCCTGACCCAGAATTTCATCGGCGAACGTTCGGGCTCCTACGAGAACGACCGCCTGGACTCCTTCTGGACGACCGACGCCGCGCTGACCTGGGAGACGCCGGACCGGCGCTTCCAGGTCGGCCTGACGGCGCTCAACCTGTTCGACCAGAGATATGATTTCGGGTTCGACATCCCGGCTCCGGGCCGCACCGTTGCGGCCAGCGTCAAGGCGCGGTTCTAGGTGAACGGGAAGCAGCCAGCCTCGAGCGACCATGCCAGAGGGGAGCCCCTCTGGCGCCATTTCGCCATGGCCGGGCTCGTTGCGGCTCTGCTGATCCCGGTTCTGTTCTTCCCGCCCTTTCGCCTCATCGAAGCGCGGCTCTATGATATTCTCTCGGTCATCTCACCGCCTCTGCCTGCGCAGCCGGGCGCCGTGGTCGTCGCCATCGACGAGCCGTCCATCGGCGAGATCGGCCAGCGCTGGCCATGGTCTCGGGAACTTCACGCCAAACTGGTCGAGAGCCTGCGTGCGGCAGGTGCGAAGGTGATCGCCTTCGACATCATCTTCGCCGACCCCACCACAGAGGAAGCCGATACGGCTTTCGCAAAGGTGCTCGGCCCGGACGTGGTGCTGGCAGCGGACGACGTGACCACCCCGCTGGCGCAGGGAATCCAGGTCACTCGGGTCAGTCCTCTCGATCCGTTCCTGGACGCCGGCGCGGCAATCGGCGTGGCCTCCGTGCATCTCGATGGGGATGCCTATCTGCGTCGTATGCCGCCGGCGCAGGAGAGTTTCGCCGCCGAAGCGCTTCGCCTGAAGGGCGAACCGCAAGCGTCCGCACCCGATGGGGCCCTGATCCAGTATTTCGGGCCGGCCCGCTCCTACCCGACGGTTTCCTATTATCAGGCTTTGGATCCGGAGAATTTTCTGCCGCCCGGATTCTTCAAGGATCAGACCGTGCTGGTGGGCCTGAGTCTGAAGCAGGCGACCTCTGCCGATATCGGCGCGCCCGATACCTTCCCGACCCCCTACACGCTGACCGAGGGCACGCTCACGGCAGGCGTGGAGGTCCAGGCCACGATCCTCGACAATCTCCGGCATAACCTCTACGTGCTGCCCGTGCCTCGGCTCGTCATGGTGCTTCTGGTGATCGCCGGAGCTTTTCTGGCCGCAGCCTTTTCGACTCATGGCGTCTCCTGGCGGACCGGGCTGGCGGCGGCCTTCCTGGTCGCCTTCTTCTTCGTCGGAGCATGGGCCGTGCTGCGCCTCGGCCGGGTCTGGGCATCACCGGCCCTGCCGGCCGCGGCGGCACTCGCCGTCTTCGGGACACGATTCGGGCTCGACTATGCGCGCGAGCGGCATCTGCGGCGCACCGTTTCCGAAGCCTTCTCGCGCTATCTCTCGCCGGATCTCGTGGCGCAGCTCGCGCGTGATCCGAGCGCCCTGAAGCTCGGGGGCGAGCGCCGCAATCTCTCGATCCTGTTCTGCGACGTGCGCGGCTTCACGACCTTGTCGGAGACACTGAAAGACGAGCCGGAGCGGCTGACCACCCTCATCAACCGCCTGCTCGATCCGCTCTCCGAAGCGGTGCTCGCGGAAGGTGGCACCATCGACAAGTATATCGGCGATTGCGTCATGGCGTTCTGGAACGCGCCGCTGCCGAGCCCGGATCATCCCCTTCGCGCCGCACGCGCGGCCATGCGCATGCTGGAAGCGGTCGACACCTTGAATGTCGAGCTGCGGCAGGAACAGGGCGAGGATGCACCTCGCTTCGCAGTCGGCGTCGGCATCAACACTGGCGATTGCGTGGTTGGCAATGTGGGCTCGCGCTGGCGCTACGATTACTCGGTTCTCGGCGACACGGTGAACCTCGCTTCACGCCTGGAGAGCCTGTCGAAGGAATATGGTGTCTCCATCGTGCTCGGTCCCGCGACGGCGAAAGCGCTGCAGGAACATTTCGTGTTGATCGAACTCGACCGCATCGCCGTGAAAGGACGCGCTGAGAAAACCGCCATCTTCACCATCCTGGCGCCAGCCGCGCAGCATCAGGATCCGGCGCTTGCGAAGCTGATGGAGTTGCATCCCACGGTTCTCGACAGCATCGGTGCGGGACGGCGGGTGGAAGCCCTCGAACTTGTCCGGCATTGTCAGACGCTCGCTCCCTCCCTGTCGAAATATTATGGGAAGCTTCTGCTCAAGGCCACGGCCATCCCGGAATGATCGGCTCCCGCCGGAGTCCGGTCCCGGCGATATCGATCTGTTCATCCTGTGCGATCAGGCTTGACTTGCAGAGGGAATGTCATTCCGCAACCGTGATTTTGCGAACGAATTGCAAGTAAAAACAAAGTCTTGCGCTTGAGAGAACACGGTCTATAAGGTCGCGTCATTTCCCGCAGAGCCCTCTCGTTATGCATCGCGCCATGGACAAGATTCAAAAGCTTGCCCTCGGCAGCATATTCGTCGGAACCGTTGTTTTCGTCCTGAAATATGCCGCCTATTACATCACGGGCAGCATCGCGCTTTATTCGGATGCGCTGGAGAGCGTCATCAATGTGGTGACGGCGGTCTCGGCCTTCATGGCCGTGCGCCTGAGCGCCGCGCCGGCAGACGCGAACCATCCTTACGGGCACCACAAGGTGGAATATTTTTCGGCTGTCCTTGAAGGCGTGCTGATCATCGTGGCGGCGCTGGCGATTCTGCGGGAGGCTTATTTCGGCTTCTTCAATCCGAAAATCGTCGACGCCCCCATGCAGGGGCTTGCCATCAACGCGCTGGCCGGTGTGATCAATGCATTCTGGTCCTGGCTCCTGATCAGCCGGGGACGACGCCTGCGCTCGCCCGCGCTGGTGGCCGACGGTCGCCATCTCCTGACCGATGTGATGACGTCGGTGGGCGTCATCCTCGGCCTCCTCCTCGTTCCGTTCACCGGATGGGTCTGGCTCGACTCCGCTCTCGCCGCCTTCGTCGCCCTCAACATCCTCTGGTCCGGCTGGGGCCTGATCAAGGAAAGCGTCGGCGGTCTCATGGACGAGGCCCTCCCCGAGGCGACCCTGAGCCGCGTTCGCGAGATCATCGCCGTCAATGCGCAGGGTGCCATCGAAGCCCACGACCTACGCACGCGCCATGCGGGCCGGATGACCTTCATCGATTTTCATCTCGTGGTGCCGGGCCACATGAGCGTTACCGACGCCCATGACATCTGCGACCGCCTGGAGCGGGCTCTCAAGGCCGATGTGGAGGATGCGCTCATCACGATCCATGTGGAGCCCGACAACAAGGCCAAGCACGCCGGCATCGTGGTTCTCTAGCTTCTTTGGGCTCGTGCGGGAGCGCAGCTCCCGTGGCATTTCTGCACGTTCGCCAATCTTCGAGAAAACGGGCTTACGCCATGGCGTCTCCCCACGTCTGAAAACATTGACGACAAGTAAATACTAAATATTACGTTAAGATTGTTCTATAGATCGCACTCATTTTATTTCGTAATTCAGCTTCACTAAGTAATTTCCCGTAATGCGCGCTGCAGCATAGAACGATTATAAACGAGAGACCTGTTTCATGCGCGTCGTGGGGGCGCGCGCCTCTCGCGGCGATGCGGGCAGGTCACCGAAGGACCATGCATTTTATCAATAACTTGAAGCTTCTCACGAAGCTTGCCATCCCGGTTACCATCTTCGTTGCGATTACGGTCGGCCTGATTTTCCTCGCCGATGCTGGACTGAATCATATGGCGCAGGACACGCAGGAAATCGTTGAGCAGGAGGTCGCACGCCAGGTGCTGACGCTCCAGATCAATGCGGAGGTGAATGAAGCCTCGATCCAGGAAAAGAACATCATCCTGTATGAGCCTGGCGATCTGTTGAACTCGGCTGCAAAGACTTTCGATAAGTACAAGGAACAGGCACTTCAGCATACCAATGAACTTCTGGCTCTTGCCGATTCGCCTGAGCAAAAAGCCCTCTACACCGATCTGAAAGCGCAAGTCGCAAACTATTTCAGCTTCATGGAGAAAAGCATCGAGCGCGCCAGGGTCAATGATGACCAAAGCGCTCTCAAAATCTCCAATGGCGAAGGGCGTGATGCTCGCATGAAAATTCGGAATACGCTGGCTGAACGCATTGAAGGAGCCAAGAAGGCCCTCGCAACTGCAGCGGACGATGCCGATACTCTCGCGTCGAAAACTTCCTGGACGCTCATTGCGTCAGCATCCGTGGGTATTGTTGCCTCCTTGGGTCTAATTGGCGCGATCGTGATCTTCGGCATCACCCGTCCGCTCGGTGCTATGACTGTGAGAATGTCGGAGCCGCTCGGAGGGCCTGACCCTTGCTACGATTGACCTCATGTCATTGCATTGACGTGTCGGTCCTCCGGGCGGCACCTGGCGGCCTGCTACAGCGTGACATGATAGGAGCTTGAGGGAACTCGTCCCATCACAGTCCTGTCCGCTCGCAGGAACCCGTCAGGTTCTTACTTGCGGAGGACGAGGAATGCGAGAGACCAATCCCGCCGAGATCATCATCGGCATTGACACCCACAAGGAAGCCCATGCGGCTGTCGCCATCAACGGGCTAGGAGCCCGCCTTGGGGCAATGACCCTGCCGGCGAGCAGCAGAGGCTATCACGAGATGGAAACCTGGGCCCGATCCTTTGGCCCCGTTCGCGCCTTCGGGGTCGAGGGGACAGGCTCCTATGGTG
>NZ_VOSK01000588.1 GCF_009296175.1 Microvirga tunisiensis | reverse complement strand
CGGGGCCAGGACCTCAGAGATCGCGTCGATTATGCTGAGCGAAATTTCCGCCGTGCACATGGTTTTGATCGGTGGTTCAGGCCGAGTGTTCCGAGGTCCGACGTCATCGACCCGATCCCGCAGCATGGTCTTCCTTCTGTTTCGTGGGCGCTCTTGAGCACCCTCATTGACGAGGTTTGAAATCGCTACCAATATGAAAGAAATCTTGCAACGAAATTTGACAATTTTCTTTCAAGAACTTTCATCACTCCACTGGGAAAGAATGAAAGAATCTGTCAAGGAGGGTCAGGTGAGCCGCCCTACTATCGCCGATGTGGCCAAGGTTGCCAATGTCAGCGTGTCAACGGTCGATCGTGTCCTGAGCGGCCGCCATCGCGTGCGGGAGGCAACCTCCCAACAGGTGCTACGCGCCGCGGAGGCCATCGGCTTTTATGGCACCGGGATGATCCGTCACCGCCTCGGACAGGATCGGCCTGCCCGCTCCCTCGGCTTCCTCCTCCAGCAGCCGCAACGCTCGTTTTACAAAATGCTCGGGCAGGACCTGAAGGAGGCGACGGATGCCTCGACGACCATCAGGGGCCGGGCGGTGGTGAGGTTCCGGGACGACTTGACGCCGGAAGTCGCCGCGGAACGCCTCCTCCAGCTTGGGCGGGAATGCGATGCCGTGGCGGTCGTCGCCGCAGATCACCCCAAGGTGACGCAGGCGATCGACACTCTGCACGGGAAAGGCGTGCCTGTGTTCGCGCTCATTTCCGACCTCCCGGCGGCGAACCGTGCTGGCTACGTAGGGCTGGACAACTGGAAGGTCGGCGGCACCGCGGCTTGGTTCATCTCCAATATGTGCAGGACGCCGGGAAAGATCGGCGTCTATGTGGGGAGCCATCGCTTCCTGAGCCAAGATGTCAGCGAAATGCGCTTCCGTTCGTACTTCCACGAACATGCGCCGGAGTTTCAGTTGCTCGATTCCGTGGCAACCCTCGAGGACCCGCGCTACGCTTATGAAATCACCCTGGAGTTGTTGCGGCGGACACCGGATCTGGTTGGCATTTACGTCGCCGGTGGCGGCATCATTGGCGTCATCCGAGCCTTGCGTGAGGACCCGAGTGCCTTATCCCGAAACCTCGTGGTTATCGGACGGGAACTGATAACTGAGACCATTGCCGGGCTCGTCGATGGTGTGATCAATGTTGTCCTGTCGCATCCGAGGCGTTTGTTGGCCGACACGCTGGTCGAGGCGATGGCGCAATCAACGATCAGCAACCAAGGTGGCAGTATCGTGCAACGTGTCATTCCCTTCGAGATCTACACGGCCGAAAATGTTTGAGCCGGGGCTGCCAAGGCGGCCTGAACATAGCACGGCGTCGGACATTGGCTGGCGGGCGGAGGGCGCATAAATGAGCGAACCCTAGTTGTTTGGTAGCGGAACGTTGTTGGGATCAGGTGCGTTACGCCATTGAGGAGTATACTTGGCGCTTTGACGGCCTGCGACGCCGAGCTTCTCACCGCAGGAGGACGTGATGCACTCCCTTCATCCGCAAGCCCGCACCACCCCCGCCGTCCGCCAAGAGATCGCCCGCTCGAGAGAGCCCACCGGCGTGCTGGCCCAGCGCTTCAGCGTGAGCACCGAGACCATCCGCAAGTGGCGCAAGCGCGGCGCACAGGACTGCCAGGACCATAGCAGCCGGCCGCACAAGCTGCCCTGGAAGGCCACCGAGGAAGAGCGCGCCATCGTCTGTGCCCTGCGCCAGGCCACCGGCTTCCCGCTCGATGACCTCACGTTTGTGGTCAGCCATTTCCTGCCGCATCTCAACCGCGATGCCGTCTACCGCATCCTCAAGGCGGAAGGCTTGGGACGATTGCCCCCGGCGCAGCAGCGCCAGCGCCGGAGCGGCACGTTCAAGGATTACGATCTTGGCTTCATCCACATGGACATCAAGCACCTGCCCAAGCTGCAGACCGCCAACGGGGAGCGCCGCAAGCGCTATTTGTATGTGGCCATCGACCGCTGCTCACGGTGGGTGCATCTGGCCGTCAAGGACGATGAGCTGGCCACCAGCGCGGTCGCCTTCCTGAAAGAGGCGGTCCGCGCGTTTCCCTTCAAGATCACGCACGTGCTCACCGACAGAGGATCCTGCTTTACCGCCGATGGCTTTGAAGAGGCCTGCCGCCAGCTGAAGCTGGAGCACCGCAGGACCAAGCCGTATACACCGCAGACCAATGGTCTCGTGGAGCGCTTCAACGGGCGGGTGCAGCGCGAGGTGCTCGGCATCACGATCTATAGCCATCGGGATCTCGAGACGCTGCTCAAGGGCTTCAATCAGGCTTACAACAGGAGACGTCAGCGCGTGCTGAAGGGGCGAGCACCGGATGAGGTGGTGCGCAGCCGCCTGGCCGCCGAGCCGAAGCTGGCCAACCGCCGCTACAAGCCGCCCGATTCAGACGCGTTGCCGCCCGCCCTCCAGGTCATCGCTGCCGCCAAGGAGGTCTCGCATCCAGACA
>NZ_VOSK01000587.1 GCF_009296175.1 Microvirga tunisiensis | reverse complement strand
GCCGGCCACCGCCCGTTCCGCCACTTGCGAGGATTGCGCCACCTGGCTCGCGATCTCACGGATCGAGATCGACAGCTCCTCGGTGGCGGCTGCCACCGTCTGCACGTTGGCCGAGGTCTGCTGGGCCACCGAAGCCACAGTAACGGATTGCTGCGTGGTCTGGCCGGCGATGGAGGTCATCGACTGCGCGGTGGCTTCCATCTCGATGGCGGCGGAGGACAAGCCCTGCGTCAGGGCCGAGACGTTCGTCTCGAAGCGCTTCGTGAGCTGATCCAGCACCTCCGCCCGGCGCATCTTGGCCTGGTTCTCGGCCTCCTGGGCGGCAGCCAAGCGGCGGGCCTCGACGGCGTTGTCCTTGAACACCTGGAGAGCACGAGAGAGTGCTCCGACCTCGTCCTTGCGCTCGACGCCCGTCACGTTGACCGACAGATCGCCGTTCGCCAGCTGCCCCATCGCTCCGGCCACGCCGTTCAGGGGACGTGCGACGCCATAGACCATGATCGCCCCCAGCAGGCCGATGGCGATCGTCAGGCCGATGACAGACGAGGTGATCAGCTGCGTGGAGGTGAAAGAGGCAAGATCGGCCGCCTCGGTTTTCTCGTGATTGAGGGCCTGGAGGTTCGCATCGATTCTCTGGTCGAGCGCCTGCATCGCCTTGTCGCGCAGAGCCTGCCCCTCACCGGTCGACAACTTGAAAGCTTCTTCGCTTTCGTTCAGCTGCGTATGGGCAATGCTCCGACCCATGACCGCAAAGTATTCTTCGATAGTCTTCTTCAATGCCTCATTGGAACTGCGGATATCGGGCGAATCGGAAAGTGCAATAAGATTGTCGAAATCTCTGAGAGCTGCTTCCTTCGCATCCTTGAAGCGCTTGTCATAGATCAGGATCTGTTCGACGCGCGTTTCGATGATCAGGTTCTTTTCCTGGATCGCGGCGTCATTGACATTAGCCTTGGCACTTAGCGCCGTGCTGCGCCGCGCCGCATGAATGTCGACGATCAGCTGCGTCTCGCTCGCAAGGGTGTCGAGGCTGGATTTGGCGAAAACGATCAGTCCGATCGTTACGGCGATGAACAGAGCCACCGGAACGGCGAGCTTCGTGATCAGTTTGAGATTATTGAGCACTCTCATTGTCGTCTCGTGATCTGTCCGCATTCCCACGGACGGTGCGCGCGTCCCGCGACGCGCAGGAAGTCGGGATCACAGGAATTAGCTCCTGTAGCTTGCGTCAGGCTGGTCGGCGATCGGGAATGTTGCGCCGGCTAAGGACCGTAATTTGCCTCGCCACCTTTGTGAGTTGCCCGGCGGACAGACGATGCCCCGTAAGTAGACAATGACAAGGGCCGCTGTTTGCAGCGGCCCCTTCCGTCCTGCCCTGCCCGTCCTGCCCTGCGGAGGCTCGACCTACGCGGCCTTGACGCCATGGAGGAAGGTTTCGACCTCGCGCCCGAGATCGTTGGAGTGACGCGACAGCTCCTGGGCCGCGCCCAGCACCTGAGAGGCCGCCGCTCCGGTCTCGCCGGCGCCCTGCTGCACGTCGCCGATGCTGCCGGTCACCGCTTCCGTGCCGCGCGCCGCCTCCTGCACGTTGCGGGCGATCTCGGCGGTGGCCGCGCCCTGCTCCTCCATGGCCGCCGCAATCGAGGTCGAGATCTGGCTCATCTCGGTGATCGTGCGGGCGATCTCCTGGATCGCCGAGACCGTCTGCTGGGTCGCCTGCTGCACCGAGCCGATCTGGGCCGAGATCTCCTCGGTCGCCTTGGCCGTCTGGCTCGCCAGCTCCTTGACCTCGGTGGCCACCACGGCAAAGCCCTTGCCGGCCTCGCCGGCGCGCGCCGCCTCGATGGTGGCGTTGAGCGCCAAGAGGTTGGTCTGGCCCGCAATGGTGTTGATCAGCTGCACCACGTCGCCGATCTTCGAGGCGGTCGCGGCCAGATCCTGCACGGCCGCATCGGTGCGCCGCGCCCCCTGCACGGCCCGGTCGGCGATCTGCGAGGACTGCGCCACCTGGGAGGCGATCTCACGGATCGAGATCGACAGCTCCTCGGTGGCGGCTGCCACCGTCTGCACGTTGGCCGAGGTCTGCTGGGCCGCCGACGAGACGGTGACCGACTGCTGCGTGGTCTGGCCGGCGATGGAGGTCATCGATTGCGCGGTGGCTTCCATCTCGGTGGCGGCCGAGGACAGGCCTTGCGTCAGGGCCGAGACGTTCAGCTCGAAGCGCTTCGTGAGCTGGTCCAGCACCTCGGCCCGGCGCATCTTGGCCTGGTTCTCGACCTCCTGGGCGGTGGCGAGGCGGCGGGCCTCGATGGCGTTGTCCTTGAACACCTGCAGTGAGCGGGCCAGTGCGCCGACCTCGTCCTTGCGCTCGACCCCCGTCACGTTGACCGACAGATCGCCGTTCGCCAGCTGCCCCATGGCAGTGATGCTCCTATAAAGGTCAAGAGGTCGAAGGGACTGTCGTGGGAGCCCTGCTGGCTCGGCAGAGATAGCCGAAGATCTCCCGCGCGACAAAGCGCTTGAGGCAACGAATGATCTCCATTTTGCCCT
>NZ_VOSK01000586.1 GCF_009296175.1 Microvirga tunisiensis | reverse complement strand
AGCCTTGACCGGAGCACGCCCGATCAGGCCTACTTCAACCCGCTTCCGCAACGCGCGGCAGCGTAACCCCGGCAGACGCTCCACTTAGCGAACCGAAAACGCTGTTCAACCAAACCGAGCCACCTCATACGTTGGTCTCGGTGGGACGGGAACGCTCAACGTACAGAACGGTGGCCATGTCAGCGACACTGACGGCATTATTGGCACTGAAGGCACCTCCAACAGCTTTGTGACTGTCACCGGCGCAGGCTCCACATGGACGAACAGCAACATCCTTTTTGCTGGTTGGTTTGGTAAGGGAACTCTCACCATCGACGAAAGCGGGTATGTGAGTGCCTCTACAGTTCAGATGGGGGCGCAGTCATCAGGTCACGGAACACTGATCGTTCGCGGGACGGATGGCAATCGTGGCATCCTAGAGACGAAACGGGTTGTAAGAGGCGATGGCGGCGCCACCCTCAATCTGGATGGTGGTATTCTGCGGGCGCAGAAAGATGAGGCAGACTTTCTGTCAGGTTTCAGCCCTGGAAGTGCAGCGATTGGAACGGGAGGGGCTTTTTTCGACACCAACGGTCACGCCATCGGCGTTAGCTCTCCACTGAACGGCCCTGGAGGATTGACCAAGCTGGGTGACGGAGTCCTTACACTCAGCGGTTCCCAGACCTACGGCGGGGTCACGACTGTTGAGGCCGGCACATTGTCGATCAATGGCGCTCTGGCCAGCCCTTTCACGGTCATAAAGGCCGAAGCCAATCTAACGGGATCTGGTGCAATCAGCGGATCTGTCCTGGTGGCTGACAGTGGCACTCTCTCCGGAACCGGCGGCCGAACCCTGTCGAAGCAAAGTCTTTCCTTGGAAAACAACGCCAATCTGCGCGTGACGCTGAACACGAGTAACACTGTGCCCTTGTTTGCCGTGACGGGCGATCTCGCGTTGAGAGGAGCAATAGCGATTGACGAGGCATCGGATCTCTCAGGCGCGACGAGTTTTAAGTTATTCACTTATGGAGGTGCACTGACCAGCACTCCTCTAACTCTGACTTCGGCTCCTGTGGGATACAGACACTCTGATTTCTCCCTTGATACCAGTTCTGGTCAGGTTGTTCTCGATCTCGCTGACTCCGGGAATCAGAACTACTGGATCCAAGGGTCGGGTACTTGGTGTTTGGATTGTGCCAACTGGAGTAATGCCAATGGCAGCCTTTTCTCAGTGAGAGACGGCGATACAGCGGTTTTTCGTGGTCCTGGTGGGCCTATTACTATCAACGGTTCGCAAAGTTTCAGAGCACTGCGCTTTGAAGCAGATGGCTACCAGATTGGCTCCGGCATAGCAGGAGAACTGGTAATCGATGGTAGCCAGGGTGACGTTCGGGTTGAGAGTGGCGATACCGCGATGATCTCATTGCCGATCAGTGGTTCGTCAACCCTGATCAAGGGAGGAACCGGCACTCTCATCCTCAGCGGTGCGAACACTTATCAGGGTGGCACAAAGCTTGTAGCTGGTACGCTCGGCATCAGCCACGATGCTAATTTGGGAGATGCTGGAAGCAAACTCACAATCGAAGGGACTGGCACACTCCAGGCAAGGGGCGATCTCTCCATCGCCCGCCCGGTGACACTTGGACCCGGCGGTGGTGTCATCGACAGTAACGGCTATGCGCTCACATTCTCCAACACGATAGATGGAGCAGGCTCCCTGACAAAGCTGGGTACCGGCACATTGACGCTCAGCGGGGTCAATACCTACACCGGTGGCACAACGCTCCGAAGCGGCGCGCTGGTGGGCTCGGCTACAAGCTTCGGCAGTGGTGCCATTTATGACAACGCGGCTCTGGTCATTGATCAAGCTGGTGGCGCCACGTTGTCCAATCCCATTCACGGGTCTGGCACGGTAACCAAGATTGGCAGTGGCCTGCTGAACCTGACAGGTGCCAGCACCCTGTCAGGTGCGACCACCGTCCAAGCCGGACATTTGGCGGTGAATGGCCTGTTGGCAAACTCCCCCGTCACAGTGGTCGATGGCGCGCTCCTGTCGGGCAATGGCACTGTGGGCGGCCTGGAAGCGCGGGCCGGTTCCTCTGTTGCGCCCGGCAACTCGATCGGTACGCTGAAAGTGGCTGGCAATGTCAATTTTAGAGCAGGCTCCATCTACCAAGTTGAAACTAATGCGGCCGGAGCCTCTGATCGCATTGAGGCGACTGGTACGGCGACCCTGTCGGGAGGCACCGTTCAGGTTTTGGCCGAACGCGGCACATACCAGCCTTCCACTACCTGTCTGGATGCGAGACCTCCTTGGCATGAGCGATGACCTGGAGGGCTGGCGGCAACGCGTCTGCATCGGGTGGCTTGTAGCGGCGGTTGGCGAGCTTCGGCTCGGCAGCCAGGCGGCTTCGCACAACCTCATCCGGGGATCGCCCCTTGAGCACGCGTTGACGTCTTCTGTTATAGGCCTGATTGAAGCCCTTGAGCAGCGTCTCGAGGTCCCGATGGCTGTAGATGGTGATGCCCAGCACCTCGCGCTGCACCCGCCCGTTGAAACGCTCCACGAGACCATTGG
>NZ_VOSK01000585.1 GCF_009296175.1 Microvirga tunisiensis | reverse complement strand
TCTGATCCGCCTTCTGGTCAAGCGCGTTGAGATTGATCGCGGCGACATCACGGTGGTGTTCCGTGTCGCTCCGCCGCCCGATCCGAGCTATGGTGGTTCAGACAGCGGCAGTTTGCACCATTGTAGGAGGGGTCTCGACGCCGCCACTCTGCCGGCTTGGGTGCATCGGCGTCGATCCCGCACCCGATCCGAAGTGCCCAAATCCCCATAGATGAGCGCGGCACGCACGGCGCCCAACCGTTCCGCGGGTTCCTTCCCTGGAGGCTTCCGGACGCCGGCCCCGGTGCACCTCGCTGCGTCGTGATGGGCCGGCATCCGAAACCCTTCACAAATCCTGACGTTCAGCGATGCCAAACTGGAGTCTGTATCGGTGGTCAACAGCAGCTGAAGCGTTTGCGCCGACGAACCTGTGTTCAGCCACCGACCTGGGGTACCTCGTGGGTGTAGGCCCAAGGAGATGAAGGCTTGTGCTACTGTCTCCCTCCACCAACGGTTTAGGTGCCACGAGCAGGAGGCCAGCATGGTTCCTGGTAGTGTATCCCCCGTCTGGGCCGGCGGTCTGGCCGCGGCGCTGCTCCTGCTAGCAGAGCTGATCCTGCCGCCGGCCATAGCGCAAACTCCATCCCCGACACCACCTGTCAAACAGGCCGCACCAGCCCGGGACCCGAACACAATCGGGATCGTCGCAGGAAGCCCGGAAGGGGGCACCCTTCCGCTGGTCAATGAGATCGCAAGAGTCCTCGCGGGTGGACAGGAGATCGGCCCGAAGGGAGAGTTGGCGTTGCGCGTGCTCCCGATGGTTGGGCGTGGCGGGGTTCACGACATCCAGGATGTTCTTGCGCTTCCCGGCGTCGACATGACGATCACACAGGAGCACCTGCTGACGCACTTGCAGGAGAGCAAAGAACTCGGGGATCTCAAGAGCAAGCTCGTCTACATCACGAAGCTGTTCAACGAAGAGCTGCACCTGATCGCGCAAGAGCACGTCCGACAGATCTCGGACCTTGCCGGCAAGCCGGTCAATTTCGGAGATTACGGCGGCAGCGCCGAGGGCATCGCGCGTGATCTCTTCAGGACGCTTGGGGTTGAGGTCTCGGAGGTTCACCTCGGATTGAACGAGGCCATTGAAGAGATGCGGCAGGGCAGGATTGCCGCAACCGCCGTGTTGGCCTCAAAGCCGGCAGCCGTTGTGGAGCACCTCACGCGCGGGAGCGGATTTCGTCTTGTTCAAGTTCCTTATCCGGCCGGAGCAACGCTCTATCTGCCAGCCGCACTGCATCACGAGGACTATCCAGGCCTTATTCCAGCGGGAGAGAGGGTCGAAACTGTTGCCGCAGGGACAGTCCTCATTGCCTATAACTGGCCCGAGAAGAGCGGCCGCCACCAACTGCTCGGCAACTTCGTCGACGCGTTCTTCTCCCGTTTCCCTGAGTTCCAGGCTGCTCGGCGGCACCCCAGGTGGCAGGAGGTCAACCTTGCGGCTGTCCTGCCGGACTGGCGGCGATTCAAGCCAGCCGAGCGCTGGCTTCAGACTAGCCAGGCACGCCAGGCAGGCACTGGTTCTACAGGATCGGTACCGCGATCTGACACGCCTGGAAGGATGGTGCCGGGAGGCAGGGATCCCGAAACGGAGCGTCTGTTTGAGGAATTTCTGGAATGGCGCGAACAGCGAGGCAAACGCTGACGACGCTCCTGTTGTACGGCGCCCCGAGGCTGAGGAATGATGGCCATGAATAGGCAGTTAGCTGCGGCAAGCTTGTTGGTGATCTTGACGGCTTCGGTGGTCGAGGCACAGACCTCTCCAGCACCCTCAGGCCCCCCACCCCGTGGCTTCAAGCGGGTCAGCGATCTCGTGAAGATCCCACGCTTCCTGCCCGGACTGGGCGCTCTCTACGTCCGGCCCGAGACGCTGCCTGTGGGACCATTCCTCGCTTACGACCGACGAGGGCGGCGGGTGAGCACCATCTACATGATCCCGGTCGAGGATATCGGAAACCGGAAGAAGTTTGATCTAGCCGGGTTCGCGGGCCGGAACGACCATGTATCGATCTATTTCAACGAGGGCCATCCCGGTGTCGAGATGCCTCATTACCATGTTGTGATCTGGCATGTGAACAAGGCGGGTGAGGCACGGGTCGCGAAGTAGGCCTCCACATCGATAGTTCAGCAGGTGGAGGAACTTCCGTTTCGGGTCACGCACTGAAATTCCTGGCTCGTTCGGAACGTCTGGTTCCGTGAGGATTGCTGCCCTCGGGCTAACGTCTCAGGAGTGCCATTAAGCGACGTTCCGCGTGAGCGCTCCCGCGCTCCGCCCCGGAGAGGATCAGCGCGAGCTAATCCCTCTTGCGCGAGGTGTTCCGCGGAGGATTGCACCAAAGCTCACATGTACAGCGCACGGCTCAATCGAACGCCGTAGTCCGCGTCCGGGTTCGTTGTGCCGTCCCCAACCCTCTCCACGATGGCCGCAACAGCCAGGTCGCGCCGTTTCGGCAATCGCGCCCGCTCGGCCGCAGTGTGGGCGGCGGGCATCTCTTCGAGGGTGAGGTCCGTGCAGTAGCATGGAGCGCCAG
>NZ_VOSK01000584.1 GCF_009296175.1 Microvirga tunisiensis | reverse complement strand
GCGCCGACGATACCATTTTTGTCGATACTCAGCGCTCTTCACCCTGCCTATCCTCGTCAAAGCCACTCCAACTCGGCACAACCTATTGTAAATGCTCCGAGATGTGCACGTTTATGGACGGAAACTAACTAGGCTCTTTGGTGAGGAATCTGAAGTCGTTAAAGGACGTGAACCCATCGAGGGAGTCATTCGCGAAGGCTCTACACGGAAAGCGTTGGACGTACTTTGTGAGATGAATGATCCTGAGGATCTAGATCGGGTTAGAGGGACCCTACGAAGTGGATTCGTTCCATATTCGGAAAAGGATACAGTCTATTTGATGCGATGGGGAGAGTGGGAGGACATACCCCTTATCATCGAATCCATCGGGCGAGTACCTCCTGGTTCTCGTAGTGGAGTAAGCCTTCTCGCATTTGGCTCGGTGGACGACACTCTTTATGGGACAGCGGCTAAGGCAATCTACAAGCTTGGGAAGGATCGTTTTGCTGAGTTGTTAAAGTTTGCAGCCCCAAACAAACTAAAGGCTCTGCTCATTCGCGAAGCAACAAGCACGACCTTCGCCCGTCTATCTGACGATGACGTGTTAACTTTGTTTCGCTCGAAAAACGACTTAGTAAGAAAAGTTGCAGCACTGAAGTCAGTCAGGTGTTTGCCTAGGTCTCGGCTGAGGAACCTCTTAGATTCGTATCTTACAGCCGAAGCGACATACTATTACAATGTCATCCACTGGCTTGATATGGGGTTATCAGTTCCAAGAGATCGCGCCCACCGAGCTGCTGACTTTGCGATTCGTCAGGTAGATTGGTGAACCTACGGAGACCTTATAAGCCCAAGCTTCATTTCCAGCGCGTTTGGGTACGCACGAACCATACTCCGTCCCTAAGTGATTAATACTATTTTCAGATTCGGCTTAGAACGAGGTTGGCAGAGCGAGCGGGATCCTCAGGACCATTCAACCCTGCTGATCTACAGAAATTTAGGTCGCAAAGCAGCGCCCCTACTAACGCTTCCTTCACCCAACGTGTGTTGCTATGGCACTTCACGCAGAGCTTTGAATAAATGGCCGATCCTATCAATTCTTTCGATCTTATGGAGTTCGAGGACAGTAGCTTCGTCCTGCACTTCGGTGGGCGATCCTCACAAATCCGAGCTCGGACGCTGGGCTCAACGTTGCAAGCTTTCAGCGACCTACTTAGTGCCATCAACGCAGTCATCGATCCTGAGTCAGAAATCGAGCTCGTCGTTGATGCGGAAGGGAGAGGAAGCTATCGCCTCCGACTGAGAGCGACCAAGAATCCAACCGGAAAGTATTTCGATAAAGCCGATAAAAAATCTGCGCTGATCAACACCGTATCAGGAGTCGCCGCTGGTCTCGTCCTTCTGCTATTTCAGCCGTCAGGCGAGACGACCGTAATCAACAATGTTTATCACTTTCCTGGTGCTGTAATCGTACAGCGGGATGACATGTCCATCACTATGCCCGAGGCGACCTACAAGGCGGTGCAAGCTGTTGAGACCAATACTGCAGTCCTGAAGCAAGTTGCCAAGATGATGAAGGCCCTGGAGGCAGATCCAAACGTCACATCGTTTGGGCTTACAGGACGCCTGACGGATGATTTCCCTGCGGTTGAAATTCCACGAACTGCGTTTCCAACAATTCGAAAGCAAGCCAATTCCTTGGCAAAGCCTACAATAGCATCAACTCCACGCGCCGATACCGCAAAGCCTATTGAGCAAGATTTGAACAATCCTCTTTCAGTAAGCGAGCCAAGGCAATCGCCCCTACGTTTGGAGCGGCGAACAGTTGAGCCAATCGCCAAACTTACAGTGGTTGATCCACATCTCAATCGACCCAATGCAGCGTGGGACCTCATTTTTGATGGATTCCGGATCGAAGCCCCGATCCAAGATCGAGAGTTCCTCAGTCGCGTCGCTAACGGAGCTAAAGCGGTGCGAGTAGGTGACCAGTTCGAAGCTACATTGAGGATCCACCAAGTACGTGACCCAACTACCGGTGACTGGATCAATGAGACCTTCGAAGTTCAGAAGGTGACCCAACCATCTCAGGTAACAACAGCGCCTGAGTCGCAAAACCGAGAGAATTGAGAACCGGGGCTTGCCGGGCTCGACGCGTATTAGCCGATCTCGTATCGTGGGAACTTGGTCATAGCTTCTGCCAGCATCGAAACGGGAGGTGTTTCGTACTTCCTACCCACCGATGTGACCTTGTGTCCTGTGATTGCATCTCGGATACGCTCGTCGATCCCGGCTCCCAATGCGATGGTCTTGAACGAGTGCCTCCAGCCATGTTGGGGATCGACATCCCTGTCCCTCAATCCCGTAGCCTCACGAACCCAGATAGCAAGTTGCTGCGCTCTAATTTCGGCGGGGTCAGTATGCGCTCCTCTTCGGTGCTGTAGCGCGACGCGCGAATGTGTGAGTAAGGCGACGGCCAGATTTACGAGATGTCGCCTCCGGTTGAAGTCGACCTACCGTGTCACGGGACGACACGGAGGAGCGCATGAGCCGGCTCGATCAGGAGGCTCGCATGACTATCAAGGCATTGGCGGCGCGGGGAG
>NZ_VOSK01000583.1 GCF_009296175.1 Microvirga tunisiensis | reverse complement strand
CTTCGAAGCGGTGCGGGATCTGCAAGTGGATTGATCCCCATTGGACGGGGCCTCGGTACCAGATGCGAAGTCCGCAGCACGAGCTTGGCGGTGTCAAACCGTCAAAATCACTGTGCTAAGGATCTAGTTCGGCATATCACCTCAGCGCGCGACTGAGAGAACCCTAGCAGATCTACTCTTACTCACCTCGCCTTTGGTTACGCTGGTCCCAGTACTCAGGGGGAGCCTCGTCCATGCCGCTGCCTGTGCCACCGCCGCCCATGCGCCCGCTATCAGGGGAAGCGCACAGGTGGCAAGCGTGACAGCAGGAATAAAACGGAGCACGAAGGGGCGATCCAGTGCTGCAGATCTGAGAAACCGCCGATTGTGTCAGCTCGTGGGGTGCCCTCTTTCAGCAGACACGGAAGGAGGCGGGAGAGATCCTCAATGGAGGCAGCACTTCTTGAACTTTTTACCGCTGCCACATGGACAGGGATCGTTTCGGCCGACTCCCCTGAACGGGTCGGCAAAAGGAAGGAGCGTATCGGCAAGGAACAGGCGGGCATCTCCAGGCGTGGTAGCCCGCCGCACCTGATCCCGCTTGGCCGCATCCGAGAAAGCGTACCAGCTCGAGAGCTCGCCAATTGCATCCTTGAGCGGCTCGATCCTGTCGTGATGGAAACCTACCATGCGCTTGGGATCGGCCAGGGTGCGCCCTAGATCCTGGCAAAAATCGTCATAGCTCATGACCATGAGATCGATCAGACCGCGCCGGAAGGCTTGGCGGACAACATCAGACAAAGCCTCAAGGCCGAGGAGTGCTACGGCCCGTACCCAACCGGTCCAGACAAAGCTCTCATGCGCCGGTTGCAGGGTGTCATAGAGCCGGAGCAGGTACGCTTCCGTCTCGTCTCGAGGGATGCGCCCAATCGCCGTCAGATAGGCCAGCACCTCTAAGGCCCCAGCACGAACGAACTCATCCGCCTCCGACGCCTCAATCACGCCTTTGAGGGTGTCGAGATCGCTGTCATAGGTGCTGATCAGGATTTGTTTGAAGGTCGTCGTGATGCTATCGCCCAACAACGTTTCAATAGCTTCACTATCCTGCGCAAGATCGCATAAGTGCGGGAACACGCGTGTGTCCTGCTTCTCGCCCGCAAGGTGGAGGATAAAGAAGACTGCGCTCGCCGCCTCGTCCGATCGATCCGCTCCGCTGACGAAGCGCTCCAGTATGCTGAGCAGTGCGGGGGCGGCCTCGTCCCAGTTGTCGAGCGTCCATTGCATGGCCTCTCTGGGTAGATCGTGACCTGCACTCGCGAAGGCTTGGGTCGCGGCCTCAACGTCCATAGAGCTCCTCCGTCTCTTCATATGGGGGCAGCTATGCCCGGTATGGGCTAGTCATGGCGTGTAGATGTTGATGTGTTGCGCAGCTTTCCAGGACTGATCGGGCAGCAGTTGCCAAGGTGGCGCGTGCAGCCTTCTCACTCCAGGCCCTGTCAGGCTGGCGGCAACTCCTCGATACAAACCAAAGCTTCATCACGACTGTCTTGCGAATGCTGAAGCTGTGCTCGAGCGTTAGTCCTGATCCCTCATCCCTTAGAACAGGAGGGTCTACATGCGGGACGTTTGATGCCATGCCGGGGATGCTCCTTCTGCGTATATTCGATTATTCATCAATATCCGTGTGGCCAGACCGAAGAAAATCTAAAAAATTTCTCCCTCTATACTGTAGAGTTTGCTGGATGCTCAACAGAACGGCATATTCTTTCGCTCCTTTCGGAGTGCTTGCGATCAGGCCATTTCGCAACTTCACATACGCATGAACGGCGTGCTCCGCGTTATTGTTATTCCACGGCACATTATCGTATTCGAGGAACGTGAACAGCCTGCCCTTATTCTTCTCGATCCTCTTTCTCAAAACAGATCCGGCTTCTGTCTTACATTCGAGCGTTATGAAGCTCGCTGCCGACCGCTTGTGCTTTCTGAGGTGCCGCGCCTTCAGGCCATATGTGTCAATCGTTTCGACGATCTCTCGCAACAAATCGCCAAATCCCTGCGCGATCGACGCCAGTTCCTCATTGAACGGATTCTTACACACCTGCTCATTTATGTCCCGCATTAGGTGGATTAGGCACTTCTGTTGCGCGCAAGGCACCGAGTCGTATGCGGCATAGAAATCCGACACCAGAACTCCGCTGAACCCCTTCAATACCTCCTCCAAGATCACGGCTTCACGGGTTTCCGCATGTACGTAGGCAACGGAAGTCAGGTTCGTGAACACCCACATGTAGTGCCCACCACCGTTTATAGCACCTTTGGTGACGCCAGCTTTTGTCTCATCGGCGTGCACGAGAGGTCCCTGCGTGATCTGAGTGAGGATCTGGCGATACGTCGCTTCGTACGTATCCATCCGAGCGGGGCCGCGGGATTTTGGGTGCCGCGCGTGGTAACGTCGGTTCATGGAGATCGATGAGGACAAGATCGACGATGCCGTTTTGGCGCTGTTATGGCTGACGCTGCATAACGAGCGTTGTGCCTGGAAGGGCTTCGACTGGGCAACGACGGATCGGCTTCACAAGAAGGGCTTGATCGGCGACCCAGTC
>NZ_VOSK01000582.1 GCF_009296175.1 Microvirga tunisiensis | reverse complement strand
CGGAGAGCTATTCGGAACCTGGCTTGTGTGCGACGACGGCGCGGCGACATGGAATATCGCGCTCGCAGTTATATGAATGGCGCCGGCTCGCACGAGCGTGGCAACTGGATGTTGCGTCGCCTGTCGATGGCTTTGTCCCGGCGCTGCTTATGCCAGAGGTAGAGGCAGCAGGGTCATTGCCGAATGCCGGCCGGATGGAGGTTGTCAGCGCGAATGGTCGCCGTGTGATCGTGGACCGCGATGTCGACGTTGAAGCGCTGCTTCGGATCATGCGCGGATTGGAGGTGCTGCGGTGAATCCGTTTCCGATGGGAACAGGGGTCAAGGTCTGGCTTTCGACGGGGTATACCGACATGCGCTGTGGCTTTCCCTCCCTGGCGCTTCGGGTGCAGGAGGTTCTGAAACATGATCCGATGTCAGGGCATCTCTTCGTCTTTAGGGGCCGCAGATCGGATATTTTGAAGATCATCTGGCATGATGGTCTGGGCGCCTGCCTTTTTACCCGGCGACTGGAGAAGGGCCGGTTTATCTGGCCGAATATGGAGGGCGGCGCGGTAGCGATCTCACCGGCACAATTGTCTTATTTGTTGTCCGGGATCGACTGGCGCAATCCGCAGGAAACCTGGCGTCCGACACGGGTCGGATAGCATTATTGCATTGAAAATATTGAGTGAATCTGATCGAATGGCTTCATGATCTCGAAGCCTGTGGATCTTCCTGCGGACCTTGCGAGCGCCTATCTGGCGCTGCTTTCCGAGCGTGAGATGTTACAGGCTGAACGTGATGTCGTTGTTGCCGAGTGCGACACCGTCGTCGCCGAGCGGGACATTGCGGTGGCGCAAGCCGCCAATGCGCAGGCCATGCTGTCGGACAGTGAGGCCTTGATTGCCAGTCTGGAGCTGGCGATCGAAAAGCTGAAGCGCGAACTGCGCGGCCGGCGATCCGAGCGCACGGCGCGCCTGATCGACCAGATGGAATTGCAGCTCGAAGAACTGGTGATGGCGGCGACGGAGGATGAAGCCGCAGCGCAGGCGGCTGCCGCCAAGACCTCGAGCGTGCGTTCGTTCACGCGCAAACGGCCGGTCCGAAAGCCGTGGCCGGAGGATATCGAGCGTGAGCGCGTGGTGATCGATCCACCAGTCACCTGTGCATGCTGCGGCGGGTCGCGCCTGTCGAAACTGGGCGAGGACGTCACTGAGACGCTCGAGGAGGTTCCGCGCCGGTTCAAAGTGATCGAGACGGTGCGGGAGAAATTTACCTGCCGAGACTGCGAGGCGATCAGCCAGCCGCCGGCGCCGTTCCATGCCACGCCGCGCGGCTTCATCGGTCCTCATCTGCTGGCGACGATCCTGTTTGACAAGTTTGGAATGCATAGCCCTCTCAACCGCCAGAGCACCCGGTTCAAATGCGAGGGCATCGAGCTTTCGACCTCGACGCTGGCCGACCAGGTCGGGTATGGAACAGCCGCGCTCCTGCCGATCTTTGATCTGATCGAGGCGCACGTCTTCGCGGCCGAGCGGCTTCACGGCGACGACACCACCATTCCCATCCAGGCCAAAGACAAATGCACGACCGGGCGAATATGGACCTACGTGTGCGATGACCGGCCCTACGGCGGAGCGGCAGCGCCGGCGGCAATATACTATGCTTCGAGTAACCGGCGCGGCGAGCATCCGCAGAAGCACCTGGCCAGATATGGCGGCATTCTGCAGAGTGATTGTTACAATGGCTTCGAGCCGCTCAGTGTCGCCGAAAAGAAAGCGGTACCGATCACCTTCGCCTTTTGTCATGCGCACGCGCGGCGCAAATTCTTTGAACTGGCCGACATCCAGAAAAGTGCCCGCGACCGCAAACGCAAAGGCAAGCCTATCTCGCCGATCGCATTGGAGGCCGTCCAACGGTACGACGCGCTGTTTGAGATCGAGCGCCAGATCAATGGATTGAGCGCCGAAGAACGACTGGCCGCGCGGCAGGAAAAGAGCAAGCCGCTGTTCGATGACATGCACGAGTGGCTGAAACGGGAGCGCGCCACGCTCAGCAAATCGTCCGAGGTGATCGAGCCGATCGATTACATGCTGAAGCGCTGGGATGGCTTTGCCCGTTTCCTGGAAGATGGCCGGATTTGTCTCACGAACAATGCGGCCGAGCGCGCTCTGAGAGGAATTGCACTCGGGCGCCGAAACTGGACCTTCGCCGGTTCCCAGCGTGGGGCCGATCGAGCCGCCATCATGCTCACCTTCATCACGACCTGCCGTCTCAACGACGTCGACCCAAAGGCGTGGCTCGCCGATGTGTTCGCCCGCATCGCCGATCTTCCTGTCTCCCGCCTGCACGAACTGCTGCCTTGGCAATGGAAGTCACACAAAGGGACGACTATTGCGGCGGCCGCGTAAACAGCTCCCGGAACAATGCTTCCGAACGCTCCAAGCCTTCATCGGTCAAGATCAATGACTTCGACTTGTTGACTGGGTCGCCGATCAAGCCCTTCTTGTGAAGCCGATCCGTCGTTGCCCAGTCGAAGCCCTTCCAGGCACAACGCTCGTTATGCAGCGTCAGCCATAACAGCGCCAAAACGGCATCGTCGATCTTG
>NZ_VOSK01000581.1 GCF_009296175.1 Microvirga tunisiensis | reverse complement strand
CTCCCCGCGCCGCCAATGCCTTGATAGTCATGCGAGCCTCCTGATCGAGCCGGCTCATGCGCTCCTCCGTGTCGTCCCGTGACACGGTAGGTCGACTTCAACCGGAGGCGACATCTCGTAAATCTGGCCGTCGCCTTACTCACACATTCGCGCGTCGCGCTACAATCAACCGGCAAGATAATATTAAGCGCTGAAGTGCCGCTCAGTCTCTCGTTGAGAGGGAAACGGATTTCGATGTTGCCGAGGTCCTATGAAGAGCGCCCTCCACATCGTGCGCTGTCACAATGGTCTCAATATCTGATTATCAGTCCAAGACATCTCGAAGAGCTGCTTCGGGTCAAAGACGGTCGTTAAGCTCGGCCTTGTGCTAGTCCGTTCACGGCTTAGATTCTGACATTCGCCCTACTTCAGCTACGTAAGAAACGAGATGCAGAGCGGGGCCAATGAGGTTCGGTTCGCTTTTCCACTACGGAGTTTTAATCCCGTGCCTCATGACGTTCTCTGAGTTTGTCGAGGAAATTCATCACCGGATCGGCGCTGATTCCGTAAATGACCACTGACATTAGGACGATGATGCCGGTGGTTCTCCAGAGGCGATCCGGATCATCCAAATGACCTTGGTTGATCGCATAGATCGTGTAGTAGAGCGACCCAAGCCCTCGGATGCCGAAGAAGCCCGCCGCAAGCCGGACCGGCATTGGCCGTCCTGACCCGACGAAACTGAGCAGCATCGCGAACGGTCGCACCAGGAAGAGCACAATCAGAGCAAAGCCTATCTCGCCGAGGCTTACAGGGAAGATTAGCCCCTCAGCGATCGCGCCGCCGAATAGGGACAGCACCAGAACCATGACAAGCTGCTCAATCTGCTCAGCCGAGCTATGGATGTCTCGTGTGTAGCCGAGATTCCTCGTGGTGTTCCTTATGGTACAAGCCGCCGTGAAGACGGCTACGAAGCCATAGCAATGTGCAGCCTCGGTCAGACCATAGACCAGGAGCGCAACGCCCACCGAGGCCAAGCCGTTGTTGGATTGCGAGAGGCGGAAGGGCTCAGGGATATGCTGGTTGACTGCCGTAATCCCTCGGCCGACCACAAAGCCCATGCCCACTGCGGCAACGATCTTCCAGACGACATCAACCAGAAGCCAATGCTCAAGCCATCCAGGGGTGGTCGTACCCCCCGAGAGGAGCAGGAGGCCGAGGGTTACGAAAGGATAGGCAAGTCCATCATTGGCTCCGGCCTCGGAGGTTAGCGCGAAGCGCACTTCTCCCTCTTCACCGACCCCCGGCGGGCCCACCTGCACATTCGAGGCCAGGACGGGATCCGTGGGAGCCAGGATGCCTCCAACGAACAGTGCCATAGCCGGTGGAATATTGAGAAGCCCCATGCCACATGCTGCAATGGCCGCGATGGATAACGGCATGCCGAGACCGAGCATGCGCCATGTGCTGGACCAAGCTCGAATGCTGAAGGGACGGTCAATCTTCAACCCGGCGCCCATGACGGCGATCACGAGAACGAACTCCAGCAGAACCTCCGCCGCTACGCGATAGGTTGCGAAGAAATGCCCTGCTGGCATGGAGAGAAAGAAGAGATAGCCGAAAATCACGGCCAAGATCGGCAGGCTGAGGAGAGATTTCCGTAAGAGGACGGGCAACCAGACGACGCTCAGGATGATGAAACCCAGCATAAGGAAGCCGAAGAGTTGGACCTGTTGCATGATAGAAGTGCCGAGCCGCCCTTAGCCACGAGACGGCCATTCGAGGACATCGGAGGCTGACAGAAAACGATGATCCGATGGCTGCAGTTCAATGAACGGCGTCCCGATAGGACGAAAGGCGGTGATGGGTTCGCTTATTCTCATCTGCTGTGACATTCGTCGCCGTCAGCGGCGGACGTTTGTGGGTCAAAGGCAATCTTTAAGCGCAGCCATATCAATGTCAGATCACCGCACTGTTGCGGACATTCGTTGTAGGTCCGCGAAATACCAGGAGCGGTCGTTCCGGACGGATGTGCCGATACTTTAGGCGATGAGGCTTGCGGCGAAGCGGGCGCAGACGAGGAGGAGGAAGATGCCGAAGGCGACCTCGAGCCTGCGCTTCGAGAGCCGGTGGGCCAGCCGTGCGCCGATGGGCGCCATCCAGGTGCTGGTGGGGATGAACAGGACGAAGCCGAGGAGCGAGATGTAGCCCAGGGCCAAGGGCGGCTGGAAGGCGATCACTTTCGGGTAATCGGCCATGTGCGGCCAGCCGGCATAGATGTAGCCGAGCGCCCCCGGGATCGAGATCAGGATGCCGAGACGAGCCACGCCAGATCAAGCAGGGGGATGCCAAACACGAGGATTCACCCCTTGCAGAGGATGTAAAATTTGGAGTTCGGCTTCCCGGGATAGCCCGATCAAAGGACAGCCGGCAGAGCAGTTCAACGAAAGCCCCTCTCCACACGCGGAGAGAGGCTTTGTGCTCTTTACGCCGCCATTTCTTTTTTGAGGTTTTCGTCGATTTTGTCGAGGAATCCGGTGGTGGAGAGCCACTTCTGCTCGGCGCCGACCAGGAGTGCCAGGTCCTTGGTCATGAAGCCGGCCTCGACCGT
>NZ_VOSK01000580.1 GCF_009296175.1 Microvirga tunisiensis | reverse complement strand
CTCAAGCGTACCGTGATCAGCCACATGCGCCGGCTGACAAAGCTCCCCGAACGGATCCGAAGCTACTTCAGGCATCAGCCATTCCGCTATGCCGCGTAGTTCAAGATCACCCAAGCCGGATCAATAGTTAAGGACGAGGTGCATGTCTCGTGAGCTTGAGACGAGCGACTGGGTCGGGTGACCTAAGGCATTAGAAGATCGGTGAACAATCTCCAGGATGGTCCAAAAACGGATCACGTTAAGGCGCTCTTCACAGTGATCGTGTTCTCAAAATGTTCTATGATACTGCGAGGCACCTGACTCGGCAGATTCTCCTGTCGTGAGGGTGCTCTCATAGTCCGAACGTTCCCTCTCAATTCCTTCTGAATGATGCGGCCTCTTTCCAAACTCGCTGATGCCTCCTGCGAGACATCAATCCATTCTCTGTCCCGTGTGATTGGTGACAAGCAGGCCGAGCCTTATCAGGCCAGGATCATGTTCTCGCTGCGCGAGGCAATCCAGCGCGGTCGCTCGGGTGCGGTTTTGGCGCCCACGGGCAGCGGGAAGAGTCTCAAGGCTGCGGCGGCAGCGGAAGATGCCTTCGATCTCGCGAAGCCGATCCTGATCCTGCATCCCGACAGCAGTCTGCTGCGCCAGAACTATGCCCAGCTGCAGGCGATCCCGTCCCTGCGGAAGGCACGGGTAGCCTTCTTCGTCGCCAAGACCGAGGTCGTTGGCGACGGGCCGATGCTCCGCAACACTCTCGATGCCGATGTGATCATGGCGACGAACATGTCGCTGGTGAACAAGCTGGATGACGAGGATTTCCTGCGCGGCCTCGACGAGTTCGGCAGGCGAGGGGGTGTTGCCCTCATCGATGAGGGTCACAAGGCTGCCGCCGAACAGCTCTCCAAGATTCTCCAGCGGATTGCCCGTGCCGGCGGCTCAGGCATCGTGCTCACGGCCACTCCGTTCCGGACCGACGGTCAGGATCCTCTCGATCCGTTCGGCGCCAGCATTGAGCACGACCTGATCGATGTCGCCACCTATGACGAGGTCCTGGCAACAGGCCGGACGGTGCGAACCAAGTTCGACATCGCGACAGGCGAATTCGAGCGCCATCTCGGCGCCGATGCGGTCCGGCTCATCGAAACCGCCTTTCTGGCTCTGCTCGCCGAGAACAAGTCGGTGGACCAAGCCTCCCAGCAGGCGTTCTCGCGCTTCTTCAGGCCGGATGCCAGCGAGGGCGACAGCGCGATCGCTGAGCTCATCGTTGCAGCTCTTGTGCAGATCTGGGCCAAGCGGGCGGGCAATGCCGTTCTGGCGATGGTCCATTGCGACAGCGTGGAGTTCGCCAAAGCGCTCTCGGGAGCCCTGGCTCTTCAGAGGACACCCCAGGAGCACCCGCGCGCCGGTGAGCATCCGCGCGTCGCCTTTGTGGTTGCTGGTGAGATCCGCGTCTGGCGGAACGGACGTGAGACTGGTCTTAAACTCGGCGAGGAACCCGGCCGGAAGATCAAACGCGACGAACTTCTGAACGCGGCCCGGGCGGGCGAGTTCGACATCCTTGTCAACGTGAATGCCCTTGGCATCGGGACCGACGTTCCCCAGACAGATCTCAATATCCTTGCGTGTCAGGAACGGTCCATCGGCCCCGTCAAGCAGATCAGCGGCCGCGGCGAGCGCTCGCACAAGGCGACCCGGAAGACACACCAGGTCTTTGTCGATGTCGGCAACTCGGTTCTTCGGATCTTCAACGACATCGATGCGATGCGCCGCAACGACCCGGAGCGGTGCCGCCGTCAAGTTCGTGGCCTTGCTGCGCCAATCCGGGAGCAGTTTGAGGCCTGGTTCGACAAGGATCCGACACTTCGGGATCAGATCGAAGAGCGTCAGCGCCAGATCCGGCTGCGCCTCGGCGAGTCTGACCGGGAGCAGTACGAGGATCCTCTCGACCCCTCCATGTCCTGGGGTGATGAGGATACGCTACCACTGCCGAAGCCGTTTGCGTCGGGGATGATGGCGGCCGGAATGCGCCGCTACGATTCCGAGACAAAGAAATTCTCAAGCCGCCTTGCCCTGTTCTGTGACCTCTATCAGTCAGGGATCTACGGGGCGGATGCCGTGCAGGATCTACCGCGCTGGCTGGTGGCAACCCACGATGAGAAGACAGGGGCGCCGCAGGCGTTCCTGTGCTCGACCCTCGACGTTGCTCGCAAGTACGCGGCGTTTGTCGGCATCCGCTACGATGGGGAGTACGAGCAGAGTTCTCCGAGCGACAAGCAGCGGCGTTTCCTTGCTGGCCTGCAAAAGGAGAAGCCTCAGGCCCAGCCCTGGCTCGTACCCTTCAAAGAGGCGAGGAGTGCGACCCAGATCGCGTGCGGGATCGATCTGCTGAAAGATCGGGCCGCGCTGCTGGTGACGCTGCTCGCCATGGGGGCGACCCGACTAATCGAAAGAGCGACAGGTGCCCACAGCCTGCAACCTAAGCTTGAGTTTAGCCATTTCTGACGGGTGATGTGAGAGCGAGGGGCGGCGAAGCGAACGATGCGGTAGACTGGCAGAGTTTCCGCCAAGAGACGCCGCCATGCTGCACCTGCCCGCCCGCTTCGCCG
>NZ_VOSK01000579.1 GCF_009296175.1 Microvirga tunisiensis | reverse complement strand
GATCAGCTCATTGCGTGTTGTCATGCTCACCTGCCTCATCATCGCCCCCGCAGCTCGCCAGAGCTCGGGAGCAAATCAGATGAGGCAACGATCCAAAATCAGGGAGCAATTCAGGCGATGCAATGCGTCTACCGGCGCCAAGCGTCGAGGTCGTCCAAAGATAGATTAGAGCCGCAGAGAACGAGTCCGACGACGCTATCATCCGGCAGGGATGAAACGACAGTCTCGGCAGCGGTCAAGACGCAGGCCGCGGCTGGCTCGCAGAGCAGCTTTTCCGTCTGGAGGAGCCAGCTCACATCGGCGATGACCGGCTGGTCTTCCACCAGCAAAATCTCCTTCAGGAAGAGTTTGGCGGCCGCAACGGTCCGGTGCGTGGCGAAGGGAGCGGCCAGGGTTCGGGCGATGGAGGTCGGGCGGATTGTCACCGGCTGATCGGCCTTGAGCGCCTCCGTCATGGTTTGCGCACCCGTCGGTTCCACACCATAGACGGTGAGCGATGGCCGTTTTGCTTTCAGGGCTGCCGCCACGCCGGACATGAAGCCGCCGCCGCCGATCGAGACGAACACGTGGGTGAGGTCGGGAATATCGTCGAGGAATTCGAGCCCGAGGGTGCCGTGACCTGCGATGATGGCAGGATCGTCATAGGGATGGACGAAGAGCCGGCCATGGCGCTGATAATCCTCGGCCTTGGCGAAGGCTTCCGCCGCATCGTCGCAGAGTTCTACGCGAGCGCCGAATTTCGTTGTCAGGTCGATGTTGAACCGCGCGGCCGTCTTCGGCATCAGAACGAGGGCATCGAGACCAAGCGTTCCAGCGACCCTGGCGACGGCGATGGCATGATTCCCGCCCGAGACCGTGACGAGGCCGCGTCCGCGCTCCTCGTCGCTCAAAGTCAGCACCTTGTTGAAGACGCCTCTGACCTTGAAGGAGCCGGCAAGCTGCAGCGCTTCCATTTTCAGGGCGGTGCGGCGGCCGAGGCGGGCCGACACGTCGGTACTCTCATAGGCAGGGGTGCGTCTGACACGCCCGGCAATCCGGCCACGGGCGGCTTCGATGTCGGAGAGCATCACGTCAAAAATGGTCATGAAGGTGTCCGTCGGGCAGGGCGCGCTTGAGGAGTGAACGGCTGATCGGATCATGGCGGGCAGCGCGATCATGCGAGCGACGTCGTTGCTTAGTCAACGGGCACTGGGCGAAATGAACGCCGATAAAACCGGCTTGACCGCAGGCTCAATAGGATCGGATGCTTACATCTGACCCAAGGAGATGTGCCTGATGTCCCTGTCACCCCGCGAAATGCTCTCGCGTCTGGTTGCCTTCCCGAGCGTTTCGACCAGCAGCAACCTCGACATCATCGGGTTCTGCCGGGACTGGCTGAACAGCCATGGCGTCGAAAGCCATGTCGTCATGAGCCCGGAGGGCGACAAGGCCAATCTCTATGCCACCATCGGACCGCAGGTCGAAGGCGGGATCGTCCTGTCTGGCCACACCGATGTGGTGCCGGTCGAAGGGCAGAACTGGTCGACCGAT
Source organism: Microvirga tunisiensis (assembly GCF_009296175.1). Lineage (GTDB taxonomy): Bacteria > Pseudomonadota > Alphaproteobacteria > Rhizobiales > Beijerinckiaceae > Microvirga > Microvirga tunisiensis. The sequence continues at coordinate 1,078 of NZ_VOSK01000579.1, read as the reverse complement.
CCGTGGACGCTCACGGAGAGAAACGGTCGCCTCTACGGACGTGGCGCGACCGACATGAAAGGCTTCGATGCCCTTGTTCTGGCGCTTGTGCCCGAGATGGTGCGCGCGCCGCTCAAGCGGCCGGTTCACATCGCCCTGTCCTACGATGAGGAGATTGCCTGCCGGGGTGCGCCGTCGATGGTGCAAGCGATGGCACGGTCCATCCCGGCGCCTTCCGCCGTGATCGTCGGTGAGCCGACCCGCCATGCAGTGGTGACGGGGCATAAGGCTTCCGTGCAGCTGCGCACCCAGGTCACGGGATACGCCGTTCACTCAAGCCGGATCGACCAGGGTGTGAGTGCTGTCATGAACGCAGCGCGCCTGATCACTTGGCATGAGGACGTGATGGAGGAGAATCGCCGCCGGGTCGATCCGGAGAATCCGTTCGAACCGCCCTACACGACGCTGCATTGCGGCATGATGGCCGGCGGCAATGCCGCCAATGTGGTCTCGTCCTCTGCCTGGTTCTTCAGCGACATTCGGGCGATCCCGACAGAGAGCCCCATGGATTACCTGGCCCGCTACGAGGCTTATATCCGCGATGTCGTCGAGCCCCGGATGAAGGCTATTGCGCCCGATACGGGCATTGCCGTCGAGGTCATCGCCGAGGTGCCGGGCCTCAAGCCTGAGACGGACGGCGCGGCCGAGCGCCTGATGCGTCGCCTGACCGGCGACAACGGCATCCATGTCGTGTCCTACGGCACGGAGGCGGGACTGTTCCAGCGCGTCGGCTGGTCGACCGTGGTGTGTGGACCCGGTGACATCGCTCAGGCCCACCAGCCGGATGAATACATCGAGGTCAGCGAATTCCAGGCCGGGGAGGCAGTCCTGCGCCGTCTGATCGCAGATCTCTGTGCCTAAATGCTGAGCAAGATGGTCCAAGTCGGGGCTAGAGCGCGTTGACATTCAGGCTTTCGACGGACTCGCAAATCTGATTCAAGCTCCTTTTGGGCGCGGAGGCTTGGGTGAGCGGAGTTCGTCTGATGTTGAAAGATCACCAGTGGGATCGGATGGAGCCGCATTTGCCGGGCAAACGCAT
>NZ_VOSK01000057.1 GCF_009296175.1 Microvirga tunisiensis | reverse complement strand
ATAGAGACAAGTATCCATAGCGGGGCTCCTCAACCGTTGCACACCCCGCATCCGCCTCATCAATCTTCACGAAAGCTATTCCAAATCAAGCACTTGAAGCGAGTAATAAAATTGCTCACCAGCCTCTAAGCCGTAGGTCTCAGGCCGCTCGAGTGCGCATGTCGGCCTTTTTTGAGAATTTTTCTAAAAAGGGCGGAATAAATCTGCGAGCCGCTCCGTTCTCTGTCCAATCTGGCGAGTGATAGAGGATGAGCATGAGAGCCGCGTATCATCTGGCTTTTGTCGTATTCTCTGTGGGCACCGTTGCGACGCCCACGACGGCGCCGAACGCGACAGATCCAATCACGACATCGGCAATTCAATCGCATGCCATTCCCGATGCTTTCCGTAACATCGCTGCGGATATGCCCGCGAGGCTAAATGCGAAGCAGGAGAGTTCTCCGGCAGTCCACCTCGGCCAAGGGATATCTGTCGGAGAAAGCCTGTCCGAGTTGGTCGCGTTACACCCAATCCCGAAGCATGAAACGTATCGCTATGCCGTCGTGGACGGCCATCGTGTCATCGTCGATGCGACATCCCGGAAGGTTGTCTACATCATACAATGAAAGCCCGGAGCCTACGTAACGAAGAAAAATACACCTGCTCGAAGGAAAGGCGTCAGATCATGTCATTGCACAGCGCGAACGGGGCACGTTTAGACTTCGACAGCAGGGGCTGTTCCTCGGTTGTCGTCTTTCCCGTCTGCACCAATCCGTTACTTCGACTTGGGCTGGAAAGTATCCTTTCCGAGACAGTTTTTGTCGTGTGGCATGACATCGTCGATGGATTCTCAAGTCTGCCCGCTATCGAAGACGAATCGTCCGCTCTCTTCATTATTGATGCAAGCAGCTTCACCAGCGGAGCCATCGATCTGGTTAGACGGTTGAAAGCTCATGCTCCTGCAGCAAGGATCGTCATGCTGGCAGACGCCTTCGATCCAAACATTGTGCCTTCAGCCTGGGATGCAGGAGTTCATGGTTTCTGTCTTTCGAATCAGAAACAGGATGTGCTCGTCAAATCACTTGAACTGGTGATGCTGGGGGAGACTATTCTTCCCGCAACGATTGTCCTCCCGATTGCTGGGACGGGTGCGCACACCGCCCACCATAGGCCTGAGGAGGGCACGTTTGACGGGAAGATCAATGGCCATCAAAGCCGAAAGCTATCCAGCAGGGAAGCGCAAATTTTAACCTGTCTGAGGGATGGCGCACCCAACAAGGTGATTGCACGCAAGCTCAATTTGTCCGAGGCTACAGTGAAGGTCCACGTCAAGGCCATTCTGAAGAAGGTCGGGGCCTGCAACCGCACCCAGGCTGCGCTCTGGGCGACGAGAAATGTCTCTACAGACTTTACGCAACTGTAGTCTGGACAGTCTGATTCCCGCTGAGGCGTTGAAGAAGCGCCTCTCCACACCTAGTCTCTCACATAGCCGGGATATTTCGCTCTGATCTCATCCACATGCGACAAGGTTCCGGAAAGGTGATGTCGCAGGTGCTCTTGGGCTTCTTCCGGATTCCCATCCGCAATCGCCTGCACAACCAGCCTGTGATGCTGCACGATGTCCTGAGCCTTGCCCGGGGTCGGAAGGTGAAGGCGGCGCAGACGGTCGATATGACCGCTTCGGCTGCGCACGAGAACCCAGAGGTCGTTCATTCGGGCGGCTTCGTAGAGGTGCTGATGGAAAGCCTGATCGGCTGCGGCAAAGGCTTCGAAGTCTTTTGCCTCCATGAGGGCCTGCTGCTGCGCAAGGAATCCCTGAAGCCTGGCGATCAGCCGAGGGTCTGGGGTAAGCGCTAGGCTCCGGACGATCTCGAGCTCCAGCGAACGCCGTAGGAAATGCGCCTGATGCGCAAGCGTAAGATCGATGGGGCTCACGACAGTCGCATGCTGCGGGAAAATATCGACGAGTCCATCTTCCTGAAGCCTTAAGAGGGCGTCACGGATCGGGGTCGAGCTGAGACCGAATTCCTGCTGGAGGGTGAGCCGGTTCAGAACGGTTCCGGGGGCCAAGCTGAGGGAAATGATCATTTCCCTCAGCCGCTCGAACACTTGAGGCGCGGCTTGGCGACCGCGCTGGAGGCGATCTGTCGCTACAATCGAAACTTGTTGGCTGAGGGCTGGGCGAGGGGGGGCCATTCGGAAGAACCTGAACTTTCGTCGACCTCTTCTATACCACACTTGTGCCGAATGCACTAATGCATTAGTGTATAAGACGTCGGCTGGTCGGCCGATCCTAGCCATGAAGGCTCCCGTCAAGAGGAGCCATTTCGAGGAAGCACCATGAAGAAGCAGATGAGGCGCCTTTGCGCCGGCGTGGCGGCTGCCGTCGGGTTATTTGCCGTCGCAAGTAACGCCTCGGCACAGCAGAAGAACGAAATTTCGATCACCCGCCAGCCCGGCATTATCTATTTGCCGACCCATATCATCGAAAAGCAGCAGCTTATCGAGAAGCATGCTGCCCGGCTTGGCTTGCCCGAGGTGAAGACCAAATGGATCACCTTCAGCGGCGGCGGGGCACAGACGGATGCGCTCCTCTCCGGGGGTGTCGACATGGTGAACACCGGCGTCGGCAATCTGCTCCTGCTCTGGGATCGCACAAAGGGTGGCGTAAAGGGTATCGTGGCGTCGTCAGCCTTGCCGCTGGCTTTCGTTACGCATGACCCCAAGATCAAGTCCCTGAAAGACTTCGGCCCCAGTGATAAGATTGCCGTACCGACCGTGAAGGTTTCGACCCAGGCCATTCTTCTTCAGATGGCGAGTGCCAAGGAGTTCGGCGCCGAACAATGGTCGAAGCTCGACGCGAACACGGTCCAGCTCGGCCATCCTGATGCTGTCGTGGCGATGGCCAATCCGCAGCACGAAGTGAAGAACCACTTTGCGGCACCGCCCTTCCAATACATCGAGATGAAGACCGTGCCGAACGCACGCATCATCCTGCAGTCGCCTGACATCATCGGCGGCCCGCTCACACAGGGCCAGTTCTTCACGACGACAAAGTTCGCGGAGGCCAATCCGAAGGTCATCGAGGCCGTTCGGGCTGCGTCCAAGGAAGCACAGGATTTCATCCGCAGCGACACCAAGGCAGCCGTGGACATCTATAAGGAAGTTGCCGGTGACAAGACCAGCCCCGAGGATCTGCTCGAATGGCTGAAGCAGCCCGGCATGATGGAATGGAATCTTGAGCCGCAGGGCACGATGAAGTTTGCCGAACACCTCTACAAGATCGGCACCCTGAAGACGATGCCGAAATCCTGGACGGATTTCTACCTGCCGATCGCACACGATCTCAAGGGCAGCTGAGAACATGTGCGTCCTGCGCGAGGGCAGGGCGCACCTTCCATTCTTCATTTCAGGTTTTCATTAATGTCCGCTCTTCTCGATGTCAGTGGCGTGACGCTGCGCTACAAGACGCCCAGCGTTCTCGTGACAGCGACCGACAGGGTCAGCTTTCAAGTCAATCAATCGGATCGGTTCGTCCTGCTCGGGCCGTCCGGATGCGGCAAGTCCACGCTGCTCAAGGCTGTCGGTGGGTACTTGAACCCAAGTGAAGGCAAGATCCGCATTAAGGGCCGTGAAGTCACTGAACCCGGCGCGGATCGCATGATGGTCTTCCAGGAATTCGACCAATTGCTCCCCTGGAAGACGGTTCTGGAAAACGTGACGTTTCCCTTGCTCGTGGCCCGCAAGCTGCCGCGCAAGGAGGCTGAGGAACGGGCGCGGGCCTATATCGAGAAGGTCAATCTCACCCGTGCCGTCGATTCCTACCCGCATACTCTGTCTGGCGGTATGAAGCAGCGCGTCGCCATTGCCCGCGGCATGGCGATGGAGCCGGATATCCTGCTCATGGATGAGCCCTTCGCCGCTCTCGATGCACTTACCCGGAGGACCTGCCAGGACGAGCTTCTTCAGCTTTGGGAAGACACGAAATTCACGGTGCTCTTCGTCACTCACTCGATTGCCGAGGCGATCAAAATCGGGAACCGCATCCTGCTCCTGTCACCGCATCCTGGTCGCGTCAAGGCCGAGGTGAACGACGTGGACCGTGTCTCGCCGACGGATGGAAGTGCGGGGCAGCTTGAAAAACATATCCACGAACTTCTGTTCGCTGAAGAAGCCGTACACTGAGGATGACGCTCATGAGCAATGCACAGATCGTGATGCGCGCCGACATGGGACAGGCGCAGGCGAATACGGGCGAGGTCGAGCGCAAGCTTAGCACCCTGGAACTGGCTTGGGGCAATGGCTTCGTCCGCAAGACAGTCATCATCATCTTTCTCGGGATCGTGTGGGAGGCTTACGGCCGGTATCTCGACAACCCGCTCCTCTTTCCGACGCTCCTCGATACGCTCTCCACCATGGCGGACCGGGTCGCGGATGGAACTCTCCCGCTGCGGGCCTGGACCTCGCTCAAGGTGCTTCTGATGGGCTATGCCTCCGGCGTGGTCCTCGCAGCAATCCTGACCATCCTCGCCATCAACACCCGCATTGGTACGGATTTTCTCGAGACGATGACGGCGATGTTCAACCCGCTGCCGGCCATCGCGCTGCTTCCGCTGGCCCTGATCTGGTTTGGGCTCGGCAACGGCAGTTTGGTCTTCATCCTCATCCACTCCGTCCTCTGGGCGGTGGCACTCAACACCCATTCCGGCTTTCTGGGTGTGTCGCAGACCCTGCGCATGGTCGGACGAAACTATGGTCTGAAAGGGCTTTCCTACGTCTTCAAGATCCTGGTGCCTGCGGCCTTCCCTTCGATCCTGACCGGCTTGAAGATCGGCTGGGCCTTTGCTTGGCGCACGCTGATCGCGGCGGAGCTCGTCTTCGGTGTGTCGTCGGGGCAGGGCGGATTGGGCTGGTTCATTTTCGAGAACCGCAACCTGCTCGACATCCCATCCGTCTTCGCAGGGCTTCTGACTGTCATCACTATCGGTCTCGTGGTCGAGAACCTGATCTTCCGGACCATCGAGCGCAAGACCATCCGGAAGTGGGGCCTCCAGAGCTGAGGCTTCGCTCGGCTCTTCCCATCTCTCCTCCATTTCGATGAGTGTTCGCAACATGACTGCTAGAAAGACGCCTGAGTCGCTCAGGAGCGCGCGCTGGTTCGCGCCCGATGATCTGCGGGGGTTCGGCCATCGCTCCCGCATGATGCAGATGGGCTATGCTCCCAAGGACTGGGTGGACCGACCTGTCATCGCCATTCTCAATACATGGTCCGACATCAACCCGTGCCATGCCCATTTCAAGCTGCGTGTCGATGACGTGAAGCGTGGTGTCCTTCAAGCCGGCGGCTTTCCGGTCGAGCTGCCGGGAATTTCGCTGGCAGAGCAATACGTCAAGCCGACAACCATGCTCTACCGCAACTTGCTGGCGATGGATGTCGAAGAGCTGCTGCGCTCCCATCCTGTCGACGGCGTCGTCCTGATGGGCGGTTGTGACAAGACCACGCCAGCGCTGCTTCTGGGCGCCACCAGCGCCGGGTTGCCGGCGATCTACCTGCCCGCAGGACCGATGCTACGCGGCAATTGGAAGGGAAAGATCCTGGGATCCGGATCGGATGCCTGGAAGTACTGGGACGAGCGCCGCGCCGGGACGATCACGGATGCGGACTGGCTCAATATGGAAGCGGGGATTGCCCGCAGCCATGGCACCTGCATGACCATGGGCACCGCCTCCACCATGACGGCGATCGCAGAGGCCATCGGCATGACCTTGCCGGGTGCGTCTTCGATTCCAGCCCCCGACGCCAACCATGTCCGCATGAGCGCGGAATGTGGTCGGCGCATCGTGGAGATGGTATGGGAGGATCTGACGCCGAACCGGATTCAGACGCGCGAAGCCTTCCTGAATGGCATTGCCGTCGCCATGGCGATGGGATGTTCGACCAATGCCATCATCCACCTGATCGCCCAAGCTCGCCGCGCAGGGCAGGAGATCGGTCTTGACGATTTCGAAAGAGCGAGTCGCAGGGTGCCGGTCATTGCCAACGTACGGCCAAGCGGCGACAAGTACCTGATGGAAGATTTCTATTATGCCGGCGGTCTGCCGGCGCTGATGACCCGCATCAGGGATCATCTCTACCTCGACGCCATGACCGTCAGCGGTCAAACCCTGGGCGAGAACATTGCCGGGGCCGAGGTCTACCATGACGACGTCATCCGCAGCGTGGACAACCCGATCTATGCCGAGGGAGCACTCGCGGTCCTCAAAGGGAATCTCGCTCCTGATGGCTGCGTGATCAAGCCGAGTGCCTGCGATCCGCGTTATCTGAAGCATACCGGGCCGGCTCTCGTCTTCGACGATTACCCATCCATGAAGGCGGCCATTGAGGATGAGGATCTGGATGTGACCGCCGACCATATCCTCATCTTGCGCAATGCGGGCCCCCAGGGGGGGCCCGGCATGCCGGAATGGGGCATGCTGCCGATCCCGAAGAAGTTGGTGAAGCAGGGCGTGCGTGACATGCTGCGCCTGTCGGACGCCCGTATGAGCGGCACGAGCTATGGCGCCTGCATCCTGCATGTTTCGCCGGAGGCCTATATCGGAGGGCCGCTCGCTTTGGTGAGGACCGGCGACATGATCTCCGTGGATGTGGCGGAGCGCGCGATCAGCCTCAATGTATCCGACGAGGAACTTGAGCGCCGCCGCGCCGCCTGGGCCAGACCCGAGCCCCGATTCGAGCGCGGTTATGGCTGGATGTTTACGCGGCACATCAAGCAGGCTCACGAGGGCTGCGACTTCGACTTCCTGGAAACGAGCTTCGGTGCGCCCACCGGCGAGCCTGCCATCTACTGACATCTGGAGAGGATCATGACCACACTGAAACCGGAAACCCGCGAGAAGCTCAAGACCGTCAGTACGGCGACGCTGTGCACCGCTCTTTATAAACGCGGCCTGCGCAACCAGTTCATTCAGGATGTTCGCCCGCTCAACCCCGACCTTGGGAATATGGTCGGAGAGGCTTTCACCCTCCGTTATATTCCGGCGCGCGAGGATCTGAACCCGATCAGCGTGTTCCAGGATCGTGCCCATCCCCAGCGCAAGGCCGTCGAAGAATGCCCGCCGGGTGCTGTCATGGTGATCGACAGCCGCAAGGATGCCCGCGCGGCCTCGGCCGGCGGCATTCTGGTGTCCCGCCTGATGAAGCGCGGCGTCGCCGGCGTCGTGACCGATGGCGGCTTTCGGGATTCGCCCGAGATCGCGCAGCTCGATATCCCCGCCTATCACAATCGTCCATCGGCGCCGACCAACCTCACGCATCACCAGGCGCTCGACATCAATGTTCCCATCGGCTGTGGCGACGTGCCGGTATGGCCTGGTGACGTTGTCGTCGGCGATAGCGAAGGTGTGGTGGTCATTCCGGCGCATCTGGCGGATGAGATCGCCAGCGAGGCCGTCGAGATGACTGTGTTCGAGGATTTCGTACAGGAGGAGGTGCTGAAGGGCCGCTCCATCCTGGGCCTCTACCCGCCGACGGATGAGCAGAGCAACATCGACTTCGCTGCCTGGCGTAAAGCAAAAGGCCGCTAATATGTGAGGTGAGCCGGCACGCCTCACGTTGTGCCGGTTCCCTTTTGACGAAAACCGGTCCTGCAAGCTACAACATCAAGTCAGTGATTTCCCAGGAGGCGAGATGAAGCCTAACAAGATCAAGTCGCTCTGGGCGGACGGCAAACCTGTTCTGAATGGCTGGCTGTCGATCGCAAATGCCTTCACGGCCGAAATCCTGGCGGAGCAGGATTATGATTCCCTCACAATCGACCTGCAGCATGGGGTCATCGACTACCAGGCTGCCGTCGGCATGCTGCAGGCCATGCGCTCGAGTGAAATCACCCCGCTCGTGCGTGTCCCCTGGCTGGATCCGGCTGCCATCATGAAGGTGCTCGATGCCGGAGCCTATGGCGTGATCTGTCCCATGATCAACAATCGCGCCGAAGCTGTGGAACTCGTCTCGTATGTCCGCTATCCTCCAAGCGGAACCCGCAGTCTCGGACCAACCCGCGCCAATTTCTCGGCAGGATCGAACTATGCGGCCGAAGCCGACGACAACATCCTGTGCTTTGCGATGATCGAGACGGCGGAAGCATTTCGGAACGTCGAGGAAATCGTTTCGACGCCAGGATTGGATGGGGTCTATATCGGCCCCGCTGATTTGACCCTCGGGCTGACGGGCAAGCGCTACCCCGTTGGTTTCGACCGGGAAGAGCCGGAGATGGTCGATGCCATTCAGAGCATTCTGGCCAAGGCCCACAAAGCCGGTATCCGTGCCGCACTTCACTGCGGAACGCCGAGCTATGCGGCAAAGGCGGTGGGGTGGGGCTTCGACCTTGTGACGCTGCCCAACGACGTCCGCCTCCTCGCCAGCGCGGCCAGCGCAAGCGTCGCGGAAGCCCGCAAACGCATCGGGAGGTAGAGGGCTTGGGGCCAACTCTCGGTCGATGGTCGGCGTTAAAGCTCCGGCGGTGCAGTCACCGATGTGAGGTGTGTCTGCGAGGCGAGCCGGATAGGTGCGTTCACCGCGCCATATCCCTGGTAGCTGCGTCTTTCCACGATCTCGAAGAAGAACCCGCCTTCCATGGTCCTGGTGTAGGCCTGGAAGTACTCGGCGGCGCCTTCCTTGTCGTATAGAATGTTGCTCGCCCGTAGCCGTTCCACATCCTCCACGGACAAATCCGTTCTCACCTCGAGGTCATCGTAATAGTTCTCCGGGATCGGCAGGAGATCGATGCCATTCGCCTTGAGGCGTTCGACCGTCGCAAGAATGTTGCCGGTCGCGAGTGCGATATGCTGGACTCCCGATCCGAAGAGATCGCTGAGGAACCGGGACGACAATGTGCGCTGGCTCTGGGATGCATTGAGGATCAGCCGCAGCGAGCCATCCTGTGTTTCGATGGCTTGGCTCTGAACCACGCCGCCTGGATCGATCACGGTCTGAACCGGCGTTTTACGGACGTCGAGGAGAGACGTGTAGAACAAAAGCCATGTCAGCATTTCGTCATAATGCATCGATTGGGAAACGTGATCGACCGAGTTCAGCCCCGCTCCGGTGAAGTCATCACCCTCAGCGGACTGAAAATCCACATCCCAAAGTCGATCCAGGCCGGTCTTATGATCAACGAAATACAGGAGACTTCCGCCAAGCCCGCGAACGGCCGGGATATTCATCTCGCCCGGCCCCACCGGTTGCTGGAAGGGCTGATCCAGCAGCGTGACCGCCCGCTCCACGGTTCCCGGCGCATCGTCGACACGCAGAGCGAGGGCACAGACGGATGTGCCATGTGTGATGTTGAAGGAATGGGCGAAGCCCTCCTTGTCCGCATTGACAACGATGTTGATGTCGCCCTGCCGCCAACGCGTTACAGCCTTGGAACGGTGAATGCCTGCCTTCCGGAAACCGAGCCCGCTCAACGTCCGCTCCAAGTCCACAGCACCCCGCTCATCGACGGCGAACTCGACGAACTCGACGCCGGAACAAGCAGCCTTGGGTCGCAGGGCCGGAAGATCGGGAGAAGCCGCTCCTGTCCGCCGACGCAACTCATCGAGCGTGACGATCAGGGACCGGTGTCCATCGACGGCGACGCTGCGCGCCGAGCCTGCCCGGAAGCGGTCGTTGAAGATCTCCAGAGACAGGAGCCCATCGAATCCTGTCGCGTTCAGCGCGAGCATGAAATCGTCGATGGGAAGGTCGCCTTGTCCCGGGAAACAGCGATAGTGCCGACTCCAGGACAGGTAATCCATGTCAAGCTTCGGCGCATCGGCCATCTGCACGAGAAAGATCCGGTCTGCCGGGATGGAGCGGATGGCCGACAGGTCCGTTCCACGCGCAAGCACGTGGAAGGAATCGAGCACCAGTCCGACCGCTGGATGATTCGCGCGCCGCACGACTTCCCAGGCGTCACGGTAATCATGAATGTGCCGTCCCCAGGAGAGAGCTTCGAAGGCGACGCGCATGCCCCGTTTTGCGGCGCGCTCGCCGAGTTCATGGAAATCGGCCGCCGCCCGCTCGATCCCGCCCAGCGAATCCGGAGAGACGTTGCTGCATACCATAAGGAGGTCGCAGCCGAGTTCTTCCATCACATCAAATTTTCGTTCGGCTCGGGCGAAGACCTTGGATCGCTGCGGTTCTGGCATGCCTTCGAAGTCGCGGAACGGCTGAAACGTGATCGTCTCGAGCCCGAGGCCCTCGATCATGCGCCGCGCTTCAGCCGGTGTGCCGTTGAAGGACAGGAGATCGTTCTCGAAGATCTCCACGCCGTTGAACTGCGCGGCCGCGATGGCCTCGATCTTCTCGCTGAGGGTCCCGCTCAGGCAAACGGTGGCAATAGCTCTGCGCATGCTCCTCGTCCATTTCCTCTCTAGCTATTGGGAGCAGTGCTCATCCAGCCTGCTCATTCTTTCGTCAGCTGATGGTGCCGGTGGCGAGCGCATGTTCGACGCCGCCGGCGACGTGGCTGCTCAGCACTTCGCAGGCGCGCTTCGCGTCCCGCTCCAGAGCACATTTCATCAGAAGAGCGTGCTCCTGTGCCGCGATCTCACCGCGGTAGCTCAAGGCGATCATCTGGTAGCGGAGATACTTGTCGAAGACGGCAGCATGGTTGTCGATCAGCATCTTCGATCCACAGGCCGAGATCAGTGCCTGATGGAACTGCCAGTCGTACCGCTTCCATTCCTCGGAATGTGCCCTGTCGCCTTGGGCCATCCGCTCCTCCATCCGGGCGAGCCGGTGGTGCGCGGCGACAACCCGCCCCTCCCATTCCATGTCACCGGCCCGGAACGATTGCTCCAGAGCCCGGCACTCGAGAAGTTGGCGCAGGGCTGCAATTTCCCTCAGGTTCGCAATCGACACGGGAGCGACCTCGAATCCTTTTTGACCCTCCGCGACCACCAGCCGCTCGGAGTGGAGGCGGTTCAGGATTTCCCGCAGCGTGCTGACGCTGGCGCCATAATCGGCCTTCAGCCGGTCGAGCCTCAGCTTCTTGCCGGGCGGCAGGCGACCGAACACGATATCGGACCTGATCTCTTGATAGGCGCTTTCCCCGACTGTCGTTGGCTGTGGAACCATTTGCCAATCATCTGTCATTTCAACGCTCCACCCTTCAGAGTATAGGTGACGCATCCATTTACATGCTGGGTCAGCACCTCGCAGGCTTTGTCGGCATTGCGCGTGAGGGCGCAGTCCAGCAGGGCTTTGTGTTCCGCAGCGGCAATCTCGCCCCGGAACACGACTGCCACCATCTGATATCGGAGATACTGGTCGAAAACGCCGCCATAGAGATCAAGCAGGGTCTGGGAGCCGCAGGCCTCGATGAGAGATTGGTGAAATTCCCGGTCATAGCGCTTCCAGAGCTCCGTTCCCTCCTGATCGCCAGCCAGCATCCGCCGTTCCATGAAGGCGAGCTTGTGATGTGCAGCGACGATGCGGCTCTCCCATTCCAGATCGCCAGCGGCAAAGGACAAAGGCAACGCATAGGTCTCCAGAAGCAGTCGCATCGCCGCGACATCCTCGAAGCCGGCAGGCGAAACAGGGGCAACGCGGAAGCCGCGCTGCCCCTCAGCAATGACAAGCCCTTCCGAGGAGAGGCGGCTCAGGATCTCCCGTAGGGTGCTGACGCCGGCTCCATACCCGCTCGCGAGCCGATCCAGCCGTAGCCTTGTACCGGGGGAGAGGCGGCCGAAAACGATATCGGCCCTGATCCGGTCATAAGCCCGGTCAGCGATAGAGGTTGCCAGCAGTTCGACGCTCATCTGGCCACCGGGAACCGACGCTTAAGCACGAATAACCTCCTAGGGCGTTTCCCCAGCAAAGCTGGCTCAGAACACCTGTTGAAATGACGAATATCAGATATTCAGAAAAATCGCTATTGATTCTGGAATTATCAGAGTTGATAGTGCCGACCAAGACGCAGATCAATGCGCCGCAATTCAAGGAGAGGAAATCATGGCATTTGGTATCAATCGTCGCTTCCTGGTGGCTGCGGGCGCAGCTCTTCTGGCGTGGGGCGTGGGTGGGTCAGCCAGCGCTCAGGCACCCACAAATCTGAGATTCTCAGCCGTCTTCTCGGAGCAGGACATTCGGGCCGAGATGATGAAGCGGTTCGGAGAGGAGGTTAAGGCTCAAGGCTTTGCCCTCCAGCCCTATTATGGCGGCACCCTGTTCAAGCAGGGGACCGAGCTCGTCGCGATGCAGCGCGGCAATCTCGAGATGGGCAATATCGCGCCGCAGGATATCTCCAACCAGATCCCGGCTTGGTCCATCGTCACGTCCGCCTATCTCTTCCGCGATGCCGATCATCTGAAGAAGGTGTTTGCGAGCGATGTTGGCCAGCAGCTTAGGAAGATGGCCTCGGACCAGCTCGGCATTCATATTCTCGGGCCGACCTATTTCGGCGCTCGGCATGTGGGCCTGAAGCCGAACAAGAAGATCAACAAGCCCGAGGATCTCGCCGGCATCAAGCTGCGCATGCCCGGCGGTGATGCCTGGCAGTTCCTGGGCCAATCGCTTGGCGCTAATCCTACGCCCATGGCCTATGCGGAGGTCTATACCGGCCTGCAGACCGGCGCCATCGACGGCCAAGACAACCCATTGCCGAACGTTCAAAACATGAAGTTCTATGAGGTCATGTCGCAGGTGGCCCTGACCTCACATCTCGTGGGCTTCGACGTACTGGCCGTATCCAACAAGGTCTGGAACGCCATGTCGCCGGAGAAGCAGGCGGCGTTCCAGGCTGCGGCTGACAAGGCTATTGAGTGGAGCACGCAGGAGCACCTGAAGAAGGAGACGGAACTTGCAGCCTTCTTCAAGGAGAAGGGCCTAGACGTCTATACGCCTGACCTGAAAGCCTTCCGCGAATTCGCTCAGAAGAAGTACTTGGCCTCCGATCTGGCCAAGGGCTGGCAGCCGGGCATGCTCGACAAGATCAACGCGATGTAAGGCGAACCTGCAGTCGCCCGAGCGCGATGCTCCGGCGACTGCCCGTCAATTCCGCTCAGTGCCTTCTCAGGAAGGGAATGGCTCTCATGACTTCATCCTTACGGGCGATCGGCTCCTGGCTCGCACGCCGTGCCGAGAATGTGGCGGCCGCCATGCTGGGTGCGATGTTCCTGGCCTTTCTCCTTCAGATTGTCTTCCGGTATGTCTTTGGTCTTCCCATCGGCTGGACTCATGAGATCAGTGTCGTCCTGTGGATCTGGCTCGTCCTATGGGGCGCTTCGTTTGTCATAACCGAGCGAGAAGAGATCCGGTTCGATATTATCTACGGTGCTGTCGGCCCCGGCGCTCGCCGGGTCATGTGCATCATCACGGCCGTGGCGCTCATCGCGCTGTACCTCATCTCGTTTCCGGCGGTTCTCGACTATGTCACCTTCATGAAGGTGGAAAAGACCGGATATCTCAAGATCCGATTTAACTGGCTGTTTTCGATCTACATCCTCTTCGTTATTGCAACGGTCATCCGCTACATCTGGCTTGCGTGGCAGGCGATGCGCGGCGTTGCACCCGTCGACTTCGATCCTACCAAGGCGAGCTCCGGCGTATGAACCTGACCAGTCCTTTCTCGCTCTCGCTCGTCGCGATCACCGCTCTTGTCTTTCTCGGACTGCCTATTGGGCATTCGATGATTGCAGGCTCGATCCTGTATCTGCTTCTGGCCGGGCAGGACATGGGAACGGCAGCCGAGCAACTCCTCAACGGGATGTACTCGAACTACATCATCCTATCGGTGCCGCTGTTCATTCTGGCAGCCGAGTTCATGAATATCGGCAGCATGACTGACCGCCTCATGGCATTCTGTAATGCGCTGGTAGGCCGGTTTCGTGGTGGCCTTGCACAGGTCAACATTCTGCAGAGCATCATCTTCGCCGGGATGTCCGGCTCGGCCATTGCGGACGCTGCCGGCACTGGACGCATGATGCAGGTCATGATGACCCGGGACGGTCGCTACACGCCGAGTTACGCGGCCGCCGTGACTGCGGTCTCCTCCGTCATTGGGCCGATTATCCCGCCATCAATTCCAATGGTGCTCTATGCCTTGGTCTCGGATGCATCCATCGGGTTCCTATTCCTGGGTGGAGTCATCCCGGGACTGCTCATGGCATTGAGCCAGATGATCATCGTGGCCATCACAGCCCGCCGCAAGAACTTCCCAGTCGAGAAGCCGGTCCCTCTGCGCAAGCTGCCGCGCATCACCTGGGACGCGCTCCCATCGCTGATGATGCCTGTTGTTCTGCTCGGCGGGATCTATAGTGGCGTCATGACGCCCACCGAGGCGGCTGCGGTTGCAGCAGCCTATGCCCTCATCATCTCGGCGGGGCTTTATCGAAGCGTGAGCTGGCGTGACTTCTATCATTCTCTCGCGGTGAGCGCACGCACGACGTCATCGATCGGAATGTTGATCGCAGGCGCGCTCGTGTTCAACTATGTCGTCACTGTCGAGAACATTCCGGAGAGGGTGAAGGCGCTGCTGGCCGGATGGGATCTCTCTCCCGTCGGATTCCTGATCTTCGTCAACGTGCTGCTTCTGCTCCTGGGCTGTGTTCTCGAAGGAACCGCGATTTTGCTTATCGTAGTTCCGGTCTTCATCCCGACTGCGCAGGCCTTAGGGATCGACCTCGTCCATTTTGGCGTCGTGGTCGTTGTCAATATCATGATCGGACTGATCACGCCTCCTTACGGACTGCTTCTGTTCATCATGGCAAACATCTCAGGTGAGCCCCTGCGCGACATCGTGCGGGATACGCTGCCCTTCCTCTTCGCCATGATCGTCGCTCTCGCGATTCTGACTTTCGTGCCCGAGACCGTGCTCTGGTTGCCTCGTCTGTTCGGATACCAGGGATGAGCCATCTCTATTTGAGAGAAGACTGCCAATGAGTAAGCCGATCTACATTCTCAATGGGCCTAATCTCAACCGTCTGGGAACACGCGAGCCGGAAATCTACGGCCGTACGACCCTCGCCGAAGTTGAGGCTCTGTGCCGGGAGGCAGCAACCGATCATTCCATCGTGTTCCGGCAGTCGAACCGGGAGTACGAGATCATCGAATGGGTGCACGAAGCCATCGACGAGGGGAGCGGGATCATCATCAACCCGGCGGCCTTCACATTCACCTCCATGGCAATCATGGATGCCTTGAAGATGTTTTCTGGCCCGATCATCGAGCTTCATATCTCGAACATCCATCGACGCGAGTCGATCTACCACAAATCCTATATTTCCCCGGTTGCAACGGCTGTCATTGCAGGCCTAGGCACCAACGGCTATCCGGTTGCCATTCGTTCAATGCTCGACATGATCTCAAGATCATCGACAGGCGCCTGAACTCTATGACGAACGAAGATCCATCGGGAGCCAAGCCTCAAGTCGATGAAGCCTCAGGCCTGTGGACCTATCCCGCCGTCCTTGTCGGCCTGATAGGTGCCGGTATCCAAGCATCCCGAACGCCCAGTCTTCACGAGTGCGAGGGGGCTCGGCAGGGATTGCGTTACATTTACAAACTGATTGACCTGGAAGTGCTTGGTCTCGACGCACGCTCCCTTCCTGAGATCCTCACGGCTGCCGAACGGTTTAGTTTTGCCGGCGTCAATATCACTCATCCCTGCAAACAGGCGGTAATCCCCCTGCTTGATGAGCTCTCGCCCGACGCGGCGGCGCTCAGTGCTGTCAACACCGTTGTTCTGAAAGACGGTCGCCGCGTCGGGCACAATACCGATTGGTGGGGCTTCACAGAGAGTTTCCGGCGAGAATTGTCCGATGCCCGCTGCGATTGCGTGGTTCAATTCGGTGCCGGTGGAGCCGGCGCCGCTGTGGCTCACGCCCTTCTGACTTTGGGAGCGGGTGAAGTCATCGTCATCGACATTGATGAAGATCGTGCCCAAAATCTCGCCGCCGCCTTGTGTGATCGGTTCGGGCAAGGTCGTGCTTCCTCAAGTTCCTCGCCTGCAGACGCATTGGCTGGAGCTAATGGCATGGTGAACACCACCCCGCTCGGGATGGCCAAATATCCCGGCATGGCTGTTCCCGCCGATCTGCTGCGTCGTGACTTATGGGTCGCCGACATCGTCTACTTCCCACTGGAGACGGAGCTACTGCGCCAAGCCCGGGCGCGCGGCTGCCGCACGATGTTTGGTGGCGGCATGGCCGTCTTTCAGGCCGTTGGTGCCTTTCGCCTCTTCACCGGGCTGGAGCCAGACGCGGATCGCATGCTTCGTCATTTCAGCCAGATGTGAGCCTGCAATCTCACCGGGCTCCTCATTCTTGATGCAGCTGGTTGATGGATCTGTGTGCTTCAGTCAGGAAGCCAACAGGCTCTGTGGAAGGTGGTTGGATGCCATGAGAGCAGCTTCCACCCGATTTCGGACGCGTAATTTCTGCAGGATGTTGGTCAAATGATGCTTGATCGTCTTCTCACTCAGATCGAGCTTGTTGCCAATCTCTTTATTGCTGCGGCCTTGCGCCAGGATTGACAAGATCTGCTGCTCACGCGGGGGGAGATGACCCGAGCCCCTCGCTTCGCTGGCGCTGCCCGGACCGGATTTCATGAGCAGTTTTGCCGCAAGGCTGGGCGAGATGAAGCTTTGCCCCTGGTTCAACACTCGCATCGTCTGTACCAGTTCCTTGCCGCTGGCGCCCTTCAGTAAATAGCCGCGTACGCCACGCTTCAAAGCGGTGTAGACATGCCAAAAGCATCGACGAAATGACCGCCCGCCGGGCCCGGCTCGAGGCCGAGCGGGATGGAGTGGAGACGATCCGCTTCCCCATGGACTTGGTCTCTCGCGCGGACCATGCTGTGGTGGCCGATCTCATGAGCGGCGAACGGCGCCTGTTCGACAGCAGGCGGGCGTCCCGCGCCGGCCAGAAGTCGCAGCTCAGGGAACGGGTGGCGCAGCTCGCCGAGCAGATCGACGGCACGAAGTTACAGGCCGCGGCCAAGGCGGACGAGATCGACCTGATCGCATCGGAGCTGACGGGCGTGCAGGAGCTGTGGAAGAAGAACCTCGTCCCGATCACCCGCGTGACCTCGCTGAAGCGCGAGGAGACGCGGCTCCGGGGTGAGCGCGGCCAACTCATCTCGACGGTTGCGCAAGCTAAGGGAAAGATCAGCGAGACCGAGCTCCAGATCATGCAGATCGACCAGGACCTGCGCAGCGAGGTCTCCACGGAGTTGCGCGAGGTCCAAGTGAAGATCGCCGAGTTCGTCGAGCGCAAGGTCGCAGCCGAGGACCAGTTGAAGCGCATCGACATCCGCGCGCCGCAGGATGGCATCGTGCACCAGTCGGCCGTGCACACGGTCGGCGGCGTCATCGGGCCCGGCGAGACGCTGATGCTCGTCATGCCGGAGGGCGACGAGCTGTCGATCGAGGTGAAGGTCGCCCCGCAGGACATCGACCAGCTCCGGCAGGGACTCGACACGGTCCTGCGGCTGTCGGCCTTCAATCAGCGCACGACACCGGAATTAAGGGGCACGTCACCCGCATTGCCGCTGACCTCGTGACGGACGAGCGCAGCGGCATGTCCCACTATCCGGTCAGGATCGCCATCGCGAACGGCGAGCGTGACCGTCTCGGCTCAGCGAGACTGCTGCCGGGGATGCCCGTGGAAGGGTTCATTCAGACGGGCTACCGCACGGTCTTCTCGTATCTCACGAAGCCAATCGCAGACAATATGGCCAAGGCGTTCCGTGAAGAATAGCCATAGCTCGAACCGGAGCACTGCCGCTCCGGTCCATCCGCCTCATCAGGCAAGCGTCATATGGGTTCTGGACATCTTGGTAGAACGTCAGGAGCAGCTCCAATTTCTGTTCTGGAAGCCGCTGCCAAGTGGATCATTCATGGTGAAATGAACATTCGCGGTAAGTGTCTACAATTACAGCGCCCTATCAACTCTCTGATGATTCCCGATATATACCTGCAAGGATCTTCCAACCTCCTCGATATGCATTTCTAAAAGAGAACACGCGTCTGTGATCCGCCCGCTCTCGCAGAGCCGCAAAAGCTCGGCGTGCTCGGTCTCGGCGCGCTTCATGCCGTCTGTGAGAGAGAGTTGAAGCCGGGTATGTCTATCGCATTCCTGAAGGAGGTTGGCCACGATCGCCAATGCGCGGGGTTTCCCGGCGTGACGGTACAGAAGCATATGGAATTCTGTATTCAGCTCGCCCCAGCGTCTGACATGGTTCGCCCGGAGTTCTGCGCTGTATTCCTGAAGGATGTGATTGAGCTTCTCGTAGTCGTTGTGGGTCAGATGGCGGGCGGAGGCTTTCAGGAGGCGCGGCTCAAGCAGCGACCGTAGTTCAAAAAGCTCCTGGACCTCTTCTGTCGAAAGCTCGGAGACGATGGCGCCTCGGTGAGGGTGAATCTTAACGAGTCCCTCTGCTTCGAGCTGCATCAAGGCTTCTCGGATGGGGATGCGGCTCACTCCGAACTCGTTTGCCAGGGCGTCTTGCCGTAGCGGAAATCCTACCTTGAAGTCACCGTCCAGAATGCGATGCCGCAGGTTTTCTGCCACGGCAGCAGCAATCGTTCGATGCTGAAGAGATTTTTGCGCTGGTCTGGCGAACGGCTTGGTTTCGAGCGTCATGGGTCGGGATATCACTGAACCTGGAAGGCCCGCTTCTTATAGCAGCATCCAGGAGTTGTCTTGACAAGGTAGATTTTATACAATCTACAATAATGCGCATCAATGTCCAGTGTGGGAGAAGGGCGGAATGGCTAGAATCGGATGGGAAGGAGTTTTTCCCGCAGTGACCACCCAATTCGAATCGAATTATGACTTGGATGTCGAGACCACGGCCAAGGTGATGGACGGGTTGATCAGGGATGGCGTCTCTGGATTGATCGTCTGCGGTACGGTTGGGGAAAACACGTCTCTTCGCCGTTCCGAAAAGATAGCAGTCATGGAAGCCGCGAAGGATGTCTCCCGCGGTCGGGTGCCGGTGATTGCCGGTATCGCCGAGTTTACAACGGCCTTCGCATCAGAAGTTGCCAAGGAGGCGGAGCGAGTGGGGCTCGATGGTGTAATGGTCATGCCCGCGCTGGTCTATTCCTCGAAGCCGCATGAGACCGCCGCGCATTTTCGGGGTGTTGCCAGCGCCACCGACCTGCCAGTGATGGTTTATAACAATCCCCCCATCTACAAGAATGACGTGACGCCCGACATTCTAGCCTCTCTTGCCGATTGCGAAACGATTGTCTGCTTCAAAGACTCATCGGGTGATACCCGACGTTTCACCGATACGAAGAACATGGTCGGAGACCGCTTCGTCCTCTTCGCGGGCCTCGACGATGTCGTCGTCGAAAGTGTGATGCTGGGTGCCGCCGGCTGGGTCTCCGGCATGTCGAATGCCTTCCCTCAGGAAGGCGAAACCCTGTTCCGTCTGGCGAAGGCGGGGCGCTATGAGGAGGCGAGGGCGCTGTACGATTGGTTCATGCCTTTGCTGCATCTCGATGCCCGTCCCGACCTCGTGCAATGCATTAAACTCTGTGAGGCCATCATGGGTCGGGGTTCGGAATTGACGCGCCCTCCGCGCCTTCCTCTGAGTGCTCGGGAGCGGGCTGGGGTGGAGGCGGTTATGGACAAGGCTCTGAGACACCGTCCGGCCCTTCCCGATGTCGGGTTGAAATCTGCCGCCTGACAAGCTCACGGCGAAGGACCTTGATGTCCTTCGCCCTTTCTATGGTAGTTAGCAATCTCTCTGATCAGCGAGTGAAGCGATGGCGCGTCACACCTTTTTTTGCATCGACGGTCACACCTGCGGGAATCCGGTTCGTGTGGTTTCCGGTGGCAGTATTCCCCAGTTGCGCGGAGAGACGATGTTTGACCGCCGTCAGCACTTTCTGGCGGAATACGACTGGATTCGAACCGGCTTGATGTTCGAGCCTCGTGGACATGACATGATGTCCGGCTCGATTCTTTACCCGCCCACGCGTCCCGATTGCGACGTCGGAATTTTGTTCATCGAGACATCCGGCTGCCTCCCCATGTGCGGGCATGGAACGATTGGCACCGTCACCATCGCTCTCGAGAACGGTTTGATCCACCCCAAGACACCAGGCCTCCTGCGCCTCGATACGCCGGCCGGTGTCGTAGAAGCCCGCTACGAACAGAATGGCCCTTTCATCGAGCGGGTTCGCATCACCAACATTCCATCCTTTCTCTATGGAACGGGCTATGAAGTCGAAGTGGAAGGGCTCGGATATCTGACTGTGGATGTCGCCTATGGGGGCAACTTCTATGCCATCGTCGAGCCGCAGAAACTGTACTCCGATTTGGCAGACATCAATCCGTCGGACGTCCTGGGTTGGAGCCCCAAGCTGCGGGAGGCGTTCAATGCGCGTTACCGGATCGCTCATCCCGAGAATCCTGAAATCAACCGCCTGACCCACGTTCTGTGGACGGGACGTGCGCAGACCAAGGACGGCACGGCCCGCAACGCCGTGTTCTATGGCGACAAGGCCATCGATCGTTCACCCTGCGGCACAGGAACTTCCGCTCGCATGGCTCATCTTGCGGCTCGTGGCGAGCTGAGAGAGGGCGACGCGTTTGTCCATGAGAGCATCATCGGGTCCACCTTCATCGGACGCATCGAGGGGCGGGCGACAGTCGGAGATCGCGACGCCATCATTCCCTCGATCGAGGGATGGGCGCGGGTGACAGGCTTCAATACGATTATCATCGACGACCGCGATCCCTTCGCGCAGGGATTTCAGGTCGTGGATCGGACCACACGAGCATAACGCCCAGGGTGTCAGCGACAGCCTAGTCCTCACCTTGAACAGGAAGCACGATGCGGATCGCGATTGTCGGTGCTGGAATCGTCGGCCTCGCGGCCGCTCATGCCCTTCTCGATAGAGGGCATCAGGTTACTCTCATTGATCCGGGCGATCAGACGGCAATGCCGGCTGGATCGCTCATACCGACATCATGCCGCTGGCATCTCCCAAAGTCTGGAGGAACCTTCCAAACTGGCTGATGGACCCACTGGGCCCGCTTACTATCAGACCTGCCTATCTGCCCTCTCTGATGTCCTGGCTGATCCGGTTCATGCTAGCGTCCTCTCCGGTGCGGATCAAGACGAGCATGACTGCCATACGAGCCATCAACGCAGAGGCCTTGCCCTCTTGGAGGAAGCTGCTCTCCTCGGTAGATTTGAGCACTTATCTGCGAGAGAATGGCATTCTGTCCGTGTGGAAGAATCAGGGACCCTTTCTGCGGGCCAAGGACACCCTCGACCGCCAGCGTGACTTAGGCATCAGTATAGATATTCTCAATCGGAACGATCTCACGCAACTGGAGCCGGCACTCCAAAACGTCGAAGCTGGTGTGCTCTATTCGGAAGCGTGCCACATCTCCGATCCCGCCAATTTGGCGTCCGATCTTATGAGACTTGCTCTCGAGCGGAGCGCACAGCACGTAGCGGCCCGCGCTCTGAGGGTGGAGCCGAAGAATAACGAAATCCACGTCCATACGGCCGGTTCCGCGAAAACCGTCATTGCCGACAAGGTCATCATTGCCGCGGGCATATGGTCACGGCCGCTTGCAAAGACGTTGGGGGATCACATTCCTCTCGACACCGAGCGTGGCTACAACGCGACCTATCCCAAGGGTTCATTCGGTCTCCATCGACCCATCATGTTCGAAGGTGAGGGATTCGTCACGACACCTCTCGATACTGGCGATCGGGTCGGAGGCGCGGTTGAGTTCGCGGGGTTGGACGCCAAGCCCAATCATGGTCGCACATCCGCGATGATCGCGCGGCTCAAACGTTTTCTTCCCGACTTTGAACCCGATCAGGATGCAAGACGCTGGATGGGCTTTCGCCCATCCATTCCAGATTCCCTGCCGGTGATAGGGTCGTCCAGACGGGATCACCGTGTGGTTTACGCATTTGGTCACGGCCATCATGGCCTGACACAGGCAGCGGTCACATCGCTGCTGGTCGCAGACTTGATCGACGGAATGACCAGCAAGATCGATCTAAAGCCATACTCGGCACAGCGCTTTTAACGAAGCATCTTCGTTCAGAGCGCATAAAAGTATTAACCGGTCTAACGCCTCGCCAGCCTGATCTTCCTGCACGGATCAGGCGGTGGGCTGGGGCATCGTAGGCGTGACAGGGATCTCCTGGGGAAACGTGGGCGGCACTCCGACAGGCTCACCTGGCGGCGGGATGTCCCCAGGCGTCGTTGGAGGCACGCCGACAGGCTCGGGCTGAGGTGCCTCAGGAGGCGTGGGTGGGCTCACAGGCGCCGGATTGGGGTCCGCCGGTGTCGGCTCCGGGTAAGGCTGGTTCGGCAGAGGAATGGGCATTCAGGCGTCGCTCCGCTGTTCAGACGTGTATGGATATCTGTAAAGGGCAATCACCAGCGGAGCACTAGGTTCCGATTGCGGTAGAGGCCTTATTGCCCAGCGTTTCAAAGCTGACACGTGTCGACCAAAGGAATGTCCTTCGAGTTTGGGGCGCGCACCCTGGGATGAAACGCTATCTGCCCGTCTCAGGGCTTGGCGAAGCCTGCAGCCCGCAACGTGAACTTCTCGATTTGTGGGTTTAGGGTGAAGAACAACCCTCCCTTGCGCGCCGAGTGACCGGGAATGTAATCGAGGGTCACGCTGCTGAACTCAGGACCATCACTCCCTGGCACTGCCCCCTCAATCCGCACCTGCGCAGCCGCTGCGCCGCCGACGTTGCGAGCCTCGAATATGACACGGTAGCCGCCTGTGACCTGGGTCGTTTCGATTGCTGTGACAGAGATCATGGGTGGAGAGGTCGCATCGTGTAGTGCCTGCCACCCGATGAAACCGAAGACGCAGAGAGCCATCAGGAGACCCAAGCCTGACGCAAGCCACTCGAGCCAGGGAATATGGTTCCCGGAGGCACGATGATTTTCGTTTTCGAGAGTTCGGCTTTCCTTCATCGCTGCCTCATATCACCAGTCTGGCCGTTGCCGCGCCGAGCGATGCCGGGAACCCAAGCACCACAACCATACTCGCGATCTCTGTCGGCGCCACATCCTCCGTACGACCAAAGGTCCAGAGCACATAAAAGCTGATGAGGAGCGCAATGCCATAGCCGGCCAAGGTGAAATGGAAGAAGGTCGACAGAAACGTTCCACCCTCCGGTCGACTCTCCTGGCCGGAGAAGCCGACCGTGTAGACAAGCACATGCAACAAAATGATGGAGAGGAATCCAAGCGTCAATGTATGCCAAGGCGACATCTGGTAAGCGATCAGGATCATTTCCTCCGTGGGCGCCACATTGAAGGCCAGGAACAGGGCTCCGGCCAACATCAGGAAAAGCTCCCCACCATAACCCGCTTCTGCCTTACGCTCCTCCTCGGCCTGGGTATCCTGTCCACCCCCGAGTTGCTTGCGCCCGAGCATGGCACCAATACTTGCCGGTACGCTCTGCAGGGCAACCTTGCCGACGATCTCGCCCCACGTCATGTCGAAGGTGATCACCGCAAGCAAGGCGAGCATGGCAGCCGAGGTGAGGATTCCGACGCCGAAGGCTGCAAAGGCATCCATCGCGTCCTCCTTCCAGCTGAAGGTTCTCTCGAAGCCTGCGAAGTAAGACAAGCCGATCAGGATGGAGAAATTGATGCTCATGAACAGGAGCAGTCGACCGGGCTCCATCGAGAACCCCAGCCACCACATCTCCATGGTCATCAGAAGTGGTATGGCAAAGATGACAGCGCCGCCAAAGGCGCGGCTTAGGCCAAGGGCATAATCCTTGTTAGTCTCCGAAACGCTGTCGTGCGCCATCTCAGCAACCTAAGGCCGCCTCCGCCTTAAAGGAAGCTTGGCCGTAAAAGGAAACCCGCGCCCTGAGACAAGGTTCCAACGGGTCGCGCCGGCGACGGAAGTTGCGACTTATCGAGGGCGCTCAAATCCCCTCGCCGTTGCTGAGATGTCCTATTCCTGCCCGCGCTCACGGCGCCGCCGCTCCACCTCCTGTTTGATGAGAACATCCAGGATCTCGCTCGGCACGGCTTTCGAGGGCCGGCTGTTGATGGCGCGCAGATGCTCGAGGTCGAATTTCGGCTCGCGATTCACGGTGAGGAGCCCGTTAGTCTCCTGTGACGTATCGGTGAGCTGGGTGTAGCAGAATCCGGCCAGCGCGGTGGAGGAAAGCAACGCGTCGACGAGTTCCTCATAACGCGTGAGCAGTTCGTCGGGGTTGGCGAACTGGCCGTAGCCGAACCAGTCCTCACTGGCCTGTGGCACGAAGCCAAGCCCGCCGAACTCGCTGATCACGATGGGCTGGTCCTCGATCTCGACATCCTCGCTGAGCAGTGGGTGATGGTGCGGGCGCACTTCGCGGAATGTACGCGCGATGGTCTGCCGGTCCGCATAGCGCTCCCGCAGCGTGCCGCCGTTCGGCGCATAATCATGCACACCGAAGACGTCGCCGACTGCATGCTGCCAGCCGTCATTGCCAATCACCGGCCGAGTGGCATCGAGTGCCCGGGTGAGGTGATAAAGGGCCCGCACAAAGTCGCGCTGCTGGGCCGATCGGTCCAGGTCCGGCACACCCCAGCTCTCGTTCAAGGGTACCCATGTGATGATCGACGGATGATTGTAGTCGCGGCGGACAGCCTCCAGCCATTCGCGGATCAGCATTTCAGCGGCACGATCCGAGTACACATAGGCATTGGCGGCCTCGCTCCAGACGAGCATGCCGAGCCGGTCGCACCAGTACAGAAAGCGTGGATCTTCCACTTTCTGGTGAATGCGGACCCCATTGAAGCCGAGCGATTGCGCCAGCTCCACTTCACGCCTGAGCGCATCCGCGTCCGGAGCAGTCAGGTGCGAATCAGGCCAGTAGTTCTGCGCCAGAACGAGCCGCAGAAAAGTGGGAATGCCGTTGATGAGGAAGCGCCCATCGCGGGCTTCGATGCGGCGCAAGCCGAAATAGCTTTCGACCCGGTCGACGATGGTGCCGTCCCCATCGATCAGTTCGATCACGGCCTCGATGAGGTTGGGATGTTCAGGGGCCCAGAGTAGCGTGCGGCGCCGGCGGATCGCAGCATCGTTGATGTCGAGAAGGATGTCGCGCCGCAGCTCGCGCCCCGAGAGCAGATAGGTGTCGTCGATGAGGGTGCGCGCCGGCCTGTCGCCGGTGAGCCGCACGAGGACGCGCCAGCCGGCAGGAGGCCTGCGGTCGAGCCGGAGAATGAGCTCTGCACCGAAGCGGTCGACATCGGGCGTCCAACGCAGCTCGGCAATTGCGATCTTTGGAACTGGTTCCAACCAGACCGTCTGCCAGATGCCCGTGGTGCGGTGATACCAGATATAGCCGGGCTTCTCCTCCCAGTACTGCTTGCCGCGCGGCTGCTGCAGATCCCGAGGCTCGTCCTCGGCGCGAACTATGACAACCTGGGTCTCGCCGGGAACGAGCAGGGGGCTGATGTCGGCCGAAAACGCCGTCTGCCCGCCCGCGTGCTCGACCGCCATGCGGCCGTTCACCCAGACCGTGGCCTTGTAGTCGACGGCACCGAAATGGATGACGAGCCGGTCGCGACGATCCGCGTCGTCCACCTGCACTTCGCGGCGGTACCAGACCACCGGATGAAAGCCGGTCTCGTGCACACCGGACAATTTGCTCTCAGGAGCGAAGGGCACTGAGATCTCGCGGTCGAAGGGCTCCTCCCGTTCGAACCAGCGTTCGGCAAGACCTTCATCGGCATCGTCGAATGCGAAGCCCCATTGGCCGCACAGGTCGATCCAGCGCTCCCGGCGCAGCTGGGGGCGGGGATGGAGGTCGGCTGGGGTGATCGTCTCAGTCATGTCTCATCCGCTCAGGACCGCCCTCTCATGAATCAATGATCGGCAGGCGGGGTAATCAGTTTCAGACGCCCCGCGGCTGCTCCTGTGGGCAAGTCCGGCCAGAAGATGGATCGGTCTGATGCGATAACGGTGTTCCATCCTGACAGGTTGCTCGCGAATTCGGAGTGCCCTGCGCCCGCCATGGCGTGCCGTGGCATCGGAGCCAGCCCAACTCGACCAGCTGGGATTGGACGTTCCCCGTCCCGACAAGACGCTGGAGTGGCTCCTCGATCTTGGCGTCGATCGATCCTGGGAATGCCGGAATGGCACGACCCGAGATCTCCGCTCGCAGCTGAGTGATGGGCTCTAGTTGCAACTATCGTTGATGTTTCTCAAGCCGATCCTAATAAAACGCATGGCTCAAGCGAAGAGCTTGAAAGGCCGCAATGCCAGCATTGTCGGCCACGGTCGATGTCATTCCGGCCTCAAGAAGTGCCAAGCTGTAGCGCTGGCACAATGCGGGTGCGCCGATCAACCTGACTTGCTTGTCCGGCGAGTTGTATTCCCCGATCACTTCATTGATCTCGGCGCCGATCATCAGGCCTGACAGGTAATCGCTGATGTCGGCAGGAGGGAGGTCCTCGAATAAAACCAGGCTGCGTGCCGAGAAGATGCGGCGCAGGATATGGCCTCCGATGCGGCGATCCCGGGCAAGCCTGACACCGCGCAGGAAGGCCTCTGGATTGTCGGCCGATTGTGCAGGAATCAACTTGCCGACGAGCGAGTTCGACTTGAGCAGCGCGGTGATCTCACCCGACATATACGTGGCAAATTGCTCGATCCGACCGTCCTTGACCGCCACCCATTTGGTGTGGGCCCCAGGTAGCGCGACAAGACCGCTGCTTTGGCCCATGGCTCCAAAGACCTTGAGCTCTTCCCCTCGGATCATGTCGGGGAGAGGATCGCGCACTGAGACGCCTGGAAGAAAGACGAGAGGCGGCAGGCCATCGATATGTCTGACGACCGTTCGTGCAGCGATGTCGGTCAGCGAGGCGGGCGCTTGCGCGTAAGGTGTCTCAACCCATCCATTGCGGCTGGTGATCATGCCGGACAGATAGATGCGGCCTACCTCTGCCGCCCAATCCCCGACGATCTCGCGCAACGCGGTTTCAAAGGCGCCGTCGGTGATATGATTGACGCCTCTGGCTTCCTGTCGCTGTCCCAGAAGGGTTCCGTCAGCGGCGAATAGGAAGGCGTGGAAGGCTGCCGAGGTCCATTCGATGGCAAGGAACACGAGAAACTCCCTTTAGTAGGCGGGCTTGACGGGAAACCAGTTCTGTCGCTCGCTGTCGAGATAGGCGCCGACGATGTCGTCGACTGCGTAGCGTCGCACGGCATCCTCATCGACCTCGACGCCAAGCCCGGGCGCATCAGGAACCTGAAAACGTCCGGATACCAGGGCAGGGGGAGTGGGGGAGATGTCCCCACCGAGATAGGCTCGCTCCGTATCGATGGCGAGGCCCATGTTGGGGATCGACGCGGCGAGGTGGATATAGGCCGCCTGGGACAGGGCCAGTTCGGCGCCTGAATGCAGGGTCACAGGAATTCCAACGGCCTCACAGACGGCGCCCGCCTTGATCGTCTGCCACAATCCGCCTTCCTCGTGCGGATCGAGCAGCACCACATCCGCCGCATGAGCGCGCACGATATTGCCGATGTCGGACAAGGTGTAAGCACTCTCGTCGAGAGCGATCGGGACCGGCGTGGATTGGCGCAGGAGCGCGTGGCCCGCCAGATCGTCGAGTTCCAGGGGCTGTTCCACATAGGCCGGATCGATGCCGCGCAGCTTTTCCAGTTGCCGTTTGGCGGTGCCTGGCGTCCAGGCGCCGTTGACATCGAGCCGCAGGGCCCGTGCGCCGAGGGCCTCGCGGGAGGCTTCCGCCAGCAAGATGTCGCTTGACTCGTCAAAGCCGATCTTGACCTTGAAGGTCTCATATCCGGCATCGAGAAAACGTCCGATCCGCTCCTTCAACTGCTTGGTATCTTTGGTGAAGAGATAGGCGGCGGCTTCCACATCCTTACGCCAACGCCCACCCCAGAGGCTCGACAGGGGGAGATCGGCCTGCTTCCCTAAAGCATCCCACATGGCCATCTCGAGCGCCGCGATCGCCATCACGGCCGCTCTCTTGTGATGGTAGTAGCCGGCACCCAGGACATGCCGGTGCAGCCGCTCCACGTCGGCCACGGGATAGCCCAGCCCCACCTTGGCGACGATGTCGGAGAACACCGCCGGCACGGCCGCGATCAGCGAGATCGTCTCACCCCACCCGACAATCCCGACATCCGTCTCAATCCGGCAGAGGAGCCGTGTCGTCCCGATCCTCCGGCCCGATCCCCACAGGATGTCTTCCGTGAAAGGAACCCGCACGAGGGTATGGTGGATGGCCGTGATCTTCATCGCGAAAGCCTCTTCAACGAAAGGCGGGTTGACTTGGAACTGAGTTCCAACATAATCGGAGCCA
The DNA here is from genome assembly GCF_009296175.1 of Microvirga tunisiensis. Taxonomy (GTDB): domain Bacteria; phylum Pseudomonadota; class Alphaproteobacteria; order Rhizobiales; family Beijerinckiaceae; genus Microvirga; species Microvirga tunisiensis. The sequence continues at coordinate 1,944 of NZ_VOSK01000057.1, read as the reverse complement.
TCCTGAAGGGTCAATTGGGAAACCAGCTCATCCTTTCGACGGAGCTTTGATGAGACGCATGCAGGTCGAGCTGAAAATCGATGATGAGGCCGAGGTCGGCGTTTCCGGGCCGGTTCCTGGCGTGCAGGCGCTTACGCGGGGCGTTCAGCTTCTTGAGCTTGTCGCATCGGCTGCTGCGCCGCCCCGGTTTACGGATCTGCTTGAGGGTTCCGGCATGCCTAAGGGCACGCTGCATCGCATCCTCCAAGCGCTCGTCGACGAACGGCTCCTGAAGCTCGACAGCAGGGATCAGACCTACCGTCTGGGCTCGCGGCTGTTTCAGTGGGCGCACAGGGTTTGGGACGATTTCGACCTACGCGGCGCGGCCGAGCCCGAGCTGGAGCGCCTGCGGGACCTCACGGGCGAGACGGTGCGCCTCGGCATTCTCGATGGCGACGAGATCCTCTACATCGACCAGCGCGAAGCGCCGCAACCGGTTCGCCTGAGCAATGGCGTTGGTAGCCGAGCGAAACCTTATGCCAGTGGCTTAGGCAAGGCGATCCTGGCTCATCTTTCACTTGAGATGCGGCGACGGCTCCTGGGTGAGGCGGAGTTGCAGCGCCTGACGCCTCATACCATCGCCGATTTCAACGAGCTGTTCAGCCAGCTCGATCTCACCAAGGCGCGCGGCTATGCGGTTTCCATCGACGAGCAGAATGTTGGCATCAGCTCCGTTGCGGCGCCCATTCTGGACCACGAGGCCAAGCCCCTTGGCGCCATCGGCGTGATCGGCCCGTCCTTTCGGCTGCCGCCCGAGCGTCTCCATGCTCTCGGACGCGACGTCATCGAGGCGGCCCGGCGGATTTCCGGCAATATTGGCGAGGTGGCGATGTCGCTGACCATCAACCCGCGACCTCTCGGCGCCGACCGGAACGATGTGCGCTGTGTCATCCCTGCCAGCCTCTTCCTAGGCGAGGGGCCGCATTGGTCCGTCGACGATCAGCAGCTCTATTTCGTCGATATTCTTGCGCCATCCGTCTGCGTCGGCGATCCGGTCAAGGGATCCTACCGCTCCTGGGCAATGCCCGAACTCACGAGCTTCCTCATCCCGCGTCAAGGTGGTGGCTTCATCGCCGGGATGCAGAGCGAGGTGCGGGCAATCGATCCTGTGAAGAACGAGAGCGTGACGCTCGCCCGGCCGGAAATCAACCGCCCCGGGAACCGGTTCAACGACGGGAAATGCGATAGCCGCGGCCGTCTCTGGGCCGGCACGCTCGCCATCGATACGACGCCGGGCCAGGGTTCGCTCTGGCGGCTCGATCCAGATGGAAAGGTTCACGAGATGGACCGTGGCTTCCACGTCTCAAACGGTCTCGGCTGGAGCCCCGACGGCCGCCGCTTCTATTTCACCGACACCGCCAAGCAGACGATCTACGTCTATGACTTCGACAGCGAGACGGGCGCCATCGAGAACCGGCGCGTCTTCGTGACCGTGCCGGAGAGCGAAGGAAAGCCGGACGGTCTGACCATCGATGCCGAGGGCTTCGTGTGGAGCGCCCATTGGGATGGCTGGTGCGTCACGCGCTATGACCCGGACGGGCATGTGGAGCGCGTCATCAATCTGCCCGTGCCGCGCCCGACGAGTTGCGTGTTCGGCGGCGCCGACATGCAGACGCTGTTCGTGACCTCCGCTCGCATCCGATTGTCCGCCGCACAGATTGCCGACGCTCCTCTGTCGGGCAGCGTCTTCGCGATTGAGACCGGCATCAAGGGACTGCCCGAGAATGTCTTCGGCGGATGACAGATATCGCAAGGGTGCGCAAACGGCATGGCTAGACTAGTTTCCGTCCATAAACGTGCACATCTCGGAGCATTTACAATAGGTTGTGCCGAGTTGGAGTGGCTTTGACGAGGATAGGCAGGGTGAAGAGCGCTGAGTATCGACAAAAATGGTATCGTCGGCGC
>NZ_VOSK01000578.1 GCF_009296175.1 Microvirga tunisiensis | reverse complement strand
GCTCCTGAAGACCGGCCTCCAGGAGGTGTGTTCGGCGGCTGCGATGAACGTCTTGCGGGTCGTACACTGGTTGGACGGATGGCCGCGCACCAAGACGCGCGTGACCCGCTTTGCTGCGTTGGCGCCAACCCTCTGAATTCGCCGACAGTATCTTTCGTACGTTTGGACGGGTGAGGGCTGGCTCTACCTGGCCGTGGTCCTGGATCTGTTTGCCCGACGGGTGGTTGGCTGGGCGGTCAGCGACGGGCTGCACAAGGAACTGGCTCTCGAGGCTCTGCGCAAGGCTCTGGCGATCCGAAGACCTGGTGAGGGGCTGACCCATCACGCCGACCGCGGCAGTCAATATTGTTCAATCGAGTATCAGCTCGACTTTGGCCATTTATGCTGGATAGCAGAGCGCCGCTGTCATTCGTTTCAGAACATCGATTTGGGATTTTGTCATGTTGGCGGGCCGGCGTGACGCATTGGAAACTGCGGCGGCCCAGAGCGAGCGTCGGACGGCCGCCAGAGCATCGCTGAACGTGATCGTGCGCTTGTCGTACCAAGCGGCACACCGCGGGCGAGCCAAGCGCCGAATGGCGGGATCATCGGTCCAGAGGCTCACCAGCGAGAACAGCCCCAGCAGGGCTGGTGTCGTGCGGGCGATCGCCTTATCCGACCATTGGCGTTGCGTCTCCATCCCCAGGTGTCTGCGAGCCTCGGCAAAGGTCACCTCGGTGCTCCAGCGCCGCACAAACCAGCGCACGATCTGAAGAGGATCGGCCTGCAGGTCCGTGCACAGAAATGCCTGAGGCTTGAGCAGGCCGGCCACGTCCCGCACCAGAACATAGCGGATCGGCACGTGCTTGCCGGGATGGTGCCAGATCGCCGTGCCGGAGACGAACTCGATCAGGCGTCCGCCACCGCCGTACCAACCGTCGACCCAGACACGCCGCCACGCCGTTTTGGGATTGGCCAGGCGTTCAGCCAGGCTCGGAAGACGCTGCCCGACAATGCGGGGGCGCCCTCGGGTTCCGGGCCGACGGCGCGGAGCCGGCGTGAACAGGCGCGCATCCAGACGCAGGCGCGTGATCATGCACAGGCGATGCCGAACCGCGTTCAACAGGTCAATTGCCGCGAAACTCTGATCGGCCACCGCCACAATGCGCCGGTCTGGCAGCCAGCGGGCGACTTGGAGAAGAGCTTGCCGGGCCCAGTCCGTGAGCGCCTTGTGGCGCTGGCGATGCTCGCGCGAGAAGCGCTCGGAGGGCGCCAACACGGTCAGGAAGGGCAAGGCCCACACGCGACCGGCCCATGAGATCGGGACGAGCACCATGACGGACAGCCAGCGCAATCCCGAGGCTTTGACGAAATGGCCATGGGAGGAGCGGACCGGATCCCGGTAGATGCCACGAGCCTTGATCCGAGCGCCCCAGCGGCGTTCGAGAGTGTCATCAAGCGCGATAATGACGGGCCCGGCCGGCACGAAGCTCGCCACCAGCAGGCCGAGCAGGCGACGCGCCACCTCGCGGCTGGACCACTGGTTGCGGTTGAGCACGCGGTGATAGTTCGTGAAGCTGCCGGTGCGGGCGAGGCCGACAACGGTGAGCATGGCCGTGACGGTGCGGCGCCCCGGGGTGAGAAGGGCACCCATGACGAGCACGAGGGCATGGCGGAAGGTCGGCCCGGTCAGGCAGGCCCGGAACGGAACCAGCCAGGTGGACAGGAGGTCAGGAACAGGGGGCTGGACGGGCATGGCCACGATCTCCCACAATCAGGCTCAAGAGCCTGGGAGGTCGCCATGGCCGAAATGGGTCGGACCGAGATCCTGACGCGCTATCGTCATCTGCGCGCGATCAGCACCCACCATCACAACGAGGCCCTCCGCTTTGTGCCGGATTCGGCTCTGATGGAGCAGGCGCGTCGCTTAGGCCTCACGGTCGGCAAGATGCTGGTGGCCGAGAGCCTGGACGAGGTGACGTTGGCGTACGACCTGGCCCTCTACACCGCGCCGCCGGGCCGCTCGCGCGGGATGGACCGCTATGTCCGCAACGCTGCCGCGGCGCCCGGCTCGGATGAGGACGTGATGTTGCAGGCCCTGCTGCGGGCCCGCTTCTCGGTCTGGCGGATTGAGCGCCGGCATGAGACGGCCGGCGTGGTGGTGCTGGATCTCATGCGCCAGGACGAGGTTTGGCTGGTTGACGAGCATCTGGAGCAGACGGCTCATCCTGGCACCTCGCTCGCGATGCGACTGAGCACACCGGAAGCTTTTGCGATGACGTGCGGGGTTGTTGTGCCTGTGGATGCGGAGATGATGGAGGAGGTGTTCGATACCATGCTGGAGCGCGTGCATGGCGACGCCGACGCGATTGCCAATGATCGCCGGTTTGCCACTGCGATCTACCGCATCGCCGTGATGGACGCACTCATGAGCCTGGTGAGATTTGCCGATCCGGACTGACCCGCAGATAGCCTATAGACCCGCCAGAAATGGCCAAACTCGAGCTCAGGAACTCTTCAATTTGAATTGCGAGTGAGATCGGTTCGTGCCCGACTGTGTGCAGGTGAACCTCGGGGTTCTCCGGTGCCTCATAGGGCGAGTCGATGCCGGTGAAGTTCTTGATCTCACCAG
>NZ_VOSK01000577.1 GCF_009296175.1 Microvirga tunisiensis | reverse complement strand
CGCTGCTCTGCTATGGCGTCACGAAGATGTGGAACCATTATCGCGGTCGGCATTGGCATACGGCTTTGGAGAACGGGCTTGCGCCGATCGGAGCCGGGCTGATCCTTGCCGGCGTGTTCGCAATCTTTCGAGTTGCAGGGGCGGGCATCCTGTCCTGGGTCGTTGCCGGCGTGGCCGCCGCCATCCTGGCTTGGCGCCCAAAGCTCAACCCGCTGATCCTGCTCGTGGGCGGTGCCGTCGCCTTCGCGGCCTGGCACGGCATGGTCCCCAGCGGGTGAGTCCGGTTGCCGGCGTGGCAAAGGTGTGGGCGGATCCTGCCCTGTCACCCCAAGGCTTGGGCTTTTCTCGTCTGAAGACTGCCGCGAAATGGCTGGCTTGGCGCGGACGCGGCTGCTCGCGAATGGCCGTGATTGGCACTCCCTGGACGCAAGAGCTTGTTCCGCTTCGGTGGCCTAGAGCCGACGTTCTTTGAGTGACCAGAATGTGAAGATCTGACCCCGAGCAGACCTCTGCTTGGTTGCCAATAGACGGAACACATTTCGTCTATCAGTAGTCCGTCTCCTACTCCGCTAGCCCGAGAAACTTTGCTGTCTTCCGATCTACGGGGATCCCGGTGCGCGCTCGCTCGGCTTCGACGGCCCATTCCCGGTCACCAGGAGCCATGACGCTCTGCCCCTCCCGTGCGGCACTCGCGCGCAGATCAGAGAGATAACGGGTGATTGCCTCGTCGAAGAGAGCTCGTCCGGCGAAGCGGTCCGGGTCAATCGCGAGGCAGAAATGACCCATTCGGCGGGGCGTCTCGAAATCATCGGTCTCAGCCATCCGGATCATGAGATGATCGAGAGTGCTGCCCGTCAATACGGCCGATAGCAGCGTCACCAGTCCGGCTAAGCCAGCACCTTTGAAGCCAAAATCCATACCGCCCAGCGGCATCAGCATCTCGACATTCGCAGGATCTCTGGTCGGATGACCTGATTGATCGGCGGCCACGCCTTCAGGAAGGGTCTTGCCCAGGGCTTCATACAGGAAAACCCGGTTGAGCGGGATTGACGAGGTGGCCATGTCCAGAAGCCACGGCTTCTGATTGGGAACGGGTGCGCCGATCGCCATCGGGTTGGTGCCGTGAAATCGTTCAGCGCCGCCATGCAGGGCGACGATGGCATCGGTGTTCGACATCGAAACCGCAATCATACCGGCTTCAGCGCCCGCAAGGGCATAGGCCCCCGCCGCCCCGTAATGGGACGAGCGTACGACCCCCACAGCCGCCACGCCTGCCTCCTTGGCCATGCTGCAGGCCAACTCCATAGCGGCATAGGCGGCAGCATGGCCCAGGCCGTCATCCGCATCGAGAGTAGCCGCACCCGCCGCCGTGCGATGTGTCTTCATTGCAGGGTTGGGGTTCACGCGCCCGCCGCGGAGTACCTTCGCATAATGGGCTGCCAGCCGGACACCATGACTGTCGATCCCAAGGCGTGAGGCATGAAGCATCGCACGGGTGGCGGCCCCTGCTGTCTCCTCATTTGCACCCGCATCCCGGAGCGCAGCCAAGGTTTGCACTTCCAAGATTGATTCGGGTAAGAAAATAACGTCGCTCATCCCGACCTCAAAAGTTGATCCGCTGCCGGAGGAGGCACGGCTGAAGAAATTTCCGGCGATGGTCCGATTGGGTGGACCATCAGCAAACGTCAATGCCGATCCGCTGGTTTCGACATCCCTGGAGGATCCCAAGTTTCGACGCAGCGATGCTCGCGGCAGCGGAGCATCCGCCGACAAAGGAGGTCCTAAAGCGGTAGGCCGCGCAGGGCCGAGACGGCTTGCATCACTCCGCGCAGTTCGGCAAGGCCTTCCATGCGACCGATGATCGGATAGCCGGGATGCGTGGGTCTGCTGACATCATCGAGAAGCTCGTGGCCATGATCGGGACGCATAGGGATACGCCAATGCACGTCGCCAGCGTCCTTCCGACGCTTCTGCTCCTCCAGCAGCACTGTCACCAGGGCATCGTCAAGTTAACGAGTTGAGGTCGGAACGCCTGCTCTGTATCGGCGTATCAGAAGCCGGCCGCAACGCCGGTCACCTCACCCCAAGTCATAAAGGCTTGCGCTCGGGATGCGCGATGGTCACCTGCATTGATGTTGGCCGGACGGCGGAAGAGGTTTGCCACCTGATCGTGAACCGAGAGAAAACGTTGGGCCTGACCGGCCGATTTGAAGCGCTTCATAATGCGCTCGCGTCGTCGGGTCGGCTGATGACTGTTCTCCGCGCGGTTGTTTAGGCCTTTGTGTTGGCGGTGTTCAACGCCGGGCATGACAACCTTCCTGGCGGCCGCGTAGCTGGCCAGCTTGTCGGTGATCATCACGCGAGGGGCCATGCCCTGCTTCTTGAGCAGCTTTCGCAGCAAGCGCTTGGCTGCTTTGGCGTTGCGGCGTCTCTGAACCAGGATATCGAGGACGACCCATGCTGATCGACCGCGCGCCAGAGCCAGTGCTTCTGGCCTGCGATGCTGATCACGACCTGGCGAGTCGCGCGGGGGGATCTCACCCCCGCGCGCTCCCAGAACCGTACGTGACACTCTCGCGTCATACGGCTCCCGATGTTCGGCCATTTCCATGCAGAAAGCGCCAATGCGCAAACAGGTGCGG
>NZ_VOSK01000576.1 GCF_009296175.1 Microvirga tunisiensis | reverse complement strand
TCGTTGAAGATGTCGACCAACACGCAGCCGTCCTCGTCGGTATCGACCTCGATCTGCGTCTCGACCCACAGCAGCGCAGCCGCGCCGGGCAGGTGTTCGTCGGTCATGTTAACGCTTCGAGCCATGGATCAATCTCCTGTTTGTCAGCGGCGACGATGAGATAACAGGCGCACCTTCAGGTGATGGGGCGTCGGAAGGACAAGAAGTCCGTCTGCGAACGTGATATATGCTGCTTAACGCATAACCAACTATGTGCTAAACATAACACGCGATAGCTACTGCGTAAAGCAATAGACATCATGGATTATGCAAAAAGCATGAAAACGGCAGGGATGGTCAAAGCGGGACGCGAGTTGGCGGGATGGTCGCAGGCCGAGTTGGCCCAGCGGTCGGGACTGTCGCTGCCGACGATCCAGCGCATGGAAAACCCGCAGTACGGGCCGCTGCGCAGTTCAGGGGCGAACCTCGAAAAGCTGCGTTTGGCCTTCCAGGAGGCGGGCGTGACGTTCCTCAGCGAGGATGGAAGGGAGTGCGTCTGCCTCAGCCGCTGACGGACAAGCCACTATGATAGACGGACGGGATGGAAGGTATGATATTGAGAACGAACCAAGAACTGCAACAGGGGCATTTCATGAAAGCGCAGACCGCCAGACGACCCCAGGTCCTGACCGACAACACCAAGGACGACATCCTGGACCTGATCATTCAATGCAAGCCTATCCCGCGCATCGCCTCAGACCTGGGCGTACCGGAGACACACATCTACCGCGCACTGGCGACCGATGCGGCCTTCCGCAAGGCATACGAGGCGGCAAAGGTCATCCAGCTGTATCGCCTGGAGGAAATCCTGCTCGACGAGGCGGGCGGCCCCTGGTCAGACGCCGATCCGAAGGAGATAGAGCGCCTGCTGGCCGTCACGAAAGAGTTGATCGCCCGGCGCACGCCTAAGATCCGCAGCCTCGACGGCCCGCTTCAGGATCTGGCCTTCCGCTTTCTTAGCTTCGAACCGGAGGATGAGTGATGCCAGCCGGAAGACCGACGAAGTACGACGAGGCATACCATCCCGAGTATGCCTACAAGTTCGCCCTGCTCGGGATGACCGACGAGGAGATGGCCGGTGCCTTCAGGATCTGCACACAGACCTTCTACACGTGGCAGGACGAACACCCGGCATTTCTAGAGGCACTCCAGCTCGGGAAGGAGCCTGCGGACGGCAACATGGTGATGAGCTTCTACAAGCGCGGCACCGGCTTCTGGACCGAGAGCGAGAAAATCTTCTACGACAAGGACGAAATCAATCGCGAGGAGCGGGTCGTCCGCGTGCCGACCAGGGTCTATCACCCGCCCGATGCGGGCGCAGCCTTGAGTTGGCTGAAAAACCGGCAACCGGACAGGTGGCGCGACCGCAAAGAGATTACGCACGATCCGGGACCTGTGACGCAGGCGGCGCTGGAGCAGGGCAAGCCCTGGGCTCAGGTCTTCATCAACGGCAAGCCACTGGGCGAGGACGATGGGTCAGGCGCAACCTAAGAGCCTGCCCGACTACGACACGGTCGAGTTTCACGTAACGCTGCACCCTAAGCAGCTCACCGCCTTCGACACGCCCGCGACCGAGGTGCTGTTCGGCGGGGCGGCAGGTGGTAGGAAATCTTTCCTGATGCGCGTGGCGGCGGTCACGTGGTGCATCGCCATCCCCGGCCTCCAGGTGTATCTCTTCCGCCGCGTGCGCGAGGATCTGCTCAAGAACCACATGGAAGGGCCGAAGGGTTTTCGGGCGATGCTGGCGCACATGGTCAATGCCGGGTGCTGCGACATCATCGAAAATGAGATCCGGTTTCCCAATGGCTCGAAGATTTATCTGTGTCACTGCAAAGACCCGAAGGACGTCTACAAATACCAGGGCGCGGAAATTCATGTTCTGCTCATCGACGAGCTGACGCATTTCCTCGAAGACATGTACCGCTTCCTGCGCAATCGCGTGCGCATGGTCGGACTGTCGCTGCCGCCTGTCCTCGCCCGGCGCTTTCCGCGCATCCTGTGCAGCGCCAACCCCGGCAACGTCGGCCACCTGTGGGTCAAGGAAACCTGGATCTCAGGGCACGAGCCGCTTACCATCGAACCGCAGCACGACAGCGAGGGCGGCATGCTGCGCCAGTACATCCCCGCCCGGCTCGACGACAATCCCTCGCTGCAAGAGGACGACCCCGGCTATGAGGCGCGGCTCTCGGGATTGGGCAGCGCGGCTCTGGTCAAGGCGATGCGTGACGGCGACTGGGACATCGTTGAAGGCGCGTACTTCGCTGAGTGGTCGAACAAGCGGCATGTCGTCCAGCCGTTCGAAATCCCCAAGGACTGGACGCGGTTTATTGCGGTGGATTGGGGCTCTTATCGGCCTTTCTCTGTGGGCTGGTATGCTGTCGTGGGCGAGGACACCCTGATCCCCGGCACCAACTACCACATGCCAAGGGGGAGCCTCCTGCGCTACCGCGAGTGGTACGGCGTCCAGACCGATCCGATCACCGGCAAGCCCAAGGCCAACGTCGGCATCAAGCTCGATGTCAAGGAGTTCGCCCGAGGCATCAAAGCCCGCTCGATCCCCGACACGTCTGACGGCATCAAGTACGCCTACGTCGTGGTCGATCC
>NZ_VOSK01000575.1 GCF_009296175.1 Microvirga tunisiensis | reverse complement strand
CTTCGAAGCGGTGCGGGATCTGCAAGTGGATTGATCCCCATTGGACGGGGCCTCGGTACCAGATGCGAAGTCCGCAGCACGAGCTTGGCGGTGTCAAACCGTCAAAATCACTGTGCTAAGGATCTAGTTGGGTACGTGGATCCGAAAGCCGTCGGGTCGTTCCGGTACCACAAGCGCCTTGGTCCTGGACGCCAGGTCAGATGCACGGTTGAGGTTTTTCCGCTCCACGTTGACCATCAAAGACCCAATTGGCTTGAGAAGGGGGAGCGGGAGACGCGGTGGCTGAGCGCCAAGAAGGCAGCAAGCCTGGTCTCCGAGCCCGAGTTGAAGAAGATCCTCCTCAGCTTTCACCCCAGCCGTCATTTCTTCAGTGAGGTGCCGATCAGGGTTTCGGCGGGAGACCTGGATAGCGGTACAGACTACTGATGTTCAGGCTTCTTATCTCTGGTCTCCAAGATGGACAGAGCGCTACTCGGCCGGCCGTGTTCTAGGAAGATCACGCTGAAGCCCTGCGTTGCGCTCCTCCTGCCGGGCAGGCACGACCCGGCACAGGATCTTCAGCCATGTGAACGAAGCCGATGACGAGCAGGGCGCCGGTAACATTGAAGGCCAAGCGCGCATTGGCAATCTGCCGTCCCGCCTCGCTGCTCGACCACTCGGCCAGCATTGCGATCTGCCGCACGAAGAGAATGCCAAGCGCAACGGTTAAAAATTGAACGCCAGGTGGAATATGCCGGCCCGAACAGCCGACCGGGACCGCCCGACGGTCGCCACGAGGGTGTCGGTGCAGGTGCCGATTTCAGCACCCAGCATCATGGCAATGCCGTCCGGCAGGCTGATCAGCCCCTGGCTGGCCAGGGTGATGATGCCGAGCATGGCCGAGGAGGATTGGATCGCCACGGTGATGAGGGCCCTGCAATCACCACGTAGAGCGGGTTCTCAAGCGTCTTAAGCCAGTCGATGATGGGCTGATGACCGTTGAGAGGCTCGGCGGCCTCGCCAATAACATGCAGCCCGAAGAGGATGAGGCCGATGCTGAACCCGATGATGCTCTAGGCCCGCGCCTGATCCGACTTGAGGAGCGCGTGCCAGGAACTCTGCCAGGAGCAGCACGGGCGCATACTCGTCGATGTTGAGGGCAAAGACCGGACTTGAGATTGTCGTGCCGATGTTGGACCCGAGGATGACGGGCAAGGCCTCCACGAACGACAGAAGACCGGCATCCACCAGGGTGATCAGGAGGATCATCGTGACGGAGGAGGAGTCGAGCGCTACCGTCGCAGCGGTACCGGTCAGCAGGCCTCAGAAGCGGTGGCCGGCTGCTTTGTGCAGCAGCATCCGCATGCGCTCGCCGGCAACCTCCTTCAGGGTCTTGGAGAGCTGGGTCACGCCATAGAGGAAGAGGACGAGGCCCGCGATGCTGCCCATCGCGAGTTCAAGCCAATCGACATCATCCGATGGCTCTCTCGGCGGCCCGGGTGCCGCTTGCGCCAGACCAGCGTCACTCCAAGCCAGTTGAAGCAAAAGAACGGTGAAGCCAACCGCAATCAGGCAGCGTCGAGGATCGGAGCCCATGCGCACCTCCTGGGCGGATTGAGCGCGGTAGCCTCTGACGGTGCGGTGTTACGATCACAGTTTGATGACACTGAGGGGCTTGGCTGAGCTTTGGCGAAGCAGGTTGATACCGTGTTATCAACATTTCCGTCACGACAATCCCTTTTTGGATCGTCCGAGCATTGCCGCACGGCGATCTCATAGAGCGCCTCCACCACCTGATAGGCCCAGAAACCCACTCGCGGGACAATCGCCAGTGACTCTCGTGTGTGGCAGTCCACCACCATCAGGATCCGGAACGGACGGCCATCGAAAAGCTGGTCGGCTCCTGCCAGTTTATCGCCCACACCTCGTTGGGCCTACCCACCTCAGGCCGACCCTGCCGGTAGCGCCAGGCCCGCTTGCGCCTGGGTGCCTTGGGCCGGATCGACAGCCCTTCCTCGCGTAGAGGCGGTAGGTGCGCTTGTGGTTCACCAGCCAGCCCTCCCGGCGCGGCAGAATGTGCAGCCGGCGATAGCCATAGCGCCCCGAGGGGCCGCGAGCTCCTTGAGCGGCATCCGCAGCTCCACTTGTGGATCGGAACGCTTGCGGTAGCGCTGCGAGGAGCGCTGAAAGCCGACGGCCGAGCATGCCCGCCGACTGCTGACACTGTCAGCCTTCTGCAAATGGCCTGGAACCTCACGTCGGACGGCGGGCTTCACCACTTTCGTTTGAGCACGTCGTGCACCACGGTCTTGTCCAAGGTCCGGTCGGCCATGAGCCTCTTGAGCCGGGCATTCTCATCCTTGAGCTGCTTGAGGCGCTGGATCTCGGTCACGCCTATCCCGGCGAACTGCTTCTTCCAGCGTGAGACAAGTCGGCTCGGTGATGCCCATCTTGCGGATCACCTCACAGAGTGGATCGCTACTCGTTCACTGTGATGGTCTTGTTGCACCTACTCCTTGTCGGTCTCCCGGCGCACCTTGGAGCTATGGCGGAAACTGGGTGATGACGGTGTGAGAAGGGCGGCGTATCGAGGCGGGTGTCGAGCCTGCCAGAACCTCTTCGAGAGAGCGATACGCCATGAACGAGACTACCAACATTGTCCGCTTT
>NZ_VOSK01000574.1 GCF_009296175.1 Microvirga tunisiensis | reverse complement strand
GGCGACAACATCACCATGGAGGTGACGCTGATTGCGCCGATCGCCATGGAAGAGAAGCTGCGCTTCGCCATCCGCGAAGGCGGCCGTACCGTCGGCGCCGGCGTCGTCGCCGCCGTGATGGACTAATACCCGATCCAGGTGGCGGGTTTCCGCCACCTGTTGACCGCCGGAGGAGTGTAGCTCAATCGGCTAGAGCACCGGTCTCCAAAACCGGGGGTTGGGGGTTCGAGTCCCTCCACTCCTGCCAGCGGTCGACAAAGCGGGCGTTTTGCGTTAGAGAAGCGCCCCATAGATGGTTTGAACAGGTGGCGCGAGGCTTGGAAAGCAGCCTCGCGCCCCTTCAATTTGGGCTCAAGCGTGCCCTCAGAGGACGTTCGCAGCCGCTCTCAAGGTGATGTGGACGTAAGGAAATGGCGAAGACGAACCCGTTCGATTTCATACAGCAGGTCCGCTCGGAAGCTGCGAAGGTGACCTGGCCGACGCGCAAGGAGACCATGATCACGACCGCCATGGTGTTCGTGATGGTGGTGGTTGCCAGCGTATTCTTCCTGGTCGTCGATCAGGCGATCGGCTGGGGCGTTCGCTCAGTGATCCTTGGGCTTGGCGGTTAAGGGGTGGATGCAATGACGAAGCGTTGGTACATCGTCCACGCCTATTCGAATTTCGAGAACAAGGTCGCTCAGTCGATCAAGGATCAGGCGGCGCAGCGCGGCCTGGAAGACAAGTTCGACGAAGTGATGGTCCCGACCGAGAAGGTCGTCGAGGTGCGTCGCGGCCGTAAGGTCGACACCGAGCGCAAGTTTTTCCCGGGCTATGTCCTGGTGAAGTGCGACCTGACCGACGAGGTCTATCACCTCATCAAGAATACGCCCAAGGTGACGGGCTTCCTGGGGGCCGACAAGTCCAAGCCGGTTCCGATCCCGGATCGGGAAGCCGAGCGGATCAAGGGCCAGGTGGCCGAGGGTGTCGATCATCCGAAGCCGTCCGTCAGCTTCGAGGTCGGCGAGCAGGTCCGCGTTTCCGACGGTCCGTTCGCCTCGTTCAACGGTGTCGTCGAGGAAGTCGACGACGCCCGGGCCCGCCTCAAGGTGGCGGTTTCCATCTTCGGCCGCGCGACGCCGGTCGAACTCGAATACGGTCAGGTCGAAAAAATCTGACCGGAAGGGAAGTGACACCTTTCCGGTAGCACTTTCCAGGTCCCTTGATAGGGGCCTTCATCCGCGGGAGGTCTGCCCGGTCGCCAGCCGGGGTCCTCAGACTGCACCGCGATCTGCAACTGCCATTCCGCTCGGTTGGCGCCGGGCGGTTGGTCCATTGGGAGCAGTCCTATGGCGAAGAAAATCTCGGGCTACGTTAAGCTTCAAGTGCCCGCAGGCGCAGCCAACCCGTCGCCGCCGATCGGTCCGGCGCTCGGTCAGCGCGGCCTGAACATCATGGAATTCTGCAAAGCCTTCAATGCGAAGACCTCGCAGATGGAGAAGGGCACCCCCATCCCGGTGATCATCACCGCGTATCAGGATCGTTCCTTCACCTTCGAGATGAAGCAGCCTCCGGTCTCGTACTGGCTCAAGAAGGCCGCGAAGATCGACAAGGGGTCGCAGACCCCCGGCAAGGGCGGCAATGTCGGCCGCGTGACCCGCGACCAGATCCGCGAGATCGCCGAGAAGAAGATGGTCGATCTCAACTGCGACACCGTTGAATCCGCCATGGCCATGATCGAGGGCTCCGCGCGCTCGATGGGCATGGAAGTGGCGTAAGGAGGGCATGATGGCTGTTAAGGAAGGTAAGCGCATCCGCGCCGCCCGCGAGGGCATCGAAGTCACCAAGCTCTACCCGATTCAGGACGCGGTGAAGCTGATCAAGGAACGCGCCAAGGCGAAGTTCGACGAGACCATCGAGGTCTCGATGAACCTCGGCGTCGATCCCCGCCACGCCGACCAGATGGTCCGCGGCGTCTGCAACCTGCCGAACGGCTCCGGCCGTACGGTCCGCGTCGCCGTGTTCGCTCGCGGCGCCAAGGCCGACGAGGCCAAGGCTGCCGGTGCCGACATCGTCGGCGCCGAGGAGCTGTTCGAGGTCGTCAACGGCGGCACGATCGAGTTCGATCGCTGCATCGCCACCCCGGACATGATGCCGCTCGTCGGCCGTCTCGGTAAGGTTCTCGGCCCGCGCGGCCTGATGCCGAACCCGAAGGTCGGAACGGTCACCATGGACGTGAAGGGTGCCGTGGAAGGCGCCAAAGGCGGCGCCGTCGAGTTCCGTGTCGAGAAGGCCGGTATCGTCCACGCCGGCATCGGCAAGGCTTCCTTCGACGAGGGCAAGCTGGTGGAGAACATCAAGGCTTTCGCCGACGCCGTCTCTAGGGCGAAGCCCAGCGGCGCCAAGGGCACCTACATCCAGCGCGTCGCCGTTTCCTCGACGATGGGCCCGGGTGTGAAGGTCGATCCCGCCTCGGTGATCGGCGGCTGATCAAGCCCATTGCCAGAAAATCGGAAAAGCCCGGCCCTCGTGCCGGGCTTTTTCGTGTGCCGAGCATGTTCGACAGCTTGGAGGTGCAAGTCCTCTACCCAGCCTGATGGCGGCGAAGGGTTAGCAAAGCGCAAGGGCGCCACCGCGAGGTGGGGTCTGAAGGAAGCGTGGAGCAAAACC
>NZ_VOSK01000573.1 GCF_009296175.1 Microvirga tunisiensis | reverse complement strand
GCTCTTGACGGCCGCAGCTTGCAGGGGTTTGAGGTCGGCACCTGACTGCGGACCTCGAGGGGCCGACCCTCATCTCTTGTACAGCTCCACATCTCCTCCTTCAGAAATGTGTTCGTGACACACCGTCCACGTGCCATTTCCCCGTGAGGCCCTCTTACGCCGGTTGAACTCTTCCAGCAGGAGCGAGGCATTGTGAACAGTCCAGCGGTGGACGGTGGCATGGTCGACGGAGATGCCTCGCTCGGCCATCATCTCCTCAAGGTTCCGGAGACTGAGATTAAAGGCCAAGTACCACCGGACGCAGACCAGGATGACCAAGCGATCAAAATGCCTGCCCTTGAACAACTCGCGTCACCCTCCACTGTCGAGACCGCAGGCACGGCAGCTGAAACTGTGAAACAAACTGTCGCGACAGATCCCCCGAACAAGCTGAGGCGCTTGCGCGTGCCTGCCGTCAATTCGGGATAGAACTCGCAGGGCCGCCGCTTTCATAATATGGGTTACCCGTTCGCGGGGTGCTCCTCGACGAGGGTGCCGATCAGACGCAGCAGTTCCTGCTGTTCCGGCCCTGCGCCCCGACCTAGGAAAATCGCGATGTCCTCATGTTCCACCTGCCCTCCGGAAGCGACATTGGCTTCGTGGCGGACGAACAAAGCTCCTGAAGGGTCTCGGATCAGGTACCAGCGGTCACCGCTTGGACTTTCATAGAGCTTGCGGGCCTTCTTCATGCGGGCTCCTGTCGGGTCGCGATGGCACATCCACTGTAACCCATCACAGCAGAAGGCGGAAAGCATGGATTGATCGAGCACTGCTTCAGGATGATTCCAAGCCGCATGTTCAACAGAGCCTGAGAAGGGGTCCCTCACCCAAATGAAGCTGGATCTATCAACTGGACAGGCTCTGCTGGGTGGATAGCCCGGATCGCATGCTTGTAGACGATCTGCCGTCCATTACACCGAACAAGCCAGATCTCATGGTTTCAGGGGCCCTCATCGATAGCCTGACGCCTGCAATTCAAACAGTTCGGCGTAGCGACCGCCTGATGCAACAAGCTGTTCGTGCGAGCCAGCCTCAACGACCTGCCCATTCTCGAGAACAAGGATGCGGTCGGCCATTCGCACAGTCGAGAACCGGTGCAAGATCAGAATGGCGGTCTTGCCCAAGCTCAGATCCCGGAACCGCTGGAAGACCTCGTATTCCGAGCGGGCGTCGAGAGCGGCGGTCGGCTCGTCCAGAATGAGAACCTCTGCATCCCTCATGTAAGCGCGCGCGATGGCGATCTTCTGCCATTCGCCCCCGGAGAGATCCGCTCCTTCGTGGAACCGCTTGCCGAGTGGCTGGTCATATCCATGGGGCAAGCGTTGGATGATCCGATCAGCGAGACTGCGCTCCGCCGCCTGCTGAATCCGGCTGCGATCATCGGTGGCCTCGATGCAACCTGCTCCAATGTTCTCGCCGGCCGTGAAATGAAACCGCACGAAGTCCTGAAAAATCACACCAATGTGGCGTCGCAGATCGGCCAGATCGTATTCACGTAGATCATAGCCATCGAGAAGGATCCGTCCCTCTGTCGGGTCATAGAGCCGAGCAAGGAGCTTCACGATCGTGGTCTTGCCGGCTCCGTTCTCCCCAACCAAAGCCACGGCCTCACCGACTGTCAGCGTTAGGCTCAGGTGACGGACCGCCCAGCGATCTGAGTCCGGATACCGGAAGCCTACATTTTCGAACATAATTCCTGACTTCAAGGGTTGCGGGAAGGACCGTGGGTTTGCCGGTGACGCGATGCTCGGGCGAACATCGAAGAATGAGAACAGATCCTCCAAGTACAGCGCCTGCCCGGCGATCTGTGAAAACCCCAGAAGCAATCCCTCCAGCAGCCCACGCAGCCGCAAAAAGGAACCGGACAGAAACGTCAAATCACCAATGCTGAACTCGCCCTGGACCGTTCGCCACACGATCAGCGCATAGGCCAGGTAATAGGCGCATGACGCGAGTGCGGCGAAGAGCGTGCCCCATGCGGCCCGGCGGGTCGCAAGCCGCCGGTTGTCCGCATACATCCGATCAGCAAAGCCTCTGAAGCGCTCGACCAGGAAGGTGTTGAGACCGTAGAGCTTGACCTCCTTCGCGGTTTCGACGCTCGAGCCTAGATAACGGATGTAATCGAGCTGACGCCGCTCCGGGGTGCGGAAGTAGTTGAGGCGATAGCCTTGCGCGTTGAAATGCACCTCCCCAACAAAGGCTGGCAGGAGAGCAAGCAGGATCAGGACAATGAGCCACGGCGCATAGGCGAGCAGGCCAGCAGCCAGTGAAAGGACGGTGAGCACATCCTGTGCCTGTCCGAAGATCTGGGTCAGGAGAGTGGTCCGCCCGGTGACCTGACGGCGAGCCCGCTCCAGTTGGTCTTGCTGATCACTGCTCTCGAACTGCTCAAGATCCAGCGTCGTCGCATGCTCCATTAGACGCACACTCGCGAAGTTGCTGTAGCGCTCTGATAAGAGGCTATCGACGAGTGAGCTGGCTCGACCTAGAGCGCGTTGACATTCATTTGGTCCAGATGAACGCGCTGACGAGGCAAAGGATTGACATAAACGCCCGTGGGGTCTGTTCGTAGCGCGTGGCGATGCGTCTGAAGTGCTTGATTTTCAGGAAGAAG